>JALHFZ010000155.1 GCA_022837505.1 Synergistaceae bacterium
CTGTGGATACTGGGGCTGCTGTGGATACTGGGGCTGCTGTGGATACTGGGGCTGCTGTGGATACTGGGGCTGCTGTGGATACTGGGGCTGCTGTGGATATTGTGGCTGTTGCGGATACTGGGGCTGCTGTGGATACTGGGGCTGCTGTGGCATGGGCTGGGGCTGCTGCGGATACTGAGGCTGCTGTGGCATGGGCTGGGGCTGCTGGGGCTGCTGCGGAGCAGGAGCCTGCCCTTTGCGGTCGTAGATGACGGCTGTTCCGTCGTCCGTGAAGGTCACCACCATGATGCTCCGCGCCGGGTTATATCCGAAGAAGAAACCGAATGGTGTCCCCGAAGCAGGTGTTACGGTGAGAAGATTGTCCTTCATTGCGGATGTCCCCTCTGTCCGGACTCCTTTTCCCGAGACGTAAACCGCCGTGCCCTGGCGTATGTCGAGAGAACTTCCGTCGTTCCCAGCCCAGCTTCCGTTCATGAACCCGGTCGGGAAATTCAGCTCGTCCAGAGGAACCAGCATCATCTTGTCGAGGGTGTAGACGTCCAGGGTTGTCCAGGAATAGGTTTTGTCGTCCGGCTGGAGAAGGGCGAACCGCCTCTCCACAGGGGTAAACCCCTCGCCCTGTTCGTTCTTCTTGTAGACGGTAAGGTTGGGAAGGCCTCTCGATTCCCAGAGAAAACTCATGGTCACCTGCTTTTCGTTGTACACGTCGATAACGAGAGTGAAGACATCCGGCTCGCCCGTCGCCTTGATTTCTGTCAGGGCGCCCGCGGGGGCCATGATCTTTCCCTGGTTGTTGCGCTGAGCTACGGCGATATAGGATGTGTATCTCCCCGGAAGCTTCGCTGCTCCAAGCCGGCGGGTGGCATCGACAAAGGGATCTATTTCCTGGTTGGCTTTTACCTGTACCGGGTTGCTCACCAGAGTGGCCCCCCGTCCTCCGATGGATTCTGCCTTGCCGAGGATCCTCAGGGTTTTGCCTGCGGGAATGGGTTCGAAGAGGACGTCGAGTCCGTCCCCCCACTGAATCGGCTCGCCCGGAACGATCATGCTCTGGCCGGTAAGATCGAAGGTGAGCAGGGACGGTCTGAACATTCCTTCGGGCCGGGGAGTAAGGTCCGTGACGGCCACGCCGTCCGGGGAGAAGATGGTGGAGATCATGGCCACGATGTTGTAGGTTCTCGTGTCCACGATGAACTGGGCGGGGACTTCACCTTTCATCCAGGGGTCGGAGTAGGTTCCGTCGATGGTGAAGTGGAAAAGGTCCGACACGTCCCGGTAGTTCACTGTGACAGGGACGCTTTTCTCGCTGTTGGCGAGCTTGTGGACGAGGGCGCCCACCTGGTAGAGAAGTTCGTTCTTTCCTTCTGCGAAGACAGGGGTCATGACGTCGGAGACATCGGCTGCCTCTTCTAACCGTTTAGCCCGGGCCTCGGGGTCAAGGTTTTCGTCGAGAAGGATTGCGTCGGAGGTTACGGTGTACACGCCGTCGGGGGTATCGGAGTAAGCGAAGCCGGCGTACCCCCAGAGGAGGGCTTTTCCATCGATGGTGAGTTTAACGTAACTCCCGTTGATGCTTCCTCCCGAAAGAGGGATGATTTCAGGCGTCGGTGTGATATCCGCGTCCTTCCCTCCCTTGATCTGCTGGACACCCGGCCGAGGTTTAGGTATTCCGATCTCGATTGCTGTGACCTTCGGGGGGGTCATCCCCTCCTCTTTCTGTTTCTGGTAGAGGGCGGAAAGAGTGGCGAGCCACCCGGTTTTTCCGTTGAAGTCGAGTTCGGCGTAGCCGTTCCGCACGTTGTTCTCCCGCAGCGGGGCGTAGATCGAAAGTCCTTTGCTGGAGGGGAGCATGGGGCCTTTATCCGTGGCGATGATCAGCCTGCCGATGGCGCCCTCGAGGTCGGCGATCTCCTTTGCGGGAGAATTGTCCATGGTTTTGCCGAGACGACCGAGCCAGTCCCGGAGGTCGATGCTCGAGATGGAGCCCTCTTC
>JALHFZ010000065.1 GCA_022837505.1 Synergistaceae bacterium
GGAGGAATCAGCCACTCCCGGGAGGAATACACCTCCCCCGACGATCTCGTCCGGGGCGCTGAGGTCCTGGCCCGGACGATCCTTGAAGCCGACGGCATGGTCTGAAACCCTTCCCTCTGATATATCCGCTCCGAGAGGCTGCCCTTCGCTATGAACGGCAGCCTCTTTTTCCGGACTGGAGGCAATGCCATGGTACAGATCTTTTCATCCCGCCCCGGGGTATGTTTTCTTTCGGAAAAAGAGAGAGGAAAACCTTTTTCTAAAGAACTTCCTCCTGTACAATGGCACCAGGGGAAAGGGCAGAAAAAAAGGGGGAGATAGGGTCGTGGGGAACTTCAGAGTCATCATTGCGCTCGTGGGGGTCATTTCTCTTGTGGCTGTGGGCTTCGTCCTCAATTTTGCCCAGGCCGTCTTCATTCCGCTCATTATGGCATGGCTGCTCTCATACATCTTCGGCCCTACCGTCCGCATTCTTGCCAGGCTGAAAATTCCTCACTTCATCAATGTCGCAGTGGTGCTCGCCCTCTTCTTCGGCATATGCTTTCTCAGCGTTCTTTTCGTCAACCAGAGAGTCGTCGCCTTCACCACGGCCTTTCCCAGGTATTACGCCCGACTTGTGGAGATCGGCCAGACGGTCACGAAAAACCTCGATCTCCCCGCCGATTTCTTCCTCGGAGCGCCCTATTTCGAGTACAAACTCCAGAAGGCCTTTGCTCCCTGCAACGCCGCGAAGGTGAAAAAAATTCTCGACACCGTCTCATCCCAGATCGGCCGGTACCTGAGCGCCCTGACCCTCATCAGCGCCGTGACGGGAATGGTTGTATGGGCGGCTCTCAAAGCTCTCCATGTCGACTTCGCCGTCACCTGGGGGGTGCTTGCCTTCATCCTCAATTTCATCCCCACGGTGGGGTCCATCGTGGCGTCCATCCCGCCCGTTCTCGTGGCGCTGGTGCAGTTCTATCCACGGTTCACTCCGGCCGTCGCCACTGCCCTCGCCCTTCTCGCAATCCAGATGAGCATAGGCAACCTGATTACGCCGAAGGTTATGGGGGACCGGCTGAACCTCAGCCCGGTGGTAGTCCTCATCTCCCTCCTCTTCTGGGGCCTGATATGGGGCGTGGTGGGAGCACTTATCTCCGTGATCATCGCCGCCATCATCAAGATCGTCTGCGAGAACATCCCCTCCCTGAACTTCATCAGCGTCATGATGGGGTCGGGCCGGGACTACAAGCGGGAATTCGAGGAACAGCCGTAAAAAAAGGAGCGGCCAGAGAAAGCCGCTCCCACCCCTGCGTATTTTCGGCGGCAAAACCCTACTCTCCGAAGGTCGCCTCTTTTGTGAACTTTTCGTTCTCCCCCAGCTCCACTCCCTTGATCTCCATCTCCCTGTCGTCATCGGTTTTGATCTGCAGATCGTAGGTTCCCGGCATGAGGAAGAGCTGGACGTATTCACCGTCACCGCTGTCCGTGGCGACAGGGTCTCCATTTTCCTCGGAAGGGGAGAGAAAGGCGCTCACGTAGATATAATCCCTTTTATTTGCCTTCTTCGGAGGAACGATTCGTACCCTTGCGGCGGGGAACGAAAAAGCCTTTTCTATCTTTCCTCCAGCAGCCACTTCCACGTCCTTTTCCCACAGGACCGCCGGAGTCTGGTCCACCCTGATTTTCAGATCGTATTTTCCCGGTACGATCTGAAAAACAAACTCTCCCTCTCCGTTGTCGTTATGGAGTACATCTTCGTTATCCTCCGCAGGAGAGGCATAGACATCAACGTAGAAGTAGACGGGCTTGCCGTCGAATCCATTGGCGGAGAGTTTCACCGTTCCCTGGGCGAAAAGAACCTCTTTTCTGAGGGTCTTGCCTCCCTCGACAATAACACCCTTAAGCCACTGCTCAGTTGAAGTGTTTCCCTCCTGTACGAGAATGTCATAGGTCCCGGGTACGAGGGTGAAGGGGACTTCGCCCGTCCCGCAGTTGCGGTCCACTTCTTCCGGGGAATCCTTGTCGTACGGGGTCTTGTAGACCCACGAATCGACATAGAGGGGTTTCCCCTTCGAGTCCACGGCGTTGAGGATGAGTTTCCCCTGGGCGAAGGAGAGCTCCTTTCGGATGGTCTTCCCCCCCTCGACGACCACACCCTTGAGCCACTGCTCTGTGGAGGTGTTCGACTCCCGTACGAGAATGTCGTAGGTTCCGGGGACGAGGGTGAAGGGGACCTCCCCCGTTCCGCCGTTGCGGTCCGCTTCTTCGGGGGAATCCTTGTCGTAGGGGGCTTTGTAGACCCACGAATCGATGTAGACTGCCTTTCCCTTTGAGTCTTTGGCGTCCAGGATCAGTTTCCCCTGGGCGAAGGATACCTCCCTGTCGAGCTTCTCTCCGTCCTTGATCTCGAATTCGATGACCGTGGCTGCCCCCGAATCGGATGCACCGACCTTCGCCCGGTAGCTCCCGGGAAGAAGGGCCTTCATCTCCCAGTCGGAGCAGATGAAGGAATCCAGCGCCTCCTCGGAATCAGCGGCGAAGATCTCGCAGGAAACCGTGATCCCCTTCCCCGTTCCGTCGGTGCCCCGGATGCGGATGATTCCCGAGGAGAAGACGGCCTTCAGGGATGTGAGCTTGTCAGGGAGAAGGTCGACCCCCTCGAAAAGGATCTCCTCGCCGGTAGCGGCGGCAACGGCCCTGACGAGATAGTTCCCCTCGGGAAGGTTCTCCCGGACGGTCTCGCCGGAGGCTTCAAGGACAGGATCTCCGTCCTTCATGACTGTTACGTCGATCGAGACCCCCCTCCCCTTGCTGTCCACCCCCTTCACCTCGAGGTTGCTGTCGAGGACAGACTTTACTATCTCATCGAAGGCCTTCGACAGTTCAGCCGCATTTCCGGCCTCGAGAAGAAGCCCTCCCGAGGGTTTTGGAATGCAGGCGAGCTGACTCATGGATTTTTTGTCGAGGCCGAAGCCCACCACGTGGATCTTCGAGACGACTCCCTTGTCCGCCAGCTCTTTTGCTGCGGCGCAGGGGTCGCCGTTGCAGCTTTCCAGTCCGTCGGTGACGAGGATGATGACTTTGCTCCCCTCGAAGGCAGGGTCGAAATCCTTTGCCCCCTCAAGGAGGGAGTAGGCGATGGGGGTCTTTCCCTTGGGTTTGATCCCGGCGATGAAGGCCTTCATTTTTCCTCCGTCGAGAGGACCGATGGGGATCTCGAGCTTCGTGTCTTTACAGTCGTTCGTCCGGTGGCCGTAGACCCGCAGCCCCACGGCGATTCCCTTCCGGGCCGCAAGGTCGTCGACTATGCTGCCGAGGGCCTCCCGGGCCGCCTCGATGCGGGTAGTGTTTCCCAGCTTCGACCACATGCTGCCCGAGGCGTCGAGGATGAGCTCGATGTGGGTGGAGACGCCCTCTTCGCTTTCCGCCCAGGAGATCGCGGAAAGAAGAAAGACCATAAGGAAAAAAATCAGGGACAAAAATCGAAAAAGCCTCTTGGTGCCCACCATGACCAGCCTCCCTTGATTGACTAACGGCACATTTTGGATAATTCTAGCACAAAATAAAAACAGGAAATAGATGTGCCGGAGGACGATACTCCAGTTTCATCAGCATGTTCCGGGCAATATAAAGGAATGAGGAGGGAGAAAAGTAATAGGATACGTGCTATAATAATGGAAAGGATATATTTGCATCTCTTATTTTGATTTTTGGCATCCTTGTGCTGAAAAAATGAGAAGGAGGGCAAGATCATGAAAAGAATTGTCGTGGCAATCGACGGAAGCGAGGCAAGCAAGGGAGTGGTGGACTACGCCATTCACTATGCCAACAGGGAACCGGACGCGGAGATGCTTTTTCTCCATGTCATCTCCATCCTTGACCAGAAGCCCATCTTTTATGGAGAGGGAGCGGCCTATATGCCCCCCTCCGACGCCGAGGTGCAGAAGGAATTCGAGGACTTCATCCAGAAGCGGATAGAGCTCTCCGGACTGACTATCCCCAGGATGTCCGTCTTTATCCGCACCGGAAGGGACTACGACCAGATTGTGAGCTTCGCTGAAAAAGAGGATGCCGACATGATTATGATCGGGCACCGGGGGCTGAGCGGAGTGGAGCGCTTCTTCCTCGGCAGTGTGGCCTCCAAGGTCGTCTCGAGAGCGCCCTGCAGCGTCTATGTCCATCGCCCGAAGGGATCGGCGGGGGAATACAACACGGTGTAGCCTGCTTTTCCTCAAGGGAATGCCGAGGGCATAAATAAAGAGCAGCCCCTCTTTTAGTGATGTGTAAGGAGGGGCTTTTCATTTCCGCCCGGGAGCATATTCCTCTTTCTTCAGCCTGCAATAGACAGAAGGAATATAAAGAATGGTATAATTACAGAAAAGAAGTGTACACTTTCCTTCTTTACATTTCCATTGAATTCTACTAACAGCTTACACTCCAGAGGAGGGCGAAGGTATGAAGAAAATAGTTGTGGCCATCGACGGAAGCGAAGCCAGCAAAGGAGTGGTGGATTACGCCATTGACTATGCAAACCGGGAAAAAGATGCGGAAATGCTTTTTCTCCATGTTATATCTCCTGTCGATCAAAGACCGATCTTTTATGCCCAGGGGGTTGCCTATAGTTCCCCTCCTGTTTCCGCAGTAAAAAAGGACTTCGAAGAATTCATCCGCAACCGCATGGTGCTTGCAGGGAAAAGAATTCCAAAAATGTCGGTATATATCACCACCGGGAGGCCCTATGAACAGATAGTGAGTTTTGCCGAAAAAGAGAACGCCGACATCATTTTCATCGGCGGCCGGGGGCTGAGCGGAGTGGAGCGGTTCTTCCTCGGGAGTGTGGCCGCCAAGGTGGTCACCAGAGCGCCCTGCAGCGTCTATGTCCACCGCCAGAAGGGGAAGCCCGGGGAATTCTCTTCCATCTAGCCGGATACCCTTTCATCTATGAAGATAAAGAGAAAAAACCGCGGCCGGGAGGCCGCGGTTTTTTCTTTTCCGGAGGAGGACAGGAAGGGAAAAAAACGGTACAATAAGAGGCAGGATTGTCAGGAAGAAAAATTCTATGAACAGATCCATATCCGAAAACGGGAGTTGATGTCAAGATGGTGACGGAAAACGCCGTGACGGTTTCGGGGACGCTCCATCACAGCCACGCCGGGGCCAGCGCCGGCAAACCGATGAAGAAGTATGTTCCTTTTTCGGTTCGCCAGGAAACTCCGGGTCTGGATGGAAGCGTCAGAAAAGATTTTCTTCTCGCCCGCATCTATGATCCGGAAATACAGGAGAGTCTGAAGAGCCTGCAGGAAGGGGCTATCGTACGAGTCCATGGGGATGTGCGCTCATCCCTTGGGAGCGGCGAGATGTATATCAATGTGAGGGCTTTGGAAGCACTGGCCTGACGGTTTTTTATTCCGCCCGGACATCTGCTTTTTCGAAACTCGCATAAAGATGCGTGCAGTTGTCTTGTTGTATTCTTTTTGTTCCCTTTCTTCCTTTGCCGACCGTTTGCGAAGGAAGGGAAAAAGTGATATCTTTTATCTGTCCCGGAGCACCGGGCATTCATGGGCAAGGAGCTGGACTTATTGAAATTCGAAAACTCCGTACGGGTTACCGGGTCAATTCACCTTCCAAAGGGAGATCGGACCGGAAAAAGCAAAAGAGGGGTCTATCTTCACTTTTCCCTCCGCCATGCCTCCATTGGGTATGACGGCATCGAGAGGACAAGCTTTCTTCCTGTCCGCGTCTTCGACCCCGGCCTTCAGGAATGGCTTCGGGGGAAGGGGGAGGACGCCCGCATCTGTCTGGAGGGCAAGCTTCATTCCTCCACGGGAAGCGGAAAGATGTACATCCTCGCCGAGTCTCTGGAAGATCAGGCCGAGTAGCCCTCCGCAAGCCGAAGTCATTTTGCGCCCTCTTTTACGGAGGGCGTTTTTTTCGTTGGATCCGCGCCCTTTGGAAGTCAGCCGAAGGATCTCGCTGATACCCTGCAACAAAAAAGGAGCTGGAAAATATGAACCTTGCACGATTTCCCCGCCGCCGCTACACCCAGGGGCCTACGCCCATGGAGTTCCTTCCCCGCCTGACGGCCCTTCTCGGCGGGCCTGAGATCTGGATCAAACGGGATGACTTCCTCGGGTTCTTCCCCGGGGGAAACAAAACCCGTAAACTGGAGTTCCTCCTGGCGGATGCCCTCGCCCAGGGGGCCGATGCCCTCGTCACCTGCGGAGCGGTGCAGTCGAACCACTGCCGGCTGACCCTCGCCGCGGCGAGAAAAGAGGGGCTCGAATGCCATCTCGTCATCGAAGAGCGGGTCCCAGGCAGCTACTCTCATCACGCATCGGGAAACAACTTTCTCTTCAATCTCATGGGTGTGGATTCCCTCCGGGTGGTTCCGGGAAAATCCGATATGGCTTCGGAGATGGAGGTAACCGCCGCAGAGCTGCGGCGGGCGGGGAAAAAGCCCTACGTCATACCGGGAGGGGGGTCCAATGCCCTCGGTGCCCTGGGCTACGTCGCCTGCGCCGAGGAGATTCTCGCCCAGTCCTTTGAAAAGGGAGCTCCCTTCGACCGGATCTTCACCACGAGCGGCAGTGCGGGAACCCACGCGGGGCTTGCCGTGGGGCTGTGGGGAAACCGCTCCGGCATCCCCCTGACGGGGATCAATATCAGCCGCCCCAACTCCCTCCAGGTGCCTATCGTGGAAAAACTGGCGGCGGAGACGGCATCTCTCCTCGGCATCGAAGACGCCCTTCCCCGGGACCTCATCTCCTGCGAGGACGGGTACGTGGGGGAGGGGTACTCCCTTCCCACTAAGGGGATGATCGACGCCGTAACCCTCCTCGCCCGGACGGAATCCATCCTCCTCGACCCCGTCTACACGGGAAAAGCCTTCGCCGGAATGCTTGATCTTCTGCGCCAGGGGGTGTGCGGGAAAGGGGAGAGGGTCCTCTTCGTCCATACGGGGGGTATTCCCGCCCTCTTCCATTATCAAAGCTATTTTGAGGGGGCAGCCCGGACGGTATGAGGGAACTGAAAAAAAATTGGCCTTTTTACGCCCCCCTCCCTCTTGTCCTCTTCGCGGCCCTCTATCCTCCCCTCAGGGCCTATGCTGTGGGGCTCGCCCTCCTTGCCGGGGCGGCGGCGGGCAATTTTCTCCCCGTCGTCCGTCCCCCCTGGCTGGGCAAAGTCCGGAAGCTCACCCTCAACACGGCGGTGGTCCTCTTCGGCTTCGGCCTCAATATAGCCCAGGTGATCGCCGTGGGGGGGCAGGGGTTCTGGCAGACCGCCGTGAGCCTCGCCGTGGTGCTGGCCACGGGGTTTACCCTTCTCCGGTTTTTTCCCCTCAAGCCCGGTACGCTGAAGCTCATCACCTACGGAACGTCCATCTGCGGCGGCAGCGCCATCGCCGCCATCTCCTCGGTGATGAAGTCAGAGGATGAACAGATCGGCGTCTCCATGGGGGTGGTCTTTCTTCTGAACACGGTGGCTCTCTTCCTCTTCCCCGTCCTTGCCCGCCTTCTGGTCCTCACCCCCGAGCAGTACGGCGTCTGGTGCGCCCTGAGCATCCACGACACGAGCTCCGTCGTCGGGGCGGCATCGGTCCTGGGGGACGTCTCCCTCTCCACGGCCACCATCATGAAGCTCACCCGCACCCTGTGGATCACCCCCCTCGTCTTCGCCATCTCCCTGAGGCGGGGTGAGAAGGGGAAGTTCTCCGTCCCCCCCTTCATCCTTCTCTTTCTCCTTGCCTCCCTGGTGTCGTCCTTTGTCCCCCTGCCGCGCCTCTGGAGCCTGCTGTCCGCCTCGGGCAAGGTCTTCATGGCGGCGGCCCTCTATATCGTCGGGTTCGGCCTGCACCGCTCCGTGGTGCGGAAGGCGGGAAAATCGGGGATCCTCTTCGGCCTCCTCCTCTGGGGAGTCTCCATCGTCACGGGGTTTCTCCTCGCCACCCGGTAGGCCGTAAAGGGCAATAAAAAAGAGGCCCGGAAAGCTTCCGGGCCTCTGGAGGAGCGAAGAGGGGCTACATCAATTTCTTGAGGGCGTTCAGCGCTGCATCGTAATCCGGCTCGGTAATCTGCTCCTTGACGATCTGGACGTACCGGATCACGTTCTCCTTGTCCACCACGAAAATCGACCGGGCGAGGAGGCGAAGCTCCTTGATCAGCACACCCCAGTTCGTTCCGAAGGAGGCGTCCCGGTGGTCCGAAAGAGCCACGGCCTTGTCGATCCCCCCGGTGGCGCAGAAGCGCTTGATGGCGAAGGGCAGGTCCATGGAGATATTCAGCACGGCCACATCCTGGGGCTGATTGGCCGCATCCTCGTTGAACCAGTGGATCTGCAGATCGCAGACGGGCGTATCGAGGGAGGGCGTGACGGAGATGACCTTGAACTTCCCGTCAAAATCCTTCAGTGTCACCGGTTTCAGATCCTGGTTTACTACAGTGAAATCAGGTGCTTTATCCCCCACCTTGAGTTCCGGTCCGACGAGCGTCAGGGGGTTTCCCTTCATAGTGATAATTCCCGTTCTTTCCATAACATTCACCTCCGGTTAATGTTCTTTTTGAGAATTATTTATCTGCTGTTATTCTATCATGGAAAGAGATCGGAGGCTAGATCACTATAATATTTACTTTTCTGGGGCAGCTCATCTTTATCGATACACCGGCCTGTGAATGAGGTAAGGCAGATACAGGTTAAGGGCTGTCGGATCATTTTCACTTCATTTCTTGGTTTTTGAGGTATAGGACGAGAAATTGCCAAGGCAGGGATTGGAATTGCTGAACCAAATGATGCCATCCGTAAGATTCATGATCGTAGAATAGACAGAAGCAAGCTGTTTTCCCTGAGAGTCGCGGGGATCCTCATGCCGGCAAATCGAATCGGGAAAATTTTTATGGTCAGAAAGAAAGGCTGCACAATGCTCAAAATCAATTTGCCCCTCATGGTTCGAGAGGAGCATGTTGATCCGGCCAAGCCTTTGGAAGGTATCGGGCAGCATGGTTTTCCCTTTGTCTTCAACTTTATTTATCAAGTTTGGGGCAGTAAAGTGATTGGTATGGGTTAACCACCCTCGTTCTGCATAAAAGACCCAAAAGTCCTCCGGGGAAAACTCAATATCAATGATCTCTCCTTCGGAATTGCCGACAATGAAATTCGCAGAACTGGACCTTTCTGCAACGGCAATAGCTTGGACTGCATCGGCCAGGGCAGGAGAATCCAGAAGCCCGCGAAGCAGAATATGCACCGGTACCCCCATTTTCCCATGGCCGGTCGTGAGAGCGTTGAAACCTACGCCCAGTCCGGCACTGTTAATCCCTTTGCCGCTGATCATTCCAGCCTCCGCGATCATCAAAATCGTTGGATCTGGATGTTGTTCCAGGCTGATTACAACCAAAGAATCGCTTTGTTGTCTAATCCAATCCCAATTTTGACAAAGATAGGTCTTCCCATCAGAAGATATCGATGGCGTAACTCCAAAAGCGGTACATCCGTCCACTTGTCTGTCGAGAACTATTTCGCTTCTTGAATTAAGGGTGAGAATATCCTCAAAATCTTTTCCGCAGCCTTCTGCGATGCCTTCCATTTCCTCTATCAATTTCGGACTGTAAGCTTGGATAAAAGGAAAAAAACCAAGGGCGATTTTCCTGGCGCCCTCCCAGGTGATGTTGTTATAGTTTTGAAACATTGTCGCATAGTTTGAAATGCTTGTTTCAATCTGCTGCTGACAAAAATTACCGTAGGTCCGCCCTCGTTCCTTTGGTGTCCCTGTCAGTCTCAGGAAGGGATATCGGCTTTGGATCACAGCATTCACTCTCCTTTGATACGCGTAAATTCATGATTCAGTACAGGCCTTTCCAAACAAGTCATGAACGTTGTTTCAGTACAAGCAAGGAGGAGTGGGACAATTTTCATTGTCCGTCATTCTTTGGTGAACGGAGATCCTGCGTTCCTTTGAGCCACGAGTTGATGAGCTGCCGGGAGATGCTGTTGGAGGGAGGCATGACCGGCAGGGTGTCGGGAGTATACCATCCTGCGTCCTCGATCTCCTTGCCGTCAGGGGTGATTTCCCCTTCTTCCCATCGGGCGGTGAAACCGAGCATGAGAGAGTGGGGGAAGGGCCAGGGCTGGCTTCCGAAGTAGGTAACGTCTTTCACTTTGAGGGAGACCTCCTCAAGGATTTCCCGCCTCACTGCCTCTTCCAGGCTCTCTCCCGGCTCGACGAAACCGGCGAGCACGCTGTACCTTCCCTTCGGAAAATGAAAACTCCTGGCCAGCAGCAGTTTCTCCTCCTTCGTTACCGCCACGATCACCGCCGGGGTGATTACGGGGTATGAGAGATAGCCGCACTTTTCGCAGGCGAAGGCCCGGTCCTCGTCCCCAGGTACCATGGGTCCGCCGCACCGGGAACAGAACCGGGAGGTCCGCTGCCAGTCCATGAACTGAAAGGCCGTCCCCGCCGACTGAAAGAGCAGGTCTCCCCCGAGCCCCCAGAGCTCCCGTAGTCCCACGGGCTCAAACCCCCAGGGAAGCTCCTCTTCCGGTGGGTACTCCCCCCACAGGTACCCCCCCCTTGCGGGGGAGAGTTCTCCTCTGGAGAGCAGCCGGTCGGCAAAGAGGGGGGTGTCCTCCGTCTTCGGCAGAATCAGGGGAAATTTCGACTTCACGAGCACCATGTCCTTCTGAAATATGAGCCAGTCGCCCGGCATCAGGGAAATATCCATGATCATCCTCTTTTCGCAGGAGAAGTTATTTTCCCATATTGTAACCGGAGAAGCCCTTCTCCGGAAGGAGAGTCAGGGTAAGGGAGGGTGGTCTCAGGCTCCGGCCGGTCTGAAGGCGTCGGGAAGGGGTGCGCGGCAGAGGAGGGGGATCTGCTCGGGCGGAACGGGG
>JALHFZ010000156.1 GCA_022837505.1 Synergistaceae bacterium
CACCGCCGGCAGCAGCGACGTCCCCGTGGCCGAGGAGGCCGCGGTGACGGCAGAATACATGGGGTGCGAAGTGATACGCCTCTACGACGTGGGAGTCTCAGGACTCCACCGCCTTCTGGCCCACGTGGAGGTCCTCCAGAGCTCCCGGGCCATCGTCGCCGTGGCGGGGATGGAGGGGGCCCTCCCCAGCGTGGTGGGCGGGCTTGTCTCCTGTCCCGTTGTCGCCGTGCCCACGAGCACCGGGTACGGAGCCAACCTGGGCGGCATCGCCCCTCTGCTGACCATGCTCAACTCCTGCGCCTCGGGGGTCTCGGTCATGAACATCGACAACGGCCTCGGGGCGGGATACTTCGCCGCCCTGGTGGTGCGCCAGTCGAAATAGGGACAGCAAGAAAGCGAAAGGGGGAGGGTCCGATCAATCGGACCCTCCCCCTTGTGTCATAACAGACTCTTACTTCACGATTCCCCGAAGGCAACTGTCAAGGATTTCTTGACAGTTGCCTTCGGCATAAGTTCGCCTTCCTCCTAGATGCTTTTAATATGGAGGAGCCCGTCACTAGTCCCTCTCCCATCATTTTTCTAAATCGGTCCCGCCTATTTGGCTGCGTAGAGCTCCGTGATCTTCAGAATGACCTCCACGGCCTTCTCCATGGACTGGACGGAGATGAACTCGTGTTTGCTCTCCATGGACTGGACGGAGATGAACTCGTGTTTGCCGTGGGCGTTGTGACCGCCGGCGAAGATATTCGGCGTGAGCAGCCCCCGGAATGAAAGCTGGGCGCCGTCGGTTCCTCCCCGGACGGGGATGATTTTGGGTTCGATGCCGACCTGACTCATGGCCTCGAGGGCGGTCTCGACGATGTGCATCTGGGGCTTGATCTTGTCGAGCATGTTGTAGTACTGGTCGCTCATCTCAAGCTCCGCCCTTCCCTTTCCGTACTTGTTGTTGATGGTCTCAACGGCTGACTCCATCGCTTTTTTGCGCTCAGCGAACTTTTCGGCGGAGTGATCCCGGATGATATAGTTCATCTCCGTGGTCTCCACATTGCCGGAGAATCCGAGAATATGGAAGAACCCCTCGTACTTCTCCGTATGGGAGGGGGTCTCCTCCGGAGGGAACATCCCCGCCAGCTCCATGCCAAGCAGGATAGAGTTGACCATCTTGTCCTTGGACTTGCCGGGGTGGACGCTCCGGCCGTGGATCACAATCTTCGCTTTGGCAGCGTTGAAGTTCTCGTAACTGATCTCCCCCACCGCTCCGCCGTCGATGTTGTAGGCAAGATCGGCATCGAATTTCTCAAGGTCGAGAAGGCTCGCTCCGTGGCCGATCTCCTCGTCGGGGGTAAAGCCCACGAGGATATCCCCGTGGAGGAATTCCGGATTGGCCGTCATGTACTCCAGGGCCGCCATGATCTCCGCGATCCCCGCCTTGTCGTCCGCCCCGAGGAGGGTCGTTCCGTCGGTGACCACCAGGGTCTCCCCCCGGTACTTCAGAAGATCGGGGAATACTGAGGGGGAGAGGACGACCCCGTCTTTTTCGTTCAGCACGATGTCGCAGCCGTCGTAGTTCTCCACGAGACGGGGGCGAACGGTGTCATCGGTGACCTCCGTAGCCGTGTCGAGGTGGGCGAGAAAGGCCACGGTGGGCACCTTTCTTTCCGTATTGGAAGGAAGGCGGGCCGTCACGTAGGCGTGTTCGTCCACCTCCACGGCGTCGAGGCCGAGCTGTTTAAGCTCCTCCCCGAGTAGTTGAGCGAGGGTCATCTGCCCAGGGGTGCTCGGAACTTTTTCCGTTCCCGGAAGGGCCTGGCTCGGAATTTGAATATACCTGATAAAACGGTCGAGAACTGAAGACATTTTTGTTCCTCCTATAGGGATGCTCTGAGGCAGGCGGCGGGAAGACCGCCCCATGCCCTGGCGGTGAGGTTATTTCAGCATTGGCATCAGAAAACAGTATACAGCATAAGGAGAGGGGGTTCATCTCAGATGAACCCCCTCTCCTATCGCAACCCCTTACAGATCCCGCCTCTATTTCTTCTGAAGCTTCTCCATCATATCCAGGCGCTGCTGCATCCGCCAGCCGGAGAGTTCATTTCTGAGCTCCACGCGCTTTTTATAGAGCTCCTCGATTGCGGAGCGGTTGATGGGGTTCTTTCCCATTTCGTTCCGCATCTCGATGGAAAGTTTCGCCATCTCCGTCTGCTTGTCCCTGATCTCCTGGGGAATCTCAATGGCCCCCCACATTCCCGTCCTTCCGCCGAATCTCTGTCCGTCCATGAAGGAGCATCCTCTGCCGCCCATTCTGTGTC
This sequence comes from Synergistaceae bacterium, assembly GCA_022837505.1. Classification (GTDB taxonomy): domain Bacteria; phylum Synergistota; class Synergistia; order Synergistales; family Aminobacteriaceae; genus JALHFZ01. Next base: position 2,310 of record JALHFZ010000156.1, read on the forward strand.
CGCCTCTGCCCTGGCGCTGCATCTGCTGAGGGCCTCCCTGCCACTGTCCGGGCATCTGCTGCTGCCACATCTGGCCTCCCGGCTGGTTCGGCATCCCCTGGGCTCCCATGGGCCGTCCGGTCCGCCCGCCCCATGCGAAGGCGCTTCCAGCTGTCACAAGCACTATTGCCAGAACGAGTATCAATGTTTTTCCGCTCAACTTCTTCATTTCTGAATCCCGCCTTTCAAATTGGTGTGAGTACAGGATACCCTGCCCCTGCCGGGAGTACAGGATACCCTGCCCCTGCCGGGGGCGCATGGTCCGAACTACCAGTCCGCCGATTGTAAGAATTGACAATTCTTCCCGTCCTCTCTGGCTGATATGCTGGAGCCCTGTTGCGGATGGCCGTGCTACAATTCTGTCATCTGTTGCATGCTGATGGTACGCAGAAAGAAAAGAATTCCAATTCACCGGGAGGTGCCGCCATGATACGGATTCTGCTTGCCGATGATCACCCCCTCACACGGTCAGGCCTCGCCGCCTGGATCGAAAAGGAGGAGGGTATGGAGCTGGTCGCCCTGGCCGAGGACGGAGAGGCCGCCTGGGAGGCTTTGCAGGAGCTGCGTCCAGACCTCGCCCTGCTGGATATTGAAATGCCCGGAGGAAACGGCATCGATCTTGCCGCGCGCATTGCGAAGAGCGGGCTGAAGACGAAGGTGCTGATGCTGACGGCCTACAGCGCCCAGCAGTATGTCATGGCCTCAGTGCGGGCCGGAGCGAAGGGGTTCATACTGAAGTCCGCCCCCCTGGAGGAGCTTCGCCGGGCGGTTTTCGACACTGCCCGGGGGATCTTCTACCTCGACCCCTCCGTCTCCCTTGTGCGGGACGGCGAGCCCCCCCAGGAGCTGTCACCCAGGGAGAGGGAGGTGCTCGTCCTCGCGGGGCAGGGGATGCCCGCCTCGGAGGTTGCCGCCCTTCTCTCCATCACGGAGCGGACCGTGGCCGCCCATCTTACCTCCATCTACGGCAAACTCTCGGCGAGAAACAAGACGGAGGCGATTCTCCTCGCCCTGAAGAAGGGGATCGTCCTGCTGGAAGAACTTCAGCTCCTGGGCGAAGAAAGGAACGGTCCATGAAAAAAAACCTGCTTCTTATCCTCATGATCGTCGTCACCCTCCTCACCGTCGCGGGGTTCCTCCTCCGGGGTTCCTCCTCTCCCTCCATACCTACCGGGCCCAGGAGGAGGCTATGGACTCCATGATGCGCTCCTACGTCCTGGACCTCGCCGACTCTTTTTCTAACAGCGCCGCCTTTATGGGAAGAGCCCATTCCATGAGGCAGCGAATGCCGAAGCCAATGCGGCTGCGGATGCTCTCCATGGATCCTGGGCTGAACAAGGGGGAGTCGGGAGGGATCCTTCTTATAGGACCGGACGGCAAGATTTTGGGAGGGTCTCCTGGTGCCGAAAAAATTCTTCCCCTCCGCAGGAACGTCCTTTTTTCCGACGAACCCGTAAAGGTTCGGGATGAGGAAGGAAACGACTATCATGTGGTGCTTCGGGAGCTTGAGGACGGAAACTTCATCCTTGCCGCCGTCTCGAGGACGGCCCTTCTGGCCCCCCTGACGGGTATCTGGCGCTTCTGGATTCTGACGGCCATGGGGACCTCTGCGGCAGTCTTTATGGGTATGCTTCTTTTATGGCGGTATCTCGCCGTTCCCCTCCGGGGGATCGCCGAGAAGCTCAGGACCATCCGGTGGGGGAAGGACCCCTCCGTGGTTCTGTACTCGGGCCCCCTCTCGGAACTCGAGGCGCTCTCCGGCGTTATCGGAAACCTGGCGGAAGAGGCCTTCGCCAAGGAGGAGCTGAAGAAACGGTACGTTACG
>JALHFZ010000157.1:0-1783 GCA_022837505.1 Synergistaceae bacterium
CTTGAACCGTACGCTTCCCGAACTGACCAATTTCCCCGTGGAATCCCTGTCGGACTCCATGACGGAAGCACTGGAAAAAGCGGCCGCCGAATGCCGCAGAAACATCCTGACCATGGTGACCGCCGCGGACAGCGGCCACCCCGCCGGGTCCTTTTCGAGCCTGGAGATGTATCTGGCCGTCTATGCCGTGGCGGACCTCACTCCGGAGAATTACTCTGAGATCGACAGGGATTATGTCGCCATCAGCCACGGCCATACCTCCCCGGGAGCCTACTCCGCCCTTGCCGCCTGGGGATTTTTCGATCCCCTTGACGCCGTCGCCCATTTCCGCCAGTGCGGATCCCCCTTCCAGGGGCACGTGGAGCGGGCAGTACCGGGAATCGACTGGGGGAGCGGCAACCTCGGCCAGGGGCTCTCCGCCGGTGTGGGCTTCGCCCTCGCCCAGAGGGCCCGGAAGAAGGGCGGACGAACCTACGTCCTCATGGGGGACGGAGGGCAGACCAAGGGGCAGAGCGCCGAGGCCCGCCGGATCGCCGCCAAGGAGAAACTGACAAATCTCACCGTCCTCGTGGACTGGAACAACATCCAGATCTCGGGAACCCTCGATGCCGTCATGCCGGCGGACATTCCGGCCCTCTGGAAGGCCGACGGATGGAAGGTGACCGAGTGCGACGGCCATTCCTTTCGGGAGCTCTACGCCGCCCTCCGCTCGGCGGCGGGGGATGATGTCCCCACGGTGATACTCTGCCGCACTATCATGGGAAAGGGAGTCTCCTTCATGGAGAATACCCCCGAATACCACGGCAAGGCCCCCAAAGAGGAGCTGTACGTCCAGGCCATGAAGGAGCTGGGGGGAGATCCCTCTCTGCTCGAACGAGCCCTGGAGCTTCGAAAGTCTCCCCCTCCGGCAGGGAGGGAAATCCGCCCCTCCTCGGGAGACCTCTCCACCGGGACTCCCCGAACCTACAGCAACGCCGATAAAAAGACGGACAACCGCTCCGCCTTCGGCACCGCCCTCGCCGACGTGGGGGAGGAGAACTGCTCCCGACCGGGAGGTACCCCCCTCCTGGTCTTCGACTGCGACCTCGCCTCCTCGGTGAAGACCGGGGACTTCGCGAAGAAATGTCCTGAATGGTTTATCCAGACGGGCATTCAGGAGCACGCCACGGCAACGGTCGCAGGGGCGGCCTCCACCGCGGGGGTGGTCTCCCTCTGGGCCGGCTTCGGCGTCTTCGGCCTGTCGGAGGTCTACAACCAGCAGAGATTGAACGACATCAACTCGGCGAACCTCAAGACGGTCCTCACCCATGTGGGGCTTGACGTGGGGGAGGACGGAATGACCCACCAGGCCATCGACTACGTCGGCCTGCTCCGGAATACCTTCGGATGGCGGCTGGTCGTCCCCGCAGACCCGAACGAGACGGACCGGGCGACCCGGTGGGCTCTCGGAGAAAGCGGCTGCATCTGCATCGCCATGGGAAGGAGCAAGCTTTCAGTCCTCGAGGACGGGGAGGGGAACCCCCTCTTCGGCGGAGAGAGGCCTTTCCGGTACGGCAAGGCGACCCTCGTGAGAGAGGGGAAGGACGGAACCATCTTCGCCCTCGGGGCCATGGCCGCCCGGGCCCTTGAAGCCCGGGAGATCCTCCGGAAGAAGGGGATCACCCCGGCGGTCTATTCCGTCTCAAGCCCGCTTCACCCCGACGACGATGCCCTGAGAGAGGCCGCAGTCAGAGGACCCATCCTGACCTGTGAGGACCACGCTGCCGCGAGCGGAATGGGGTCC
>JALHFZ010000157.1:1822-7086 GCA_022837505.1 Synergistaceae bacterium
CGACGTGATCGCCTCCATGGGGCTCGACGGCCCCTCCCTGGGGGAAGCCTTTTTGAAGCTCCTGGGAAAATAGGAGGAAGGGGTGGACGGAAAGAAGCTCCTTCTCCACGTGTGCTGCGCCCCCGACGCCACCGTCCCCCTCGAGGACCTTCCGGGGGAGGGGTATGATGTCACGGCCTACTGGTGGGGCAAAAACATCTGGCCCGGGGAGGAGGAGCGGCGGCGCTTCGAGGGGCTGACCAGCCTTCTTCTCCTGCGGTCCGTACCCCTCGTCCGGGAGACGGGCGACGGGACGGAATGGGAGGAGCTGGCCCCTCCTCTGGCCGATGAGCCCGAGGGGGGAAAGCGGTGTGAACTCTGCTTCCGCCTGCAGCTTGAGGCCGCCGCACGGGCCGCAGCCCTCCGGGAGATCCCCTTCCTCTGCACCACTTTGACCATCAGCCCCCATAAAGACGTTCATCTGATCAACTCCATCGGCGCGGAGATGGCGGAGCGCCACGGCCTCACCTGGGTGCACCGGATCTTCCGCAGGCAGGGGGGATTTCTCCGGTCGGTGAAGATCTCTCGGGAGCTCGGACTCTATCGGCAGAGCTGGTGCGGATGCGAGTACAGCCTGAGGAGCAGAGGCCGGTCGAAAAGAGCTTCCGGGGATAACCCTTCAGGACTGCCTGAAAACACCCTTCACCCCGGGGTGAAGGAGCCCGGCGAAATGCCCGGAGAACCTCAGGGCTGAACGAGGCCCGGAAAGGGAAATTCATGGTTTTTTCTCATATCGATGCCCGGCTCGCCCGCCTGAGGGAGGGGATGGAGCGGGAGAAGATCGACGTCTTCTTCATCCTTGTAACGGAGCGGTACAACAGCGGTCCGGAGCCTGGCTGGTGACGGACGGCAGGTACCTTCTCCAGGCAAAAAAAGAATCCCCCTTCGAACTCGTCAACCAGGGCAGTGTCTCTCTTCCCGAGAAGACGGGGGAGATCCTCCGCTCCCGGCCCTGGTCCGCCGGAGGGTACGAGGGGGACCGCCTCTCAGTCAATCTCTTCTCGGCGGTCAGACCGGCCCTTCCGGAATGGAGGGACTGCTCCCCCCTCCTCCCCTCCCTCCGTCGGAAAAAGGACCCCCTTGAGGCAGAATACATCCGCCGGGCGGGGATCATCGCCTCCGACGCCTACCATGAGGTCCTTCAGTCCGTCCGGGAGGGGATGACAGAGAAGGAGTTCAACGCCCTTCTCGAATACACCCTCCGCAGAATGGGAGCGGAAGGGGGATGGAAGGGGAGCGGCTTCATCGTCGCTTCGGGGGAGCGGAGCGCCCTCCCCCACGGGTTCCCCACGGAGCGCCCCTTCCGCCGGGGGGATATGGTGACCGTGGATTTCGGCGCCACCGTGGAGGGGTACATGTCCGATCTGACCCGAAACTTTTCCCTCGGCCCCCTCTCCGCCAGAGGAGCGGAAATTGAAGCCCTTCTCCTGGAGGCCCATTTCCAGGCAGCCCGGGCTCTTCGCCCGGGGACGACGGGCGTGGAGGCCGATGCCGTGGCCCGGAAAATCATAACCGACGGAGGGTGGGGGAAGCAGTTCTCCCACGGCCTCGGGCACGGCCTCGGCCTCGAGGTCCATGAGGCCCCCAGGCTTTCCCCTCTGTCAACGGACGTCCTCGCCGAGGGGGACGTGGTGACCGTCGAGCCCGGAATCTATCTCGAGGGGTGGGGAGGCATGAGGATCGAGGACGACTACCTGATCACGGCGGACGGATCGGTCTGCCTCTCGGGAGGGAAGGGGCAGAAGACGGCGATCCTCTGAGGGGGAGTACCGTACAATTTTTCTGTTGCCTTTTTCTAATGAGGGGATATAATGATCTATGATCCTGCCGAGGGCGATCCCGACTCGGGCGTGGCTCCCGGAACGGCCTTCGAGGATATCCCCGATGACTGGGTCTGCCCGGTCTGCGCCGTGGGGAAGGATATGTTCGAACCGGAGGAATAAGAGGGACGGACAGCCCAGAAAAGAGAGGGAGCGAAGGGCCTTTCCGGCCCTTCGCTCCCTCTCTTTCTACCCCCTCTGCCTCCGATTCCTATCTCCTGAGGGCGATCTCCTCCAGAAGGGCCAGGGCAGCCGAGAGGAGCTCCTCCCTGGAGAGGGAGGAGCTCTCCAGGGTCAGGGACCCCTCTTTTTCCAGCGGAACGGCCAGGGCGAGCCCAAGAGAGGGGACCTCCTCGAGAACGGCCCGTCTCCCTCCCAGGGAGAGGATCTCATAGGTTGAGCCGAAGCCCAGGGGGCGGTCATCCTTCACCTCTCCTCCCTCTCCGGGGGAGAAGACCCCCGGACCGGGGCCGGTGAGCAGGGTGACCTTCAGGGTGCTCCCGTTTTCCCTTCTGTAGATGCGGAGGGCCCATTGCCCGACGGACCCCCCGGAGGAGAAGAGAGGAAAAATCCGTTCCTCCTCCCCCTGAAAGCTTCAGGCAGGACCGAAGCGGAGGCGGGAAGGGGAATCCACGGAAGAACCAGAACCAGGAGGATCAGCCGGAGGAGCAGGGGAATTTTCATGCCAGACCTTCTTTCGGTTTTCTTTTCTCCTATTCTACACCCCCTTCGCCCTCCGGCCCACCGGAGGTACTCCCCGAAGGGGAAGTTGCAGGAAAAGGGAACTTGTACCACCCCTTCTCTGAAGGGTATAATGTTTTCTTGACGGAAAAGGACATTATTTCCTTTTCCAGGGGAGGTAGTTTTGTGTATCGATTTGCCCTGAAGGCCTATGGATGCCAGATGAACGTCTATGACGGAGACAAGATGAAAACCGCCCTTCTCGCCCGGGGGTGGACTGAAGCCCCCGAGGACGAGGCGGACGTGGTGATACTGAACGGATGCAGCATCCGGGACAAGTCGGAGCAGAAGGTCTGGAGCGAGCTCGGCCGCTTCGCCCCCCGGTGGGGGAGGGAGGGAAGACCCTTTGTGGCCGTCACAGGCTGTATCGGCCAGAATGTGGGGGCCGCCATGGCCTCCCGGTTTCCCTGGGTGCGCTTTGTATCGGGCCCCCGGCACATCGGTGCAGTCCCCGAGGGGCTTGATCTCCTCATGGGGTGTCCGGGGGAGAAATTCTTCCATCTCGACGACGACCCCTCGGCCTTTTTCGATATTTCCGAGGTCCCCCTCACAAGGGCCAACCCATGGAAGGCCTTTGTGACCATAACCCACGGGTGCGATAATTTCTGTTCCTACTGCATCGTCCCCTACGTCCGGGGGAGGTTCGTCTCCCGCTCGCCAGGGGCCATCCTCGAGGAAGTGCGGGCCTTCGTGCAGGACGGAGCCCGGGAGATCACCCTCCTGGGGCAGAACGTCAACAGCTACGGCAAGGACCTGTCCCCCTCCTTTCCCTTCTCAGCCCTCCTCCGGGAGTGCGCCGTGAAAACAGGGGCGGACCGCCTCCGGTTCGTCACCTCCCACCCCCAGGATTTCACCCCCGACATCGTGGAGGTCATGAAGGAGCATCAGCCGGTGATCTGCCCCTCGGTCAACCTTCCCATTCAGTCGGGGAGCGACAGAATGCTTGCCCTGATGAACAGGAAATATACCCTCAGCCAGTATCGCTCCACCGTGGAGCTTCTGAGGAGCGCCCTGCCCGATCTGGGGCTCACCAGCGATCTGATCGTAGGGCACCCCGGCGAGACGGAGGAGGATTTCGCCCGGTCAGTGGATATGCTGAGGGAGTTTCGCTTCGACCTCGTCCATACGGCGGCCTATTCCCCCCGGAAGGGGACGGCAGCGGCCGAACGGGAGGATCAGATCCCCCCGGCCGTCAAAATGGAGAGGCTGAGGATCGTCAACACCCTTCAGTCGGCCATCGCCGGGGAGATCAACGCATCCCTTGAGGGGAGGACATTTCCCGTCCTCCTCGATGACAGGGCCCCCCGGGGGGAGGGGCTTCTCCAGGGGAGAACTCCCTCCGACAAGGTGGTAATCGTCGAAGGGGGGGAGGACCTTCTGGGACGGACGGCCTCTGTGGAGATCACCCGGGGGGACAACTGGTGCCTCACGGGGAAGATCCTTTTTCTGCTGGACTGAGAGGGGGAGGGGGAGATGGGGTTCAACAGTTTCAAAGAGGAGGGGACCCGCAGGGGGCTTCTCTTTTTCGCAGCGGGAATGCTCTGCCTTCTTCTCGCCGGAGGCCTTGTTTTTTTCTACTCGGGAAAGTTCTCCGGCCGCCCCTCGGGGCAGACCGCCGGTCCCGCCCTCTCCCTCACTCCGCCGGCCGCTCCGGAGGGGGAGGCCGGGAGGAAAGCCCTTCCCGAAGATGAGGGGAAAAAACCCTGGGTGCTCTACATCACCGGGGAGGTCTCTTCCCCCGGGGTGTACACCCTTTCTCCCGACATCCGGATCGTCGATCTGGTGGACGCCGCAGGAGGGCTCACCTCACCCCCCGGGCGGACCCCGTACGGATCAATCTCGCCGCCCCCCTTGCGGACGGCATGCATATCCACGTCCCCGCCGCCGGGTCAAAGGAACTTTACGACCCTTCCCCTTCGGCTCCTCTCCCCCCCTCTTCCTCCTTCACCCCTCCGGCGGAAGGGGCCGCTCCTCCTCAGGTGAATGTCAACAGCGCCACCCTTGAAGAGCTCGAAAGGCTTCCCGGAGTGGGCCCGGCTACGGCCCGGGCCATTCTTGAATACCGGAGGACCCGGGGTTTCTTCTCCTCCGTGGAGGACCTGCTCCACGTCAAGGGGATCGGGCTCAAGAAGCTTGAGGGGATGAGGAGAGCGGTCACCCTTCAATGAACCGGCACGCTCCTCCCCTCCGGGAGGGAATCGCCCGGGCGCCCCTTCTCTTCCTCCTCGCAGGCCTCTGTGCATCCCTCGCGGCGACAGGGAGGGGAATTCCTGCTGCTGCAACCCTTGCCCTGGCTCCCCTCGTCTCCCTCGGAGTGCTCCTCCTCTTCACGGAGTTCTTTCCCCCCGGCTTTACCCTCTACGGAGGGGGAATCGCCCTTCTCGCCCTGCTCTGCGCCCTCCATGCCGTCCCCTCCTTTCTCCTGCCCCCCCTTCCGCCGGAGAAGCCCTTTTCCCTTAAAGGGATGGTGATTCTCGAACGCCCCTGGGGTTCCCGCCGGGCCCTCCTTGTGGAGGGAGAGAGAGGGCGGTTCATGATGAAGGTTCCTCCCTTGTCTTTCCTGCGGGAAGGGGATTCTCTGGAGGCTTCCGGCAGGGCCGTCCCCCTGTCGGCCCGAAGAGATTCGTCCTTCCGGGAGGACCTCTACTGGCGGGCCCGGGGTGC
>JALHFZ010000158.1 GCA_022837505.1 Synergistaceae bacterium
CCGGCTCCCATGAGTTCGCTCAAAACGGCTATCTTGGTTTTCGAAAAGGGGCGCATGACCGCATACCTTTCCCCCCAGGGGATCACTGGATGATATAATGAAATGCCTGAATTACTAATAATAGCACTCCCCAACTTCAAAGACATTTGGAGGTGAACCGCGTGGCCCAGGTTCCCATGACCACCGTAATGGAGGGACTTCACTCGCTTGTTTCCGAGTTGAAGGAAAGCCTTTGACCCGGAAGAACTTTCGGTGGAGGTCGAAAAACTGACGAAGATAACTTCCGGAGAGGGCTTCTGGGCTAGCGAAAACCCCCAGGCCGTCACAAGGGAGTTGTCCCGCCTCCAGGGACGGCTTGACGCATGGAAGGGAGTCTCCCGGGAAATGGAAGAACTCCAGGTCATGACCGAACTCCTCGGATCGGGCGAGGATCAAGAACTCGAAGGAGAGTTCGATCGCAGGGCCACAGCCCTCGAAGGAAGGATCCATGATCTTCAGCTGTTGCTGCTCCTCGATGAAGAGTATGATGAATCCAACGCTATCCTGAGCATTCACTCGGGGGCCGGCGGCCATGACTCCCAGGACTGGGCCGAGATGCTCCTCAGGATGTACCTTCGCTGGGCGGAGGAGAAGGGTTTCCAGACCAGGATCCTTGAGATCACGGAGGACGAGGAGGCGGGGATCAAATCCGCTACGGTACTCGTAGCAGGGGAGTACGCTTATGGGTACCTGAAGACCGAAAGAGGCGTACACAGGCTTGTAAGGATATCGCCCTTCGACACGGCCAAGAGGAGACACACCAGTTTCGCCTCGCTCAATGTCTCCCCTGAACTGCCCGACGACGTGGAGATCGAGATCGATCCTGAAGATCTCCGGATAGATACCTACAGGTCCGGAGGAGCTGGCGGTCAACATGTCAATATGACCGATTCCGCCGTCAGGATAACCCACCTGCCGACGGGGATCGTGGTAAGCTGCCAGAACGAGCGATCCCAGCATATGAATCGTCATAGCGCCATGGTGGTCCTCAGGGGTCGTCTCTACGAGAGGATGCTTCAGGAGAGACAGGAACAGATCAACGCCATCCAGGGGGAGAAAAAAGAGATCGGCTGGGGGAGCCAGATCAGGTCCTATGTTCTGCACCCTTACACGATGGTCAAGGATCACCGGACGAACCTGGAAAAGGGCAACGTGCAGGCCGTACTGGACGGTGACATCGATGAATTCATCCTTTCCTTCCTCAGGTTCAGGAAGCATCACCGATGACAGATTGATGGAGGTCCCTCGATGTTCAGGAAGATGATCTTCCTCCTGGTTTTTCCGGTTTGTCTTTGCCTGGTCTTGCCCGCCTACTCATCGACCTTTTGTGTGCCAGGAGGCACTCTTTCTGCCGCCTCCCTGAATGAAGGGACAAAAGGGGTCGCCTATACCGTCATCAAAGGGAGTGAAGTGGTCTCCTTCCCTGTCACGGTCCTCAGCGTGATGCCCTCCCCGAAAAGCCCCCACAACCTCATTCTGGTGAGGGCTTCCGGCCCCGTGATCGAACAGACCGGGGGTATAGCCGCCGGTATGAGCGGGAGCCCAGTTTTCGTAGGGGGGAAGCTGGTCGGCGCGATAGGTTACGGTTGGAGCTTCAGCGAACACCAGATGGGGCTGGTGACACCCATCGATGAGATGGCTGAGATCTGGAACTGGGCCGACAAGGTACCCTCCCTAAAGGTTCCAGAATTAAAACTCCATGATCCCGCCTCGGGTGACCTGAACCTTTTCGAGCCAGAGCCCGGGAACCAAAAAGTGTCTCCCCCGGGAGATGGGGGTGGGCTTTCAGCCCCCCTGATCGGTAGCGGCTATAGCTCCAGGAGCGCAAGGAAGATCGCGGATGCCCTGGGAAATCCGGTCATCCTTCTCCCGGGCGGGGGCGGGGACCTGTCACTCCCAGTGG
>JALHFZ010000066.1:0-470 GCA_022837505.1 Synergistaceae bacterium
CTTCCTCCTTTTGGAGGGAGTGTTTTTGCCCCTTTTCCGGGTTTGATACGGCGGAGCCAGGCGCTGTTTCCTCCGAGAAGTCCCGATGGGCGGAAGCGGATCATTGCGAGGAGCACCGCAGCGTAGAGGAGCATCCGGTAGTCCACGAGGGGGCGGAAGATCTCCGGCAGCACCCCGAGGATGATCGCCCCGAGGAGGGGGCCGAAGAGGGTTCCAATGCCCCCTACGATCACGACGGAAAGCATGGAGACGGAGACGGGAAAGGAGAAGGACTCGGCGGAGATGAATCGCATGTAGTGGGCGTAGAGGGCCCCCCCGAGGCCTGCCATGAGCGTTCCGAGGACGAAGGCCGTCAGCTTGGCCTTCACCGGGGAGACCCCCATGCTCGAGGCCGCCCGTTCGTTCTCCCGGACGGCGAAGCAGGAGAGCCCCGCCCAAGCCCTGGTGAAGAACCAGCTGATCGCCATGAC
>JALHFZ010000066.1:555-10663 GCA_022837505.1 Synergistaceae bacterium
CGCCACGACGATGAAGTTGATGCCGATGGTGGTGATGGCGAGGAAGTCGTCCTTGACCCGCAGGCTCGGCAGGCCGGAGAGAAAGCCCACGGTCCCGACGATGAGGAGCACGATGGGCAGGGCGGTCCAGAAGGAGAGTCCCGCCGCCGTGGTGAGCATGGCGCTGGCGTAGGCCCCGATGCCGAGGAAGGCCGCGTGTCCGAGGGAGATCTGCCCCGCGTACCCGACGATGACGTTCAATCCGTAGGCTGCGATGGCCTGGATGAGGATCTGGGTCCCCACCTGTACGACGTAGGAATTCATGGGATTACTTCCCCCCCTTTCTGCCGAGGAGTCCCGCAGGACGCCACATGAGAATGATGATCATGGCGATGAAGGCCAGGGCATCCCGGGGAAGGGGGATGTTCGCGAAGCCTATCAGCAGGGTCTCGGCCACGCCCAGTAAAAAGGAGGCGAGGACGGCTCCGGTGGCGGAGCCCATCCCCCCCACGACGATGAGGGCGAGGGTCTTGTAGGCCGGTACGGTCCCCATCATGGGGTAGACCTGGTTGTAGTAGATCCCCACGAGAATTCCGGCGATGGCCGCGATGGCCGAGCCGATGACGAAGGTGATGGCCACGGTCTTCTGGGTATGGACCCCCAGGGAGGCGGCGATCTCCATGTCCTGGGAGACGGCCCGCATGGCCAGTCCGAGTTCGGTCTTCGTCATGATGAACCAGAGAAGAAGAAGGACTGCAAAGGTGATTGCAAAGGTTGCGGTAATGGTGGAGGAGATGGTGAAGTCCCCGATGGTGAAGGCAGGGAAGGGCAGTTCGCCGGGGAAGGAGCGGACCTCCGGACCGGCGATGAGTCGGCAGATCTCCTCAAGGCCTATCAGGAGGGCGATGCTGCTGATCAGGGAGACGTAGGGGGGAAATTTCAGCAGAGGGTAGTAGACGTACCGCTCGATGCAGACCCCCAGAATTGCGCACAGAGCCATGCTCCCCAGGGCCGCGAGAAGAAGGCTTCCCGTGAGGGTGTAAAGAAAAAGGCCGGTGTAGGCCCCGACGGTGAATACCGAGGCATGGGCAACGTGAAGAATCTTCATGACGCCGTAGATCAGGGCGAGTCCGAGGGTGATGAGGGCGTAGATGGCCCCCGCCGCGAGTCCGTTGAAAAACTGTTCTATCAGTATCTCCACAAATATCCGGTCTCCTTCCGGCGGAATGACGTATATTCTTCAGCACTACAATTATAGAGGCAGAACATAAAAAAATCATCAAAAAACGTACGAAATCCGCCCCCTGATTTCCTGAAAAATTATTCAAGCCATCGAACTATCTCCTCAAGGAAGGTCTGGTGAAGAGAACGTGTGACCGGGCCGGGCTTTCCGTCCCCCACGGCAAGGTCGCCGATCTTCACCACCGGAACGATCTCCTTCACCGAGCCGGTGATGAAGGCCTCCGTGGCCGAAGGAACCTCCGACAGCAGTGGACAGCGCTCCTCCACGTCCATTCCCTTTTCCCTGGCGAGCTGGAGGATGATCTCCCGGGTAGTCCCCTTCAGTACCCGCGAAAGAGGGGCCGTCACGAGCTTCCCCCCCACGATGAGAAAGAAGGTGCTGTGGGCAGCCTCGGTGATCTCCCCCTCGGGGGCGTAAAGAATTTCGTAGGCGTCCTTCTGAAGGGACTTCCCCGAGTAGGAGAACATGTAGTCCACGCTCTTCACCCCCGGGATAGTCCTCCCCTGGTCCACGGGGTAGAGCATGACTCCTCTGTCGTAGACCTCCGGCGCGGGCTTGACGACCTTTTCGAAGAGGATGAAGAGCCTCGACGCGGGGAAGCTCCCCTCCCGGAAGATGTCTCCCCCCGTAATGTAGGGGCGGACCAGGCACTCCACGTCCATCCGGGTGATCCCCTCCCGGACGACGGCTTTTATCTCGTCCAGAGGAAGGGGAAGGGCGATGGATGCCTTCTCGGCGGAACGGCCCAGGCGGGTCAGGTGCGGGGTCAGCATGAGGGGGCGCTTGCGGAAGGTGCAGATGGATTCAAACACTCCCACACCCCGGAGTATTATGTGGTCTGAAACGGGAAGGGCCGCTTCCGCCAGGGGAAGAAAGGACCCGTTCATATAACAAAGGGACATTCACGATCACCTCAAAAAGTTGTATTGGAACCTTTGCAGTATAAAGGTATAGGGGAAAATATGCACGGTTTTTTTCTCTTTCCTCCGGTAATTTATACTGTATAATAAGTTCTGTTTAGACCATTGGAATCTGAATATAGCCTACACCCAGCCGTTTCGAATGAGGAGGGGATCCTTTCGTGGCGTTCCATATTCTCGCACTGAATCCCGGTTCGACGAGCACAAAGATTGCATGGTACAAGGACAGGGAGGAACTCTGGAGGGAGACGGTCCGGCATGACCCCGAAGCCCTCGGAGAATTTCCCTCCGTGGCTGATCAGTTCCTCTTCCGCCTCGCCACCATTGAAGCTGCCGTAATAGACCATGGAATGGCCTTCTCCGACCTCTCCGCCGTGGCGGGACGGGGAGGACTGGTGGAGCCGATCCCCGGAGGGACCTACGCTGTGGACGAACCCCTTCTCGCCCGCCTTCGGATGGGAAAACCCTGGGAGCACGCCTCAAACCTCGGGGGGATCCTCGCCGACGCCATCTGCCGCCCCCTCGATCTTCCCGCCTTCATCGTCGACCCGGTGGCGGTGGACGAGATGGACCCCGTGGCGAAAATCACCGGCCTGCCGGAGCTTCCCAAGGTCTCCCTGGGGCATGCCCTCAACATAAAGGCCACGGTCCGCCGGGCCGCCGCCGACCTCGGAAAAAAATGGGACGAGCTGAACTTCATCGTTGCTCACATCGGCGGAGGGATCACCGTCTGCGCCCACGAAAAGGGGCGCATGATCGACCTCAACAACGCCAACGATTTCGGCCCCTTCTCCCCTGAAAGGGCAGGGGGGCTTCCCGCGGGAGATCTGCTGCGGATGTGCTTCACCGATGAGAGCTCTGAAAAGGACGTGCTCAGAAGGCTCGTCGGAAAGGGGGGTCTCGCCGCCTATACCGGAACGAGCGATGTCCGGGAGGTGAAGGCCCTTGCCGCCGAGGGAGACCCCCTGGCCAAAGAGGCCTACGAGGCCATGGCCTGGGGGATTGCCCGGGAGATCGGTGCCCAGGCGGCCGCCCTGTCCGGCCGGGTGGACGCCATCCTCTTCACGGGTGGTGTGGCCTTCGACAGCGACTTCATCGCCCTTGTGCAGAAGAGGGTGCAGTGGATCGCCCCCGTCCTGGTCTACCCCGGTGAGGACGAGATGCCCGCCCTGGCCGAAGGCGCCCTTCGGGTGCTGAGGGGCGAAGAGGAAGCCAAAATATATGCCTGCCATATCTCGGGAGGGGATAAATCATGACCATGCAGAGACTCGACTTTTTACTTGAAGAAAGCAAAAAGGGACGTCCCATGACCCTTGCCCTCGCCTGCCCCTACGGAGACGATGCCCTCGCGGCGGTAGCCCGGGCTCAGCTTGAGGGTATTGTCAAAGCCGTTCTGATCGGCGACGAAGGGAAGATCCGCCGCCTCGCAGAGCAGGAGGGGCATGACCTCTCCGGCATCTCCGTCGTGGACGAACCGGACGATGACAGGGCCGTGGAAAAGAGCGTGAAGATGGTCTCCTCGAAAGAGGCAGATCTCCTCATGAAGGGTCTCGTCAAGACGTCATCCCTTCTCAAGGCCGTGCTGGACAAGGAATGGGGCCTCCGCACGGGCTCCCTCCTCTCCCACCTTTTTCTCTTTGAAGTGCCCATCCTTGACGGACGGGTGGTGGGGGTCTCCGACGGAGGGATGAACACCTACCCCGACCTCAGCGCCAAGGTCAAGATCATCGAAAACGCCGCCGCCTGCTACCACAAAATAGGCGTCCCCCAGCCGAAGATCGCCGCCCTCGCCGCCGTGGAGACGGTGAACCCGGACATGCCCGCCACCCTCGACGCCGCCGCCCTCGCCAAGATGAACGAGCGGGGGCAGATCAAGGGGTGCCTCGTGGACGGCCCCCTCGCCCTCGATAACGCCATCAGCGAAGAATCGGCCCGGATCAAGGGGCTCAGCTCCCCCGTAGCGGGGAAGGCCGACATGCTCCTCGTTCCCGACATCGAGGCGGGAAACTTCGTGGGAAAGGTTCTTCTCTACATGACGGGGGGCAGGGGAGCGGGGGTCGTCCTCGGTGCGAAGAAGCCCATCGTCCTCACGAGCCGCTTCGACACCATGGAGACAAAATTGCTTTCAATCGCCCTGGGAGCCCTCGCGGCCCGGAGCTGAAACAGCACCATCAAAATTAGAGGAGGTTTTTTATTCATGGAACAGATCCGTTCACTGTCACAGCTTCTCGAATACGCTAAAAGAATCGGCGCTGAAAAGGGACCGAAGAAGATCTCCGTGGCCATGGCCGAGGATGCCGGGCTGCTCGAAGCCATTGAGGAGGCCCGCAAGAGCGGTTTCGCCGAGGCGATCCTCGTGGGGAACGGCGACAAGATGAAGGCCGCCGCCGAACAGGCAGGGGTGGACCTCGCCAACTACGAGGTGATCGACGAGCGGGATGAGCCCGCCATGGGGCTGACCGCCGTATCCCAGGTCTCCTCCAAAAAAGCCCATATCTACATGAAGGGGCAGATCCACACCAACAACTTCCTCCGGGCCATGCTCAACAAGGAAGTGGGCCTGCGGAAGGGAAAGAACACCATCTCCCACTGCTACTTTCACAGCGTGGAGGGGTATGACCGCATCTTCTTCCTCGCCGACGCCGCCTTCAACATGTATCCTGACCTCGCCGCCAAGGCAGACATCACCCAGAA
The DNA here is from genome assembly GCA_022837505.1 of Synergistaceae bacterium. Lineage (GTDB taxonomy): Bacteria > Synergistota > Synergistia > Synergistales > Aminobacteriaceae > JALHFZ01. Next base: position 5,392 of record JALHFZ010000066.1, read on the forward strand.
CACGGTGAACCTCGCCAGAGCCTTTGGCGTGGTCGAACCCAAGGTGGCCATTCTCGCCGCCGTGGAAGTGGTGAACCCGGACATGCCCTGCACTCTTGAAGCCGCCGCCCTCACCCAGATGAACAAGCGGGGGCAGATCAAAAACTGTGTCGTGGACGGTCCCCTCGCCCTGGACAACGCCGTGAGCGAGGAGTCGGCCCGTACGAAGGGAATCAACTCTCCCGTGGCGGGTAAGGCCGATGTCTTCATCGTCCCCGACATCGAGGCGGGGAATATGCTGGCCAAGGCCATCGTCTACTTCTCAAAGAACGAGACCGCGGGGCTCATCCTCGGCGCCTCCGCCCCCATCGTCCTGACGAGCCGGGCCGACTCCGCCCGGGCGAAGCTGCTCTCCATCGCCGCCGCCGTCGTCCTGTCGGACTTCCAGAAGTAGCGGCGAAAATCATATTATGAAGGTTCTGGCGCTCAATCCCGGTTCCACGAGCACGAAGGTCGCCCTCTTCGAGGACGGCAGGGAGATCTGGAACGAAACCCAGCGGTACGATACGGATGTGCTGAAAGAGTTCGGCTCCATCCCCGACCAGATGGAGTTTCGTCTCGCTGAGATCGAAAAAAGCCTCGCCGCCCACGACACATCCCCGGCCGATCTCTCCGCCGTGGTGGGGAGGGGAGGGTTGCTCAAGCCCATTGAAAGCGGAACCTACGAGGTGAACGACGCCATGCTCGCCGACCTCAGAACGTGCAGATGGGGGGCCCATGCCAGCAATCTCGGCGCCCTGCTGGCCCTTCGCCTCGCGGAGGCAGGGGGCGGCCGGGCCTTTATCGTCGACCCGGTGGTAGTGGACGAGATGGACCCCCTCGCCCGGTACTCGGGCCTCCCTGAGATCGGCAGGCGGTCCATCTTTCATGCTCTGAACCAGAAGGCTGTGGCCCGCCGGGCCGCCGCCGAGCTGGAAAAGCCCTACGAAGAATGCCGAATGATCGTGGCCCATATGGGAGGGGGGATCTCCGTGGGAGCCCACGACCGGGGCAGGGTCGTGGACGTGAACAACGCCCTTGACGGGGACGGCCCCTTCTCGCCTGAGCGGGCGGGGAGCCTCCCCGCAGGAGGGCTGGTACGGCTGGCCTTCAGCGGAAAATACGACCTTCCCCGAATGCAGAAAATGCTCACCGGGCAGGGGGGGCTTGTGGCCCACCTCGGCACGAACGACCTGCGGGAAGTGCAGAGACGGAAAAGCCAGGGGGACGGAAAGGCCGCCCTCGTCTTCAAGGCCCTCGCCTACCAGATATCAAAGGAGATCGGCGCCTGCGCCGCGGTCCTCGCGGGGGAGGTGGACGTCATTGTCCTCACGGGGGGGCTTGCCCACAGCGAAGAGTTCACGGCCCTCATCCGCGACAGGATCAGCTTCATCGCCCCGGTGATCGTCTACCCCGGGGAGGACGAGATGAAGGCCCTGGCGGACGGAGCCTACCGTATTCTCTCGGGAGAAGAGGAGCCGAAGGTCTACGCCTGATCGTCCTTCCGAGCAAAAAAGCGCACCCCCTGAGCCGGGCGAAAACGTCCGGCTCAGGGGGTGCGCTTTCTGTCCTGATTTTTTAAAGCCCCCAGAAGAGGCGGATGACCTTTTCGGAGGGTTTCCTTGTGACCTTCGCGACGGCGATAAAGGCGAGGAGCGACAGCGCCAGGGAGGGCACGATGGGGTGCAGCCCAAGGGGCCTCGGCAGAAGGTAGTTGGAGAAGAGATAGGTTCCGATGCCCGTTACCATGCCGGCAATGGCCCCGGGAGCGTTGGCGCCCTTCCAGTAGAGCCCCAGGATGGTCGGCCACAGAAACGTCGAGAGTTGTCCCGCCGTGGCGAAGAGGTTCAGCCACACCATGAGCTCCGGCGGATCGAAGGCCAGGACGACGATAATCAGTCCCACGATAAAACTGGTGACCACGGTGATGGTCCGGAGGGTTTTGAACTTCGCCTTCAGATCCGGCTTTATATAGTTGACGAGGAGATCGTTGACGATGGCCGCGACGACCACGAGGAGCTGTGAATCCACGGTGGACATGACCGCCGCCAGAGGCCCGGCGAGGATCAGACCGGCGACGACGGGGTGGAAAAGACTCGTAATCAGCGTGGGAATGACCAGGTCCCCCGACTTGATTCCGGCGACCTGGGTCACTCCGAAGGCTCCGGCCAGGTGCATCCCCGTCAGCAGCACGAGGGAAACGATAGTTCCGTAGATGATTCCCGAATGGAGGCTCTTTGAGTCCCTGTAGCTCATGGCGCGCTGGGCGACGGCGGGAAGCCCGACCACCGCGAAGCCGACGAGCACCCAGAAACTCGATACCCACGGTACGGTCATGAACCCTTCCTTGACTCCGTAGGGGGAGATCATCCCGGGGTTGATGGCCTTCATGGCCTGAACGATGTTCCCGATCCCCCCGCCCTTCATCACGATGGCGATGAAGAGGGCGAGGGTCGACAGGGTCATGACTGCCCCCTGGAGGGTGTCGTTGAAGACGACGCCGCGGAAACCGCCGATGGCCGTATGGACGACCACAGTTATGGCGAAGAATATGAGTGCCGTTGTGTAGTCGAGCCCCGTCGACCCCTGGAGCAGGCGGGAGGCGCCGATCAGCTGGGCGGCCATGGCCGCGATGAGGAAGCATATGATCGACAGGGAGGCGATGATCAGAACTGCGCTGCTCTCATACCGGGCGCGCAGAAAGTCGCTGATGGAGTTGGCCCCCGTCTTCCGGGAGACGATGGCGAATTTCTTCCCCAGAACCATCAGGGTATAGTACCCCGTGGGAATCTGGGACATGGCGAGGAAGACCCAGGCGAGTCCGTGGGTGTAGGCCGTCCCCGGCCCGCCGATGAAGCTTCCGGCGCTCAGGTAGGTGGCCACGAGGGTCATGGCGAGCACGAAACCTCCCGTGCCCCGTCCGCCGGTCATGTACTCCTCCATATAGGCCGAGCCGCTTCCCCCTTTCCGGAGGCTGGCGCTGTTCACAAGCTTCAGGGCGTAGAAGCCTATGAAGTACATGGCGACAAAATACAAGACGATGGGCAGAAGGGTGGACCATTGGACCGTGTTTATGATTTTCCCCCTCCATTCCGCACGTACTCTTCCGCCTCTTCTTCCGTCATGGGATCAAGGGGCATGACGCGCATTTTTCGCTTGACTATATATATGGTCGCCACGATGGCAAGAAGGGAGTTGGCGATGCAGCTCACGAAGAACCACGCCGGAAAACCCATAATGTAGGAATAGTTCTCCACCGGGCCGCTTCCGAGACCGTACCCCGCGGCAGCCCATATAACGAGGTTGACGATCCCCAGGAGAACCCCGTACCAGACTTCTTTTTCGCATTCCCTGTAGCGGGGATCTTCGACGAATCCATATTCGTTTTTTTCAAGAATATGCCTTTCTCCCATCTCTGCCATGGCCTTTGTGAACCTCCTTATTTCCATTGATGATAGTACAGTGTACCTCAAATTTCCGGGCTAAATTTGAAATACTTCTGTCATGAAAATGTGGGAGTGAATTCGTCACTTGACAATACCTTCCAGCTTCCAGTAAATTACTAAATATTGCTGAATATTACTCTATATTTCCGGACAAGCGAGCGGACGTGCTGAAGAGAGATAATGGAAACCAAATGGAGGAGTACCGATCTGAATGGAAGAAGGATGAAGGATGAATAATGCACTTTTCTCAGTCACAAGCGGGGATATTATGAAAAATGCGATCGTGGTTTTATGGGCGCTTCTTGCCCTGGTATCTTTACCCCTTTCCGCCCGGCCCGCAGACGCAGGGGAACCCTCTGTTTATGTAGACTACGAATACGGCGATCTGTCGGAGGTCATTGTCGGCCTCCCCTACGGGATGTCGCCGTCGCTGGAAGCGAAATGGTTTACCGACGCGCTGAAAGTGCTGCCGGAAGATGAAGGGGAGTACGCCCGGAAGACTGCGGGGATGCTCTGGACGGACATGATCAACCCCGAAACCGGGAAAAGCGAGACGCAGATGCTGGAAGAGGAAAACCAGGCGTTCATCGCAATCCTGAAGTCTCTCGGCGTTCAAGTCTACCGTCCGGCGGAGATCACCGTCGATTTCATCAAAAAGCATTACGGCGGGGATGTACTGCTCAACGGTTTCAGCCAGGACTTTCCCAGGGACAATATGGCCGTGATCGGCAGCAATGTCATCGAGTTCAATTTGCGGACACCGATTCGCAAGGTGGATATCTCCGGATTTCGGGATATTCTGTCCGAAAAATGTTCCGATTCGACGGTAAAATGGTTTTCCATGCCCCACACGGAGCTTCTCAAACCCGCCCGTGCAGATACGCCCTTTCTGGAGGGTGGCGACGTCATCGTGCTGGGCAGAACCATTTTAGTCGGCAATACGGAAAATCCCAGCGTGGGTTCCAATGAGGCCGGCTACAAGTGGCTCAAAAACATTTTAGGCGATCAATATACGGTGAAACGCGTTCGGCTCGTAGAAAGCGTGCTGCATCTGGATTGCGTGCTGTCCGTGCCTCGCAGCGGTCTCGCCATCATCTGCGAAGAAGCTTTTCTCGACGGCCTGCCCGAAGAGATAAAGAACTGGGACCTGATCAGAGTGAGCCTGGAAGATGTCAGCCGACTGGCCGTCAACGGCCTTCCCGTCAATTCCCAAAACTATGTTTTGTCTTATAACAGCCACAATGACAACCGCTTCATCCAGGCCGAGCTTGAAAAACGGGGCATCACAGTGCACCGGGTCTTTTTCGGAACCCACAACGGCCAGGGAGGATCGCTGCGCTGCGCGACCCAGCCTCTGAAGCGAAAGGTCAAGATGACGAAAACGCACGAAAGCCAAAAAAAGTGAAGACAAAGGAACAGCGTTCTGCTGATGGGCATATCGGTTTTGGGGTTAAGGCGGCAATTTCAAAAGGATAATTGAACAAAGAACTGCACTGGATCGCGCACCCAGTGAGCTTTTCGCCAGCAGGGAAAGTTGATCATGCTTCCAATTCGGGATGGCGCAGCTGGACGCTACACGGCAACTGTCACATTGCTCCTGATCGCTGCGAATCCAATCGTAGATAACGTACAACATCTTTCGTGATCTGGCCGAAGCGAAGCTGGGAATGAGAAATCTACCCTGGGGTGATTTCCATGCAGGTGCTCCGAAAACCCGATAGCTCAAGGTCATAACGAAATTTCAGATTTCCGCCAGCAATGTACACCTCTTCCTCATGGCAGACTATTGTAATGTCAGGCTGAAGTCC
>JALHFZ010000067.1:0-9064 GCA_022837505.1 Synergistaceae bacterium
CCCGTAAGCTTCCGTTCGGTTTCAGCGAGCTCTTCCGGGCAGAACAGCATGCGGGGAACGGCATCATCCCGGCCCCGACCCTGCGCAAGGCCCCGAAGGAGCGCAAGATAGCCGCCGTAGCCGCGGTCGAACGAGAGACAGTCTACGTACTTCCACAAGGCCTCCGCCGTGCAGCTCCGAAGCTCCGTATTCACGTACCCCCCGCCCATGCTGACGACGGCGCGAGAACCGAACGCTTCTTTAATGAGGCGGCCCGTCGCAAGCGCTCCGGCGAGAGAGCCCGGGAACGGAACGGATACGCAAAAAAGGATTTCAGGCCCGGTATTTTCAGCGCCTTTGGCGCCATCGGCAGTTTTCAGGCTGGCGTCGGCGGCGGCAATCTCCGCCAGCAGTTCGCGGATACAAGGTTCAAGAAATTCCTTCATGACAGGTCTGTCGAGCGCTTTTTCGATGTCTGCAAAACGGCGCACGCTCGAAGCAAGCGATTCGGCGTACCGCACGAGCGAAAACTCGGAATCGAACGCTTCGGTGACGAAGTCGGCCAGGTCTTCGAGCGGCTGGGGCAGCTCCCCTTCTGGAACGAGGATTTCCTGGTCAAGAGGGTTGCGGAACTCAGAAAACTCGGAGCTGAGCGGGTATGCTTTAAGGTGGGCCCCTTCGACCCCCGGGACCTCGTCCGGATTCTCAAGGCGGCGTCGAAGGCCGGCGTCGACATGGTCACCTTCGACGGCGGAGGGGGCGGCTCGGGGAGCAGCCCCGCCAAGATGATGAATGAATGGGGGATCCCCACGGTCTACATGGAGAGCCTGCTCTACGATGTGCTGAAGAAAATGGACGAAAAGAGCTACCCCCTGCCCCAGGTGGTCATCGCGGGCGGCTTCGCCCTGGAGGACCAGATATACAAGGGGCTGGCCCTCGGCGCCCCCTATATCGGCCTCGTGGGGGTGGGACGGGCCGCCATGGCCGCGGCCATGACGGGCAGCCAGATAGGCAAGATGATCGACGAGGGGAACGTTCCCAAGAACCTCCAGAGGTTCGGAACAAGCCGGGACGAAATTTTCGAGGGAGTCCGGGAGCTGAAGGAGTTCTACGGAGATAACGTGAAGGATATCTCCACGGGGGCGATCGGCGTGTACTCCTACCTTCGCAGAATTTCCGCCGGGCTGCGCCAGATGATGGCCCTGAACAGAAAGTTCACGCTGAAGAATATAGAGAGAGACGATATTGTCCCCCTCACCGAGCTTGCCGCCCAGGTGACGGGCCTGAAGACCTACAAGCAGGTCGCGGACGAGGAGATCGCAAAGCTGTAAGTTGTCACTGGTTTTCTCGCTCTGAAGTTATTCCATATCTCCCGGCAGAGGAGTCGCCTTACGGAGACACCACCCCTCCCAGGATCCAGGAGGACCGCAAAGAACAAGAAAAGAGGAGGAATGGCTTTTGTATTCAAGCCATTTTCTCCTCTTTTCCAGTATCAGCGTGAGGGCATATTCCGCTGGCTTCAGGAAAAATCCTTCAGAACTTTGATTTTTTCAGCACCCACCAGGGGGCCATGCTGGAGTCGAGATGACCTCGCCCTGTCATCTGCCAGAGTATGGCGAAGGCCGACCATAAACGGGTGGATAAAGTAAATACGGGCATGAGGGGGAGGAGAGGGATGAGCCACGCATCCTCCCGGGGACGTTCGGAAAGGAAGAAAAGCATGACGAGGAAGAAAAAACTCTCCACTGCAAAATAGAACAGGTAGACGAGTCCCATGATGATTCCCACTACAGCCAGGGGAACGCTGGCAAGAAGGAAGACGGTGTAGACGAAGAGAAGCGGGGGGGTGACGATCTGAAAGAGGAGCCCTCCGACGGTGGAGACGATGAGGTTCGGCCATCCCATAAGCTTCGGAGAGAAAGACCGAAAATGTTTAATAAAGTAGAGATAGAAAAGGTCACCGTCCCATCGCAGTCTCTGCCGGAAGAATCCCCTGAATGTGTCGGGAACGTCTGTGTGCCCCATCACCTCGGGATCGAAGACAATGCGCATATTTCCGTGCCTTCCGAAGTAATTCTTTACCCTGAGGGTGAGGTCCAGGTCTTCTGCGGTGCCTGCATCCCATCCGCCGATGAGCGTGAGCACATCCCTCCTGAAAATGCCGAAGGCGCCGGAAATATTGTTCACAGCGTTGAATTCGCTGAGTCCCGTCTTGCTCGCCAGGATGGATACGAGGTATTCTATGGCCTGCAGTGCAGCCGCCGGTGAATCCCGCCAGTTTCTCACCCGGAGGCACCCGGAAACGCACATCACATCAGGATCGTTGAAATGGCGGACGGCGTTCTGCACCATATCGTTGTCGAAGGACGTGTCGCCATCCATGGCCATGACTACATCACCGGTGGAGAGGGCAAATCCCGAGTTGAGAGAGGAGACCCTGCCCCCTCTCTTCCACTTGGGAAGAACCTTCAAAACCCTTCCCGGAAGTGACTTCACCTCATCTCCCATCTCCAGACCGGCACGGTAGGTATCGTCATTGACTGAGGCACCGTCAATAACGGGGATTATCTCGATTATCCCGGGATAGACCTGATAGGCCAGGCTTCGAATGGTCTTCTGGATGTCCTTCCCCTCCGAGTAGCAGGTAATAATGCATGACACGGAGGGATGCCGGTTCAGGATTTCAGGCCTGGAGTGCCTCTTCCTCAGGAGATATTTGAGAATTCCAGAAAAGACAAATATATAGTACGGAAGCTCAAGGGCGAGGATATAGGGAACAAACTGAAATACTACCACCCAGAGTTCAGAGGTAAGAGGGTCATCTGTAAAGGACCGTATACCCCGGAAAAGGAAAAGCATCCATTCTTCCATAAAGAATCAGCCCTTCAGCCTTGCCACCAGGGAAACGCCATCCTCCCCATTCTGCCTGTCGCCAGGAAAAACAGCGGTCTTCACCAAAAGTTCCAGGTATGTGCCGTCTGGCTGGCGGGTGACGTCTTCCAGTTCCTTCACCTTTGACGCAAGCACGACGCACCCTTTTTTTCCCGTCTTGGGCAGGAGCAGGAGAAGGTCGTTCGCCGACGTCCTTGTGCTGATGTCCGTCTTCCGAATGATCCCTCGCAGCCGCTTCGTGAGACTGTCCATCATCTCTGATACTTTTCTCCATCCTGCGGACTCCCTGACCTCGCCAATATTCTGGAAAGAGATAATCATGAGACAGAAGGGTTCATCGGGCGGCCTTTCGGAGAGATCAAGCTGCCAGTTGAGAAGATGTCGGAATGGTTCCGGCTTCATGTAGTTCAGCGTGTCAAGGACCGAGTACAAATCCTCAGTGCTGCCGCTCCGGACTGCCAAAATCCCCTTGTCGGAAAGGGCATACTCCCGATAGGTGCGTACCGACAGGTTTTCGGTCAAACTCCAGGTACCGCAGAGAAAACACCTGCACGAAACTTCCGGTTCAGCAAATGTCTGGGAGCATGATCCGCAGATGTAATTATCCGTTGGTTTATCGTAGTCCGACCCGATATGCCGCAGTCTTGCTCCGCAGTAGGGGCACTGCATCACCCCTTCCCTGATGAAGGAGTCTTCGGGGCCTACCCTTCCGCAGGTAAAACAGTGGATGAACGACACCTGGCGGATGTCCATGCTCCTGCAGAAAGGACAGACGTCCACGTAGTTCAGATGGGCTCCGTCGCATTTGGGGCATTTCCTGATCCGGTCAACGAGATCCTCTTCCCGGATATACCCCTTCTCGAGAAGTTCAGCAATCCAACCTGAAGATTCCAACAGTCCTCCGGACAGGTAATCCATAAGGGGGTAGGAATAGAGCCCTCTGGAGAGAGGATCAAGGACAGGTCTCAGTTTCTTCTCCTCCCGTGTGTAGAGGAATGCGAGGAGCCTGAGGTCAAGGCTTTTTTTGAGTGTATTTTCATCCACATCCCGGAAGCGCTTTATGATATTTCCTGCGAGGACCTCCATCTCTTCCCTGGTCCTGGCCAAACCGTCGCTTGCCTCCTGTTCCTCGTTCGACAGGAATTCATCAAGAAAAACCGGCAGAAGAGCAGTGTCATCTCCTTTCCGAATCTCCTTGAGGATCATGCGGCAGTCCTCCTTTTTCCCGCATCCGGAAAGGATGAAGCCGTCCGGAAGCCCTTCTTCTCTATCCGCCAAAGCACCGGGAAGGTCATCGGGGTGTTCCAGGAAGGCAAGATGCAGTTTTCTTTCTTTTCCGTCCATGTCCTTCCCTTCTTTCATGATTCTCCGGAGAGCATCTGCATACTTTTCAGGAGAGAAAACCCGAAATGAACGGACACCGGCAGCCCCTCCACCCGGAGATGGCTGCTGAGTTCTTCGTCGAGGGCGATTCTCACTAGCAGGGTCTGCTTTCCCTCTCCCAGAACACCCGCCAGTTCGGCCGGTATCCGCGCGGCGATCTCGGGGGCTGCCGATACCCGCCCGACAACTGAAAGGCTTCCCGGAAAACGAACGGTCACTTTTTCGCCCTCTCCGGTATAGGAGATGTGCCTGGGCTGCAAATAGGCCATTATGATCAGCGCCTCTGGTCTTCCCAGGAGGACGAGAGGGGCACCGCCTCCGACAAACTGTCCCTCGGAAGGCAAGACATCAAGGATCCGCCCTTCATGGGGGCTGACCACAGAGAACAATCCCTTCCGCTCCTCAAGCCCCTTCATCTCCGCCTCGATTTGAGCGATCCTGCTGTTCCTCTGGGCAATGGACTCCTGTCTTGAGAAATCAGGAGCCTGAAGGAGAAGAAGGGACGTCCTTGCCTCGGAGAGAGCCATGAGAGCCTGCCTGTATCTGTCCTCGGCGGTGTCGACCTCTGCCCTGGTGGCTGCACCCTGACTGAAGAGGGACTGGATGGAATCCCTGTATTCCTTCTGGTACCGCTCATTTTCTTCTGCAATTCGGATCTTCCCATAGGCGGCACCTACTGGTGCTCTGCTTGAAGAAGCGGGTATTTCGGCCTTCAGCGAATCGAGCTCCGCCTTCAGGATATAAATCCGCTGAGTAATCGCAGGATCCTCGAGGCGCATAAGCAGTTCCCCTTCGTCAGCCAGCGCCCCCGGTGAGGTGTATATTTTTTCAACTACTACCGGAAAGGGGCTGTTAATGCTCACCTTCCCCAGGGAGACCACTCCCGGCGCGTTGACAAAGAAAAGTGCCGCCCCAACTCTCCAAAGCAGGAAGAGCAGGGGTGTCGAGATCACCAAAACGAGGGCATACCATTTCCACTTCGGAACTGCACGCTTCGCAGGGCCGTAGCGGACTGAGAGCCCTCCTTCTTCATCGGGATTCTGTTTTTTCGGTGAGAAAAATTTTACTTTCATGGGGCCATCTCCTTGTAGTTTTCCCAGGACTGTATCAACACTCCCGCAAAGGCAGGAGGAGTAAAGTTCCTCTGAAGGGAATCAAGGGAACGGAAAAAACTTTTTTTCCCGTTCCGGAAAAAACTTTCCGTCGCCGGCAGCTCCTTCTCAACCGACAGGGAGAGGCGAAAGGTCAGATCGGGAAAGGAGGAGAGGATGGCGTTCATACGCCTTGCAACGTTTTGAACATTGGTGGAATAAATCATTACCGCGATCTCATGAACCCCGGCCGCTCCGAAACCCTTCGCCGCCAGTACACCAAGGTCTCCCTCGAGATAACGAGGATGGATGGAAAGGGAGACAGGAAGCCGGGAAACCGCTTTCACTTCCATGACCGTATCAATAAGGGATGAGAGCAGTTCACTTCGTTTGTTCTCCCCTCCGGGCAGCTGGTCCGGCTCCAGGTCGAGATGGACACCCGAAAACTTGAAGCGGTCCAGTTCCTTTACAAGATCCGTGAGCTCTTTCCTGTGCGCGGGAAGGATCCACAGCGGATCCCCCAGGAGGAGTTCGGTCCTGATACCTGCGCTGCGGGCGGATTCAAGGGCCTCTTCGAGGAGTTTTTTCCCCTCCCCGGACCTCAGACGTGCAATCCCCCGGGAAGAAAAGGAGATAAGAACCGTCGAGGCTCCCTCCTTCCGGGCTTCCGTGAAAAAAGTCCTTCCTTTGTCGGGAAAAAGAAGCACGTCCCCCGTCCATAGATAAAACGCCATACCTGAACGCGAAGCGAGTGTCTCTGCTTCAGGCCTGGCTATTTCAGAAGCGAAGGCCATCCACGACGGGGCAAGGAACTGTGTTCTCTCGGAATCTCCGGAAATGGAGGAAAAGACTTTCTTCCCGGTTCCGGTGTCCGCTTCTTCGGGTATCATTCCCAGGAGTTCACAGTGAGCCTGCAGCATCGCCCCTTCGCTGTCAAGAAGGGAAAGGGCTGAAGAGAGGTAAAGGAACAGGCTGCGAAAGAGCTGCTCCAGCATATCTCCGGGAAGGAGTCCATACCTGAGCCGGTCGGCCCGTACAGCCTCGGCTGCTGATCGGATGTTGGCCATGGAAAAAGCACGCTGGGCAGCTGCGGATTCGAAACGGGCTAACCCCTCCCGGATCCCGCCGGTAATAGAGAGCCGACGTAATGTCTTCTCGTGCCCGGCTTTTTCTGCTGCAGCCATTGCTGCCCGTCCGGCCGACGCCACGGCCCGACCCTCTCCCGAGGGGATTTCCACCGCTATGGATATGAAGGCCTCCGTACCGTTCCGGCCCGGAAATTCGAGTGAACGGCTGTAGCCGGCTCGGAGAAAGGAATCATACTGGGCTTTAGGAGTATGACGGACGATCTCCTGTCTTGCCGCCGAAACCCCTTCGAGCAGCTTCAGTTCACTGTTCTCCTGCCCGGCAGCCCTGAGAGGAGTGTCATCGGTGTAATGAATAACTGGAAGGACGGGATATTCGACCCTCAGGTCTGAAAGATCTTCACGCCCCGTGGCCTTTCGTATGAGAGCGAGGCATTCCTCCTTCAGAAGAGCGTCTGATGCCTTCTCCCTGCGGACGAGGGCAAACCAGCTCTCCATCTCAAGACGGTCTCTTTCCAGGAGAAGACCTTCTTTCGTCCTCTTTTCAAGGAGGGGCATGATCGGTTTCTCGAGGTCCAGAAACCCTTCAAGGAATTCGCTTTTCTCATGGATTGTCCAAAGCAGCGCATAGGCCTTTCTCAGAGCAGTCAGGTTCGCCTTTCGGACCATCCTGTACCTGAATTCTTCCTCGAGGGAGGTGATGTGAGCCTCGAGCTCCTGTATGCGCTCTTTGCGCCACGTGCCGAAAAGAGGAACTGAAACACCTGCCTTCAGAGAGACCTTTGAATAGCCTTCTATTCTTGATGTATCCGACCGCGACTCCGGCTCGTTCATTCCGCTGAAGGAGAGTTCCCCGAAATACCTCAGCCCTGCAGTCGCTTTCTGCCTCTCCTCCAGAGCCCTGCTGCCGGCAAGAGAGGCGGCCGAGGCAAGAACCTCGGGTGAAGCAGTCAGCTCCTTCTCGAGTTCGTAAAGTGTAATACGGGGGGCCTCCGAGGCATTTCCCGGGAGGACCAGGAATAAGAATAGAAAAAGGAAAGAAAAAGTTTTTTTCATTTCATACACCCCGTTAGAAACTAATAATATACTCTTTCAAAATATAAATGTATAGATAATTTTACGCATATTAGTTTTATATATTAAACTATTCTATTCAACTTTTATTAAGCAAATATATCATCTGGTTTTCGATCCGTCTACCCTCATGATGAACGGCGATATAGAGAGACCCTATCCCTTTCCGCAGACCATGGGTGAGAATATCCTGAAGATGGGCAATTCAGTGGAACTTATCTGGGGGTGGGGAACATGGAAATATGCCCCTTGCTGAAAAACAGGAAATGAAAAGGATCCGAAAAGACGAAACATTATGAGAGCGTGAAGAGACACTTAAAAATGTTCTTACAGGCCATGCCAGCTCTCAATTTAATAGGAAAGAGCAGCCGTCTGATACCCACCTTGGATATACTATCACGTATTTGCAAGCCTTCTCGATTCAAACTCGATGAAGTCGGAAGCAAAGAACCCTGGTCGGAGAAACCTCTCCACCAGGGCTCTTGCTCTTTTTATCAGCTTCTATCCGAGAATTTCCTTCATGTCCTGCTCCACCGTGGTGATGGGCTGGAGGTTGAGCTTCTCCTGAAGAACCTTGAAGACGGGCTCCTTCACGAAGGCGGGGAGGGAGGGGCCGATCTTCATGTCCTTCACTCCGAGGTAGAGGAGGGAGAGGAGGATGCAGACGGCTTTCTGCTCATACCAGGAGAGGATGAAGGAGAGGGGGAGGCCGTTGATGTCCGTGTCGAAGGCGTCGGCGAGGGCCAGGGCGATGCGCACCGCCGAGTAGGCGTCGTTGCACTGCCCCGCGTCGAGAAGCCGGGGGATCCCCTCGATCTCGCCGAACTCGAGTTTGTTGAAGCGGTACTTGCCGCAGGCTAGGGTGAGGATGACGCAATCCTCGGGAACGGCGGTAGCGAAATTCGTGTAGTAGTTCCGCCCCGTCTTTGCGCCGTCGCACCCGCCGATGAGGAAGAAGTGGCGGATTTTGCCGGCCTTCACGAGGTCAATGACCTTTCCGGCCACGGACATGACGGTGTTCCGGGCGAACCCCACGTTGATGAAGTGGGGGGGTGCGTCCTCGGCGAAGCCGGGGGCCTCGAGGGCCGCCTCGATGACGGGGGAAAAGTCCTTGTCGTCGCCGATATGCACCACGTCTGGCCAGGCGACGAGGCCGGTGGTGAAGATCCTGCCGATATAGGAGTCCTTCGGCTTCTGAATGCAGTTGGTGGTCATGAGGATGGCCCCGGGGAAGGCGTCGAACTCCTCCCGCTGGTCCTGCCAGGCGCCGCCGTAGTTTCCCACCAGGTGGGGGTACTTCTTCAGCCCCGGATAGGCGAGGCAGGGGAGCATCTCCCCGTGGGTGTAGACGTTGATCCCCTTCCCCTCGGTCTGCTGAAGGAGGAGGTCGAGATCCCGGAGGTCATGCCCCGAGACAAGGATGCTCTTCCCCTTGAGGGGGGTGACCCGGGCCTTCGTCGGTTCCGGATGGCCGTAGACGGAGGTATTGGCCTTGTCGAGGAGCTCCATGACGGAGATATTCCATTTCCCCGCGTCCATGGCGTGCCCCACGAGGTCGTC
>JALHFZ010000067.1:9147-28638 GCA_022837505.1 Synergistaceae bacterium
CGGCGAGATAGTTCAACTTCTCGTGGAGGAAGCCGTAGAGCTTTTCGTCCTCAAAGCCCAGCACCCGGGCGTGGTCCATGTAGGCGGCGCTCCCCTTGAGGCCGAGGAGGACGAGATCGCAGAGCCCCTGTTCAACCTCGCCGTATTTCCTGGCCAGAGCGTCGGGGTTGACCTGCTCTCCGTCCCGGATCATCCGGTCCCGGGTGGCGGGAATTTCATACACGGCCGGACCGGTCAGGGTTTCGGGGGTCTTCCCCGCCTTCCGGCCGGCATCCTCATAGAGGGAGCGGGCCTTGTCCTTCATCTCTCCCGCCCTCCGGATATCCTCCTCGAGGCGCTCCTCGTCGAAATTGACGTTGGTGATGGTGGTGAAGAGGGATTCGGTCACGAAGACGTCGAGGTCATGGTCGATGGCCCCCATCTGCCGGGCGCGGTGGGCGTACATGGAAATACCCTTGATGACATGGAGCAGCAGATCCTGAAGAGATGCCACCTCCGGACTTTTTCCGCACACCCCGTAGGCGGTGCACCCCGTTCCCTTTGCCGTCTGTTCACACTGATAACAAAACATGCTTCTATCTCCTCCTTCTTGGTGATCTCTTTTTTCTCAGACGTTTTCCCGGAAAATCCTTATTTTCCGGGAAAACGGATGGTCTCCTTGTCGACAATGCCGCCCTTGATCCCGATGGTGAAGATCTTGAGGGATACCTTCCGCTCCGAGGCCTCGCAGGCCGCCTCAAGAAGGCGGGTCATTCCGCCGCAGCAGGGAACCTCCATCCGCACGAGGGTGATCTCCTCGATGTCGTTGAAGGTGATGATCCGGGTGAGCTTCTCCCGGTAGGCCTCGGCGTCGTCGAGCTTGGGGCACCCCACGAGGCAGACTTTGTTCTCTCCGGCGAGGAAGGTGGAATGGAAATCCCGGAAGGCGAAGGGTGTGCAGTCCGCGGCCACCACAAGATGGGCCTTCCGCAGAAAGGGGGCCGTTTCGGGAACGAGCCGTATCTGCACCGGCCAGTTCCCCAGGGCGGAAGGAAGCCCTTCGGGGCGGGAGGGGGGCATCTCGCAGGGTGTCGGTTCCCCCCGGAGGCTTTGGGCCATGGACCCGGGGCACCTCTTTGGGGCAGCTCCGGATTTCTGCGCCATGTGGCGCTTCACCGCCTCCTCGTCGTAGGGAGCGGCCTCCCGCTCCTCGAAGGAGATGGCTCCCCGGGGGCATTCGCCGATGCAGTCCCCCAGGCCGTCGCAGTAGGTCTCGCTCACGAGCTTCGCCTTGCCTCCGATGATCTGGATGGCCCCCTCGTGGCAGGCCTCGGCGCAGATGCCGCAGCCGTCGCATTTTTCCTCGTCAATGGTGATGATCTTTCTTTTTACCGTATCCTTCATGCTTTTGCACCTCGTTTCAGATCCGCAAGGGTTGTCTGTTTCAGATAGTTTACGAAATCATGGGACAACTTTTCGAGCATCGACCCGAAGAGGCATTCCTCGAAGGGGCATTCGTCCTTCCGCAGCAGGCAGTATTTTTCCGACGGATCCCCCTCGATGACGGAGTAGATGTGGTAAAGGGAAATTTTTCCCGCTTCCCCGGCAAGCTCAAACCCGCCCCCCGGGCCGCGGGTGGAGAGGACCAGGCCGCTTTTGACGAGCCTCTGAAAGACCTTGGCCAGGTGAGCCTCCGAGACCTTCATCTCCTCAGCCATCTCCCGGGCGTTTCTTCGCTCTCCCGCCGCAAGGAGGCCCATTCCGTGCAGAGCGAGGGAAACGGCGTCAGAGAGGGCGATAATTTCACTCATTCCGGAACACCTCCTTCCAGTTCGCGTATTATGGTACCTTAATTCCGAAATATGTCAAGAGGGTAGAAATTAAAAATGGTCCCGGGCAGAGGCATCTCCTTTAAAACTCTATTCCCTCCGGTAGTCCGTCCGTATAGGGTAGAAGACATCAATCACGAAACAGGGCGTGACGGCATGGACGGCATGGGGCTCTCCCGGGGAGATCACAAGGACGCATCCGCTGTCGAGGGTGACCTTCTCGCCCCGTACGGTGACCTCGAGAGTGCCGGAGATAACATTCACGATCTGTTCATGAGAATGGTCGTGGAGAGGAAAATCCGCCCCCTCGTCCATATCCCAGTAAGCGAGGGTCATGTTTTCCGAGTGGACAAAGCGGGCACGAAGACCGGGCAGAACGGCCGTCCGCTCGAGACGCTCCATATCGATCATCTTCATTTAATTCTCTCTCCCTTCCTGATATTCCGAAATAATTGTATCACAGGGAGAAAAATGAGGGAAAGTCTACCGTCTCCAGGTCTCGGGGACGAAGAGGAGGACAACCGTATAGAGCTCAAGCCGTCCCATGAGCATGAAGAGGGAGAGCATCCATTTCCCCGCGGAGGGGATGGCTGAGTAGTTGTCCATGGGCCCCACGGCCCCAAGGCCGGGGCCGATGTTCCCCAGGGTGGCCGCCACGGCGGACATGGAGGTGAGGAGATCGAGGTCGAGGGCGGTCATGAAGAGGGTCCCTCCCGTGAAGACGGCGATGTAGAGCACAAAAAAAGAGGTCACCGAGGCGATGATGTCCCGTCCGACCACTTTCCCTCCCACCCTCACATGGAGGACCGCCCGGGGGTGGAGGATGGTGCCTATCTCCGCCCGGATATGCCGGGCAAGGACCATGAGGCGGAGATTTTTAATTCCCCCTCCGGTGGACCCGGCGCAGGCGCCCACGAACATGAGGAGGAGGAGAAGAAACTGGGTATAGGCCGGCCAGAGCTCATAGTCCGCCGTGACGAACCCCGTGGTGGTGATGATGCTCACCACCTGGAAGGCTCCGTAGCGGAGGGCCTCGGCGAAGGTGCCGTAGGTGCCCGAGAGGAGGAGCACCGCCGTGACGGTCGCCGTGCTGAAGAGGACAATCCCCGTGTAGACCCGGAACTCCTCGTCCCGGAAGAAGGCGCCGAAGCGCCCCAGGAGAAACCGGTAGTGGAGGACGAAGTTGGCCCCGGCGAGGAACATGAAGAGCGTGATGACCCAGTCGAAGTAGGGGGAATTATACTGGCCCACGCTTTTGTTCAGAGGGGAAAACCCTCCCGTGGCCATGGTTCCGAAGGTGTGGGTGAGGGACTCGAAGAGGTTCATCCCCCCGAAGAAGAGCAGGGCCGTCTGGACTGCCGAGAGCAGGACGTAGACCCCCCAGAGGTAGAGGGCCGTCTGCTGAATGCGGGGGGTCATCTTCTCGGGGATGGGGCCGGGGACCTCCGCCTTGTAGAGCTGCATCCCCCCCACGCCGATGAAGGGGAGGATGGCGAGGCTGAGGACGATGATCCCCATTCCGCCGAGCCAGTGGGTGAGGTCCCTCCAGAAGAGGATCCCCCTCGGGTTGGCCTCGATGACGGTTATCACCGACGCTCCCGTGGTGGTGAACCCCGAGATGGCCTCGAAAAAGGCGTCCGTGAAGGTGGGGACAGTGCCGTAGAGATAGTAGGGGAGGGCCCCCACCACGGAGGCGATGACCCATGAGAGGGTGACCACGGCGAAGCCGTCCTGGATGCCGAGGTCATCATAGTCGGACTTTCTCCCCCCCAGATAGAGCAGTCCCGAGAGGAGCAGCCCTATCCCGATGGAGAGCAGAAAGGCCTGCCGGTCGCCGCTCCCGTCGGTGAGGGCCCAGATCAGGGGCCAGGTCATGGAGAGGGAGATTATGGCCGCAAGGAGGGAGAGGACCTTGGATACGAGGCGGAAATGCAAGGTTACTTCACCCCGAGACGATCTACGGCGTCATTCATCATGTCCGACGAGGCGAAGACCATGACCTTGTCGTCTCCCCGGATCACCGTTGCCCCCACAGGGACGAAGACCTCCCCGTTCCGGACGATGAGGGCCACAAGAATCCCCTTGGGAAGGCCGAGGCTCATGATCGTCTTCCCCGTGACGGGGCTCTCCGGGGGGATGACGAGCTCGAGCATCTCAGCGTCGATCTTCTCGATGATGGAGAGGGCCCCCGTTCCCGAGGGGTACCGGGCGTGGCGGAGGATCACCGACGCCAGGGCGTTGTTGGGGTTGACGATGGAGTCCACGGACATATAGTTGTCGAGCTTCATGTAGATCTTCCGGCGGACCACGGCGATGGTCTTCTTCGCCCCCAGGGCCCTCCCCAGGACGGAGAAGAGCAAATTGGCCTCGTCGCTCTCCGTGGCGCAGACCAGGCCGTCCGCCTCCTCGATCCCCTCCTGGCGGAGGAAACTCTCGTCGGCGCCGTCGCCGCAGAGGACAAGGGTGCGCTTCAGCTCTCCGGCAATCCGTTCGCACTTCTCCCGGTTATGGTCGATCAGCCGGATATCGAGATTTTTGAAGAGATTCTCAAGCTTCCAGGCCACCTGAAAGCCGAGCTTCCCCGCGCCGATGATGATCACCCGGCGGAGGGGGCGGCTCTTCTTCATCTGGTAGATCTCCTCGAGCTTCCAGGCCTGCTCCCTGGAGGTAACGATATAGCACAGGTCCCCCGCCTCAATGTGCATATCCCCGTAGGGGATGCTCCCCGTTTTGCCCCGCTGGATGTAGACGATGATGGCGATGAAGTTCGGATAGAGGGTCTTGAGATCCCGGAGGGCCACCCCCACGAGGGGGGAGTTGGGTGCCACCCGGAAGGCGTAGATCCCCGACCGGCCGTCGAGGAGCTCCGCCGTGTGGACTGCCGAGCTGACGAAGAGCAGTTCGAGGATCTCCCGGGCCACGGAGCGTTCCGGAGAGTTCATCACGTCGATCCCCAGATCCTTCGCCCAGGTGGGGCTGTCGGTGAACTCGAGGGCCCGGGCCCGGGAGATTACCCGCTTGACCCCGGCCCGCTTGGCGATCCAGCAGGCGAGGATATTCACCTCATCCTGGTCTGTGCAGGCAACGAGGATATCCACGTCCGTACCGGCCGCAATTCCGGCCTCCTCAAGCACCTGGGGGCGGGCGCCGTTGCCCCGGATGGTGATGACATCCAGATCCGAATCGAGCCGGTGCGCCCTGTCCTCATTCTCCTCCACTACAGTGATGTCGTGCCCCTCCTCAGAGAGGGTCTGTGCGACGCTGTACCCCACTTCTCCCCCGCCGACTACAACGATTTTCATGTTCTCTTCAATTCCTCCAACGGAATCCGGAGATTCCTGTTTTTTCCACAATACCATATTATACAGCAGGGAAAAAGCGCCGCCATCCCGGAAAAATCCTCCCGTCTGCGGATTCAGGAAAGCCTTTCCGCCGGAAAAATGGATTTTCCCCTCCTCATAGGGCATAATAATCTAAAGTGCAAAAATAAAAATTTTCATTCCAATCTTTCTACCGGCAAGGGATGCCCGAGGCCGGACAGACCCTGGAGGACAAGTAGATGGAATCCGGCACGGTACTCGGGCGGACCTGGAGCGTCTGCCCCGTCTGCCTGAAGAGGATCCGCGCGGTGAAGATCCGCCGGGAAGGGGAGGTTTTTCTTGAAAAGGAATGCCCCGACCACGGGTTCTTCTCTGTGGTCGTCTGGCGGGACCGGGCAGACCTCGCTCAATGGACCAGCGGGCTGAAAGCTCCGGAGGATGAAGGAAATCCTGACTGCCCCCACGCCTGCGGCCTGTGCTCCGGCCATCTTCGGGGGACCTGCTGCGTGATCCTCGAGGTGACGGAGCGGTGCAACCTCCGCTGCCCCTTCTGCTTCGCCGACGGCGGGGGCCTGAGGGAGGACCCGCCCCTGGAGGAGATCCGCCGCTCTTTAGAACAGATTATCCGCCCGGGGGAATCCCTCGTGCAGCTCAGCGGCGGAGAGCCCACCGTACGGGACGACCTCCCTGAGATCGTCCGGGCGGCGAAGGACCTCGGATGCCGGTACGTGCAGCTCAACACAAACGGCATCCGGCTGGCCTCGGACGAACCCTACGTTGCCGCCCTCGCGCAGGCGGGGCTCTCCTTCGTCTTTCTGCAGTTCGACGGAATAGACGACGACGTCTACCGAACCCTCCGGGGGCGCCCCCTCTTCGACATCAAAAAACAGACCATCGCCCGCTGCGGAGAATACGGCATCGGCGTGACCCTTGTCCCCACCCTCGTGCCGGGGGTGAATATCCGCTCCATAGGGGACATCCTGCGCTTCGCCCTCGCCCGTTCTCCGGCGGTACGGGGGGTTCACTTCCAGCCAGTGAGCTACTTCGGACGGATCCCCGCCCTCCCCGCCGACGGGGACCGATTCACCCTGGACGAGCTGATGGAGCAGATCGGCCTTCAGGGGGGGGACCTCTTCCCAGTGGAGGAGCTGACCCCCTCCCGGTGCAACCACCCTCTCTGCGGCTTCTCCGGGGACTTCATCGTCACAAGGGACGGCACCCTCCATTCTCTGAACAGAAAAGGGGGAGGGGAGGATAGAGAATGCGCCTGCGAAGACTTCGCAGCGCAGAAGCGGCGCTACCTGGGCCTGCGATGGGAGCGGAGCAGTGAGCCCAGCGGCTGCGGGGACGATCTGACGGATATGGACGTCTTCCTCGAGCGGTTCCGCTCCTCAAGCTTCACCGTGAGCGCCATGCCCTTTCAGGACGGGGGAAATCTCGACCTCGAACGGCTGCGGTACTGCACCCTCCACGTTTTCCGGGGGGGAAAGTTCATCCCCTTCTGCGCCTGCTATCTGACCCCCCTGCTCCCCTCCGGAGGCTCTCCGGCCTGACCGGAGGAGAGATCCCGCCCATAGAGGATAAACCAGACCGTCCCGGCGGCGCCGAAGGCCGAGGCGGTGAAGAAGTTCACCCCCGGTCCGGCCATCCACAGAAAGGCCCCGCCGAAGGCCGCCAGGGAGACTACCAGATCCCTCAGAAGGTAGTACAGGCCGAACATGGCCGCCGACTGCCCGGGAGGGGAGAGGTCCAGGATGAGGGACTTTCGGGTGGGTTCCCCGAACTCCTTGAGCCCCCGGACGGCAAAGGCGAAGAGCAGAACCTCGAAGGAGCGGGAGAAATAGAGCACAAGGGGAAAGAGGGTGAAGAAGCCGAAGGTGATGGCCACGAAGATTTTCTTACCTCCCCGGTCGGCCAGGCGGGCCACGGGGATGTAGATCAAAAGGGCCACGGTCATCTCCACGACGGTGAGGATGCCGAACTGAAAGGCTGATACGGGGCGCGGGATGACCTTCATGGCCCAGACCACCACGAAGGCGTAGGGGATCTGTTCGCAGAAGCGGATGAGGATGTCCGAGATGAGGAGATTTTTGAGGTCCGGGCTCATGAGCCGGAAGATCTGCAGGGGATTTCCCTCCGGACGGGGCACAAATTCATTGTCCTCTTCGCTGATGAGGCGCTGCTGGAGCAGAAGGGCCAGGAGGGCCAGAAGAAAGGCTCCGGCGAAGGCCAGGCGGACCCCCGCCCTCTCGCCGAAGAAGCCTATCATGAGCCCGCCGAAGAGGGGACCGAGGGCCATGGGAATGCGCCGGACGAGGGAATGGACGGTGACCCCCATGGTCCGCTTGTTTCTGGGCAGCACCCGGGCGATGAGCTTCATGGAGGCGGGGAGGGAGATGGCCGTCCAGGAGAGAAAGAGAAAGGACGCCCCGAGGACGGCCCAGGTGCGGGGAACGAAGATCACCACGGCAAACCCCGCCATGGCCAGCAGGTTGAAGAAGAGCAGGGCCCTTTTGATTCCGAACCGGTCGGCGATGTACCCTCCGGGAAAGGAGTAGAGGGCCGACAGAAGATTGTCGAGGCCGTTGAGCAGGCCGATGGAGAGGGCTCCTCCTCCCAGGGCGAGAAGATAGATGGGGAGAAATCGCTCGGCCATTCGTTCGCCGAGGCCCACGAAGACCACCATGAAGAGCATCCCGGCGATGCTTTTTTTCAGGGCGAAAAATTCGGTGAACCTGCTCATTTCGTCTTCTTACCCTTGCTTTCCGTTCCCTCGAGAGGCGAAGAGATCCCCCAGGGTCACCCCTGTGGGCCGTTCGGAATCCCGGATGGTCCGCAGGGCGGCCTCGAGGGTGGAGCGTATCTGGGCGGGTGTGTAGGAGGGGGGGAAGTAGAGGGCGGCGGCGTCATCGTGCCCTCCTCCCCGGATTTTCTTTCCGTCCCGGAGCATTCCCACCACCTTGCCGGCCATCTCCTTCCGGCTTCGCATGGAGACGGCCCATTCCCCGGAATACCGCTTGGCCGCCACGGCCACGAGGAGGGGAGGGTCCGCCAGACGGTCGAGGATCAGCCCGCCGAAGTCGGAGACGTCGCCGAACTCGAGGATTCCAGGCTCCACGAAGGCGATGTCCGCCGTCCGGGGCCCTATCTTTTCGAGGGCATGAGCAAAGCGCTTCTCCTGCTTCTCCACGAACTCCTCGGCGGCGGACCGCTCAAGGGGGGAGAGGGAGGGGTCGGGGTCGATGGCGAAGCGGGTAAAGATCGTCCAGGAGCCGCAGAGGGTGATGAGGGCGTTCCAGAGGCGGCTGTCGGGGTTTTCGTTCAGCCAGAGGTCCCGGTCGTTGGCGATGTCCACGAGGGGCTTCAGGCGCTCAATTTCAAGAACTCCCTCCCTCGCGAGCCATTCATAGTAGACCTTCGCGGCGCAGCAGGAGGTGTCCACCACCGCCCAGGGGCGGTTGCCGTACTTCTGGGCGGTGGTGTCGTGGTGGTCGAAGGCGAAGGGAGGGTTTCCCGGCGAGTGAAACCGGTCGAGGGCGTCCACGGTCCGTACGTCCTGACAGAAGAGGTCCATGACGATAAATTCCTGCCCGGCGTCGAGGCTTTCGAGGATGAGGCTGTCCACCGATCCGTAGCCGGCGAGGGATACTTTCAGAAGCCGCCGTCCCTGCCAGCGGTGCCATGCGACCGCTGCCGCGGCGATTCCGTCGAGATCTGTGTGGCTTATGACGTGGAGAAGGGGTGAGTTCATTATTTTTTCTCCTTCGCTGCTTGGATTGTGTTGCCCTTATTCTCTCCGAAGACCCCCTTCTTGTCTATTTTCTTTTCTCTCCCCTTCCGGATAAAAGGCAAAAATCTTATCCACATTGGTGGAAAACTTGTGGATACTATGGCGAAGCCCTTCCCCCGTGGGAAAAGGGGAATTGAAGGGAGAAGGGAAATGTTTCGACAATTTCTCCGGCCCTCTCCCCATCGGTAATTCTACCTATCCACAAAAAAAATTTGTTATTGTGTATATGTGGATAACTTTTGTGGACAAGTTGCCCTCTTTCTCCTCCGGATTTTGAAAAAACCCCCCTCCGTCCTGTCGGAGGAGAATATAAGTTATCCACAATTCCTTTCCATATGATAAGATGGATCCATTCTCAACATGAGGTGAGGCTCTGTGGACAATGAAGTAAAGCAGCTTTGGGAAAACCTTCTGGAGGAAGCCTCTTCTGCGCTTCCCGCCGGATCGTCCGATCTTTGGCTGAAAACCTGTATTCCCACTGCCCTGTCCGGGGGGACCCTTATCCTCGACGTCCCCAACGTCTTCGTGAAAGAGCAGATCTCCTCCCGTTTTCTTAAAGACCTTTCGAAAATTTTCAAGGAAAAGTTCGCCGGAGAGACAATTGACCTCCGGGTCGGAGCGGAGACAAAAAAAGACGAGCAGAGAGCAGAAACGGGCCGAGCGGGCCGCATCGTCGACCCTTTCAGAGTCCCGGGACGGCCTCAACCCCAGCTATGTCTTCAGCTCCTTCGTTGTGGGGAAGTCAAACCGCCTCGGGCACGCCGCAAGCCTCGCGGTGGCCGAGACTCCGGGGGAGGCCTACAACCCCCTGTTCATCTGGGGAGGGGTCGGCCTCGGAAAGACCCATCTCATGCACGCCATAGGCCATTACGCCCTCGACCGCAACCCGAACCTCAAGGTAACCTACGTGAGCTCCGAGAAATTCATCAACGAATTTATCCAGTCCATCAAGAACAACAAGACCCAGGAGTTCAAATCGAAGTACCGGAGCGTCGACGTGCTCCTCATAGACGATATCCAGTTTCTCGGAAACAAGGGAAGCAGCCAGGAGGAGTTTTTCCACACCTTCAACCAGCTCCACGTGTCGAACAAACAGATCGTCATCTGCTCCGACCGGCCCCCCAAGGATATCCAGAGCATCGAGGACCGTCTCGTCAGCCGCTTTGAATGGGGGCTTGTGACGGACATACAGTCCCCCGACCTGGAGACCCGCATCGCCGTTTTGCAGAAAAAAGCCCAGCTCCGCCATTTCGACATCTCCGACGACGTCATCAATTTCCTCGCCCTGAATATCCCCAGCAATATCCGGGAACTTGAGGGGGCCCTCAATCGGGTCGTCGCCTGCGCCGAGCTGTCGAGCGAGCCCATCAACGAGGAAAATGCCGCAGAATGGCTGAAGGACATCATCCGAAAGGATATCCGCGGCCCAGTGAGCATCGACGCAATTCAGCACACCGTGGGGGAGTTCTTCAATATGCCCGTGGATGAACTCCTCAGCACGAAGCGGACCTCCGACATCGCCCTGGCCCGGCAGATCGCCATGTACCTCGCCCGGAAGCTCACGGAGACGAGCCTTCAGCAGATAGGGCTTTCCTTCCGTAAGAAGGACCATACCACCGTCCTTCATGCCCACCGGAAGATCACCCAGATGATAAAAGAGCAGCCCAGGATAAAACAGATTGTGGATACCATCGAGGCAAAGTTGTGAAAAAAGGCGTCCTTTTGTGGATAAGTCAACACTTAGACAGAAATTTTCAGTTGTCCTGTGGATAATGGGGATAACTTTGACAGTATAAAATTTTTTTGTCCACAGGGGTCCGGTCCGGTCAGGAAGGGCCGCCGACAGGTTATCCACACTGTCCACACCCCTTATTACTACTACTGTTACTAAATACAAAAACTAATAACAGATACTGTACGGGGAGGGAAACCACGTGAGACTTCAGATCAATAAAAGTGAATTCCTTAAAAGCTGGCAGATCACTGAACGGAGCACCAGTTCCAAGAGCACAATCAACGCCCTCACAGGTATTTTTATAAAAACCAGGGAATCGGAGGACGGAAACACCGTTCTTCTCGAGGCTACGGACCTCAAAACGTCCATTAAAAGCATCTCCCGGGGCGTGCTCGTGGAGGAAGAAGGAGAAGCGGTCCTTCCCGTCCGGATCGTCGGCGAACTCTTCAAAAAAGCTCCCACAAACATCTTCACAGTTTCTGTGGACGACGGCCGGGGGACCATCATCGCCGGAAGAAACCGGTACAAATTCACAACCTATCCGTCGAAGGAATTTCCGACCCTTCCCGTATCGGAAAGCGCGTCTTTTTTCTGTTCTCTTACCGCGTCGGAACTTCTCCGGATCATCTCCGAGGGGACGGTGGCCTGCACCCAGGGGGAGGAGTTTCCCAAATACCTCGGCACAGCCTTTTTTCAGCTCAGAGAAAGGGAACTCCGGATCATCTCCACGGACGGAAGGCGTCTCTCCCTGGCAAAGGGGTACCCCTCGGAAGTAAGCTCCGACGGAGAATTCCTCCTCCCCATTCAGGGGATAAAGGAGCTTCAGAGGCTCCTCGGGGCCCTTTCGGGGGAAACCCCCATCAGGATACTGAACGACAATACCCTCGTCTTCTTCCAGATGGGATCAATTGAATTTTCCGTCCGGAGGGTGGAGGCCGTCTTTCCCGATTACGAAAAAATCATGAACCCCAACAGTACGACGGTGCTCGAGATCGACAGAAGCGCCCTGACGGAAGCCCTTGAACGGGTGGATATCATCGTTCGGGATTATACCCGGATGGTGATCTTCCGCCTCTCCCCCCAGGGGGACGTCATCCTCCAGGGAAAGGCCCCGGAGACGGGGGCAGTGGAGGAGGTCCTCGAGGGAAAAATCGAAGGGGAACCCCTCACGGTGGCCTACAACGTGGGGTACCTTCTCGAAGGGCTCAAGGCCCTCTACGGAGTGAGTGTTCTCATGAGCTTCAACGGTACGGAGGGGCATTTATCCATGCTCCGGCCGGATGAAAAAAATTTCCTGTACATGCTCATGCCCATAAAACTCAAAAAAGAGGATCTCTCCTTCGAGGAAGAGGAGATTGACGAGCCCGCCCCTTTTGAGGAGGATTCTTTCTAGAGCCCCTCCATGGAGTGTGTTGAATTCACTCTTCGAAATTTTCGAAATCTTACTTCGGGCCGCATTTTCTGGAGGCAGGGGCTCAATCTCCTGACGGGCAAGAACGGTTCAGGAAAGACCAACTGTCTTGAGGGGCTCCATCTTCTTCTGGGGTGGGGCCCTTTCGGCGACCGAAGGGACCTTCTCGCGTGGAATGGAACGGAAAAACATGCTTTCCTCACGGGAAAATTCACCGGCGAGGAGGAACTTTTTCTGGCCCTTTCCCTCGGAGGAACCTCTGTAGTGAAATGCGACGGAAAGAGAAGCTCCTTTCCCGAAATCAGGCTGCAGATCCCAGCCCTCGCCTTTCTTCCCCGGGACATGAACCTCATGGACGGCTCCCCTTCGGGAAGGCGGTCCTTTCTCGACCGGCTCTGCGCCCTTCTGTACCCCCTCTACGCCCGAAGGCTGAACGACTTCCGAAAGGCCGTGAGGCACAGAACGATCCTTCTTCGTCAGGGAAAGAATACCGCCGTCACCTCCCGGGCCATGGCTCCCCTGGCTGCCTGGATCTGGGAGGCCCGGGAAAGGGCGGTCTTTTCCCTGGAGGAAGGGGTATCGGAGCTCAGGGAACTTCTTCCCGCCCCGCTGGAGCTGCAGCTTCATCGGGGAGGGGCCGGGCGGAAGGCCGATTATTCCGAGGACTGGTGGTCTTCCCTTGTGGCGGAGCGTCCCCGGGAGTGCCGGTGCTGTGCCCCTGTAGTGGGCCCCCATCGGGATGATCTTCATATCGGGAGCGGAGGACGGGAAGCCGCTGTCTTCTTCAGCCGGGGGCAGAAAAGAAGAGCCTCCGTGGCCCTGATGATCTCCGCCGGCAGGTTGGTCGAACGCCGCCTGCGCCGGAAGCCCATCCTTCTGCTCGACGAGATCGCCTCAGAACTCGACGAAGAGGGGCGGCGATTCACCGTGTCGACCCTTGAAAGGACGGGGTGGCAGGTCATCGCGGCCGCTGCGGAAGGGGTCGACCCCTGGCCCGGAGCGGTCTGGTCTGTTACAAAAGGAAATATAACCCTGGAGGAATAGAAAAATTTCTCCTCAGGCGGAAAGGAAGAACCCCCGATGATCCTCTTTGAAAAAAAATATGACTGCATCGTTGTGGGAGGAGGGCATGCCGGATGCGAGGCGGCCCTTGCCGCGGCCCGGATGGGGATGGCCGTATTGCAGCTCAATCTCTTCCTCGACAACACGGGGCATATGCCCTGCAACCCCTCCATCGGCGGCCCTGCGAAGGGGCATCTCGTCCGGGAGGGGAGCGCCCTCGGAGGGGAGCAGGCCGAGGCGGCGGACAGCTCGGCCATGCTCATCCGGTGGCTCAATACATCCAAGGGGCCGGCGGTTCAGGCCCTCCGGGCCCAGTGTGACCTCCGGGAGTATGCCGCCCATTTTCTTCTCGCCATCGAAAGCCAGAAAAACCTCGACGTCCGCCAGGAGCTGGTCACCGATCTCTGGGTGGAGGACGGGGCCGTCCGGGGAGTAAGGACGAAGTATGGATACACCTACGGAGGGCGTACGGTGATCCTCGCCCCTGGAACCTACCTCTCCGGAAAGGTCTATATCGGCACGGAGAGCTTTTTCTCAGGCCCCCTCGGGCAGATCCCCTCCCTCGATCTCCCCGCTTCCCTGAGAACACACGGTCTGGAGATGGGTCGGATCCGCACGGACACCACCCCCCGCCTTCATCTGGACACCCTTGACCTCCCCTCCCTCCAGCAGCAGGGGAGCGCGGAAAAGCCCCTGGCCTTCTCCCTCTGGAGGGAGGGGGCGGTCCACGAGGGGTATTTCTGCTATCTCACGCGAAGTACGCAGGAGACCCACGACGTCATCCGGGAGAACCTCTCCCGATCCCCCCTCTCCATGGGGTGGATGGAGGGGGCAGGCCCCCGGTACTGTCCGTCCATTGAGGACAAGGTCCTCCGCTTTCCGGAAAAGGAGAGCCATCTCCTCTTTCTCGAGCCCGTCTCCCGGGGAAATAAAGAGGTCTACATTCAGAACTTCTCCACGAGCCTCCCCCTGGACGTACAGACTGCCATGGTCCGCTCCCTGCCGGGGTGCGAAAGGGCTCACATCACCCGGCCGGGGTACGCCATCGAATACGACTACGTGAACCCCTTGCAGCTCACCCCTTCCCTCGAAATAAAGAAAATATCAGGCCTTTTCTGCGCCGGCCAGATCAACGGGACATCGGGGTACGAGGAAGCGGCCGCCCAGGGTCTGCTCGCGGGGGTCAACGCCGCACTGAAAGTCCGGGGGGAGGACCCCCTCATACTTTCCCGTTCTGAGGCCTATATGGGGGTCCTGGTGGACGATCTCGTCACAAGGGGTACTCAGGAGCCCTACCGGATGCTCACGAGCCGCTGCGAGCACCGTCTGCTTCTCCGGCACGACAATGCCGACCGCCGCCTCGCCCCCCTGGGGCGGAAAACAGGTCTTCTGGGGGATGAAAAATGGAATTTTCTTCTTGCCCGGTGGAAGAGGATCGACGGGGAAAGGGAGCGGCTTGAGGGGGTTCGTCTCTCTCCTTCGGATGAACTCAACAGCGAGCTGGCAGCCTTGGACTCGGCCCCCCTGAGGGAACCTGCCCTCGCCGGAGATCTTCTCCGCAGGCCCCGGGTTCCCTACTCCCTGATCTCTCCTTTTCTTCCGGGAGGAGAGGCTCTTTCGGAGGATGAAGGGCATGCCCTTGAAGTGGAGATCAAGTACGGAGGGTATATCGACCGGCAGCGCCGCCAGGTGACCAGGCTCGAAAAAATGGAGGAGGTCCTCCTTCCCGGGGATCTCGACTATGGTGCTATAAAGGGTCTTCTCGCCGAAAGCCGCCAGAAGCTCGCCAAAGTCCGCCCGCGGACCCTCGGCCAGGCGGGCCGGATCTCCGGGGTGACCCCGGCGGATATTCAGCTCCTCTCCATCTATCTCAACTCCCTGCGGAGGAGGGAACCCTGTGAAGGGACGAAATAGAAACACCAGATCAAGAAGCCGGGGTTTCGACCGGGTGGGGGCCCTCCTTCAGAGGGTGCTGCCCCCGGGGGCGGAGGAAAAACTTGCCCTGCCGGAGCTGCGGAAGGAATGGGAGATCATTGCAGGGGCTGTCCTTGGGAAAAAAAGCCTTCCCCTGGAGATCGAAAAGGGGATTCTGCTCGTCAGCGCGGAAACCCCTGCAGCAGCCAAGGCTCTCTCCATGCGAGCGGGTACCCTGGCAAAGAAGATCTCGGCCATGACCGGCCTCAATATCCTCTCCCTCAAGGTCATTGTGGGAAACGTGACGATGGCGCCGAAAAAAATAATTCTCTCCCCCCGAAGGGGAAAGATAACCCCCGCCCGGGAGGATGTGCAGAAAGCCCTCGAGGAGGTGCGGGGCAAGTTTTCCCCCGAGAGAGAACAGGTCGCCCGGCGGCTTGCCTCCCTTATGGCTTTTTACCGGGCGCGCTTTCCCGGCCGCTGAGGTTCTTCATAAAACTCTTGATCTCCTGCACGGTGAGCTGAAACTGTGCCTCCAGCTCGGCCCAGGCCTTTCCGGTGAGGGGAGAAGAATTTTTCGCCTCTTTTTCAAATATCTCTGCTCCGCGGCTGAGAAGGGGAGCGCAGATGTTCGATGCGGCACCCTTCAATGAGTGGCCCCTCCGGGTGCATTCGTCATAATCTCCCCTCTCAAGGCTTTTCCTCCCCCGCTCCATATCCGATGCGGCAGTTTCTAAAAAGAGCTCAAGAAGCGTTCCGCCTTCATCCCGGTCACCGTCAATTTTTGTGAGAAAACAGTCCGGGTCGAAGATATGCTTTTTGTCTCCGGAATCTTTTTCTATCGTGTTTTCCTCACCTTTGGAGTTCCCTGTTTCTCCCCGGTAAAGCCACCGGGAGAGGATCTCCTGAAGCTCTTTCGATGAAAAGGGCTTCGTGATGACGTCATTGAGCCCCTGTTTCAGGCACTCCTCCACAAACCCCTTCATGGCATGGGCCGTGAGTGCCACTATGGGAAGAGAGTGATCGAGGACCGGTGAGGAAGGGTTGCGAATGATTGCGGTTGCCTCGTAGCCGTCCATCTCAGGCATCTGGATGTCCATGAGCACAAGATCGACTTTCTCCCTGGAGAGAATGTCGATGGCCTCCCGGCCGCTCTCCGCCATCAGGGGGCGGTACCCCCCCTTCTGCAGCAGCAGTCTGACGAGTTCCCGATTGACCTCGTTGTCATCCACCACGAGGATAGAGCGGACCGGCCCCCGGGACGCTTGTTCCGGGGCAGGGAGAAGATCCGCCGGCAGGGGAGGAGGGGGAAGAGAAGGGCGTTTTTTGAAGACGAGGGAGAAGAAGAAGCAGGACCCCTCGACGGGGACGCTCTTTACGGAGAGACGCCCTCCCATCATCTCCAAAAGCCGGGCGGAGATGGGGATGCCGAGGCCCGTTCCGCCGTATTTCCGGTTGTTGAAGGGTTCTCCCTGGCGGAAGGGAGTGAATATCTCCTTTTGAAGCTTCCGGGAGATGCCTATTCCCGTGTCCTTCACGGCGAAGCGGACCGTAACCTCCCCGGCGGTCTCCTTCCGTTTTTTTACCGAGAGAAGGACAGACCCCCTGGAGGTAAATTTCACTGCATTTCCCAGAAGGTTCGTGAGGATCTGGCGCAGCCTGGCGGGGTCGCCCACGAGGACGGCGGGGACGGCAGGATCCCTCTCGAGGGAGAGGGAGATTCCCCGGTCCGCCGCCCCTCTCTGGAAGAAGGCCATGCTTTCGGCGAGGACCCGGTCGAGGGGAAAGGCCATGATATTCAGATCGAATCGCCCCGCCTCGATCTTCGCGTAATCGAGGATATCGTTCAAAAGGGTGAGAAGGTGCTCTCCGCTGTCCTGAATCATCCGGGCGTGGCTTCGCTGATCATCATCCAGTTTTGTGTCAAGAAGCACCTCGGTCATCCCCAGAATGCCGTTGAGGGGGGTGCGTATTTCATGACTGATGACGGCGAAGAAATTTGATTTCGCCGCGCTGGCCTTCTCCGCTTCGTCTCTGGCGAGGCGGAGGGCCTCATCGGCCAGCTTTCTTTCGGTGATGTCCTCCCCTATCCCCTGGGTGAACTGCAGCCTTCGGTCAGAGCTGAAAAATCCCCTGGTGACCCAGCGGTGCCACCGGATTGCCCCTTCGGGGTCAAAAACCCTCTGCTCGCTGACGAGCAGCGGGTTCTCGGGGGTCAGCAGGGCCAGGTTCGTTCTGAAGGCCTCCCGGTCCTCTTTTTTTAAAAAATGAAGAAAGTTTTCTCCAGAAATATCCTTCTGTTCCATCCTGCACCACCGGCAGCATTCCTGATTTGCGTAGAGCAGGGTGCCGTCGGGCAGGGCGGTGTTTATGAGAACGGGCATGTCCTCTGCGAGGGTGCGGTAGCGCTTCTCGCTCTCCCGGAGGGCTTCGGCGGCCTCGACGAGGGGGGTGACGTCCACACTGCAGCCGACGATGCCCTGGACTTCTCCCTGTTCGTCAAGAATGCGGGATTTATAGGTCTTCTGCCATTGTTTTTCCCCCTTCCAGCCAACCACCAGCAGGTCTGCCCCTGAAATCTCCTGACCGGCGGCGAGCACCTGGTCGTCCTCTTCTTTGGATGTAATCGCGGCGTCTCCGGGCAGTACATCAAAGGTTGTTTTTCCTTCGAACTCCTCCCGGGGGCGATTATAAAATTCGGCGAAGGCTTTGTTCACCCTGACATATCTTCCCTCCATGTCCTTCAGGTAGACATGGGCGGGAATAGAATCAAAAATTCTCGTCTGAAGGGAAAGCTGGTAGGCCAGCTGCCGCTCAAGATCCTTCCGGGGGCCCAGATCCTCGATAAAACCGTCGATATAGAGGGGTTTCCCCTCGGGAGAAAAGACGCAGCGATGGTAAATGTGTACTTCGACCAGGCTTCCGTCCCGTTTCCGGAAGACTTCCTCCCGGCTGAGCCATTCGTTCGGATGGGAGAGGAGATCATCGATGACAGGACCCCGGATATCGGGGTTCGCATAATGGCATTCCCGTACGGAGGTGGGGTTTACTTCCTCCATGAGGACCTCGGGGGAGGGGTATCCCAGAATACGGGCGAGGCACATATTGGCCCACCGGTACTTTCCGTCCAATGTGACGGAGAATATCCCCTGGGGAGCGTTCTTCACCAGCTCCTGCAGCCCGGAAATCTCGTCTTTTCCTTCGGGAAATGGAAAGAGGCCCCCTGCTTTTTTCATGGCAGAGAGTGAAATTTCCGCGCTCCTGTGATTTTCCTCCCGGAAGGGAGGGAGATTATTATTCATCATGTCTCATCCCCTGATCTGATATAAAAGAATCTTACATCAAAAAGAACATAAGGAACAGAAAGAACAGAAAGAACAGAAGGAGCATAAGGAAAAGCAGGAGGCAGGCCGTCAAAAATACCTTTTCGAAATAAAAAAATGAGGGTATAATAACTGATCAATGATGACTAATGGAGGTGTACACTATGAAAAGAAAAATCATGGGCCTTGCCCTGCTCCTTCTCCTTGCCTGGAACGGCGGAGTTTTCGCAAACGTACAAGACCGTTTTGACGCATTGGCTGAACGGTACGCCCTTCGGGAAGCGGGTAGAATTGAGGGCTCGGAGCTCCAAAGGGAACTTGCCGCAGAGGCGGACGAAGCCTCCCCCTACGCCCTCTGGCGCTCTCTCGTCTCCGGCAGTCTGTCTCCCCGAAAGACCGCGGCGAACTCTCTGGCACTTCTGAATGCCCTTATAAAGGGAGGGGACCCAGCCCGGTGGGATACCGTCTCCGGGCTCTTCTATCCTTCCCTTACGCCGAAACCCCTCGTGGCGGCTGACGCTGTTTTTCTCGGTGCCTTTGCCCTTCTCGCCATGAACGACCGGGGGGCGGACGCCCTGGCGCTGCAGCTCATGGAGCGCTTCGGCGAATCCTCCATGGCGAAGCATTACTTTCTCACCACCGCTCCAATTGAATTTGAGGCCTTCAAAAAGGCCATGGAGGAGCGTAAACTTTTTCCCGTCTACGGCCGGTGGAGCGACAGCGTATATATCGGCCATCTTCCCTTCGCCTCGTCCATAGGGGGGAGCGTCTCCTACGGCAGGGCCCTCTCGGAGGATATGGTCTTTCTCAACAACGCAGGTCAGCCGGCATCCAACGGCAGCTATGCCTGGGACAGAGTCCGGGGCAGAATCTACACCGTGAGAAGCGAAAGAGACCGGAGGATATGGTACCCCGGGGACTGAGTTTCTTTCCGGGCTGAAATAAACGAGGCCCTCCCTGAAGAGAAAGGGAGGGCCTCGTTTATTTTTTTAAAAAGAAAATTACTCAGTTAAAGTACTTGACCGGATTGACCGTTTTGCCCTTGATGATGACGCTGAAATGAAGGTGGCAGCAGGTGGTCCGGCCGGTGCGGCCGACCTTCGCGATGGGCTGCCCCTGCTGTACCCA
>JALHFZ010000159.1 GCA_022837505.1 Synergistaceae bacterium
TCCACCGACTCCGTTCCGCTGTTGCAGAAGAAGACAGCGTGTCCCGGAAGTTCTGCGGAGATCCGCTGTCTGAACGCCTCTCTCGCCGGTGAACCCATTCCCGGCCCCACGGTCCAGGGAGATTTCGCAGCCCTGTTAAGGGCCTCTTCAAGCACGGGATGGCAGTGGCCGAAGAGAGCGGCGCCGCTTCCGCAGTAGAAGTCGAGATACTCTTTGCCCTGCTCGTCCCGGATCGTCGCCCCCGATCCGGAGACTACCGTCAGCCCGCGGTTGCCATAGATCCCCGACACAGAAGAGTTCCTCCTCCCGATAATCCGGATTCCACGGGGAAAGGCGCACGGCTGTCGGCTATCACAACAGTCTCGACGCCCCCCTCCAGGGCCTCTCTGGCCGCCAGAAGCTTCCGCTTCATATTGCCCATGGCGAAGTTTTTAAGATCGTCCCATCCGTCAAGATTTCCCTCGGTTACTTTCGACGCCGGATCGCCCGGGTCCCGAAGCAGTCCCGGCACGTTGCTCAGAATTGTCAGGTTGTCCGCCTTCACAGCCGCGGCAGCCGCGGCGGCGAGGCGGTCACCGTCCACGTTGAGGACTTCTCCTTCCATCGTCCCGTCCTCCGCAAGGGGAGGAAGGAGAGGCAGGCCGCCCAGCTCCCAGATGGCATGGATTTCGTCAGCATCGAAGGACTCTATGGAGCCGCTGTAATTTCCCCGCAGGATCCGGATCTTTCCGTCCTCCACCGATCGGAGGGCGTCTTTTCTTTTGGCGACGGCTCCTTTTGAGACTGATGGATAGAGGGGAACGGCCATGATCCCCATCTTCCCGAGGGCGTTCACAAGCTGAACGGAGAACAGGCAGCAGGCGGCCTTGAAAATCTCCAGCTCTTTTTCACTTACGAAACGGCTTCTGAAGCCGCTGGGGCTTGTGACGTACAGGGGCTCCGTTCCGGCGGCCCGGGAGAGATCCTCCATCATCGAGCTGGCTCCGTGGACCAGAACCCATCGCTCACCACGGCCCATCCTCTGTCCGATCTCCTCGAGAAGGGAGCCGAAGGTATTCCCCCGAGCGCCTCCGATTTTTACGACGCCCCGCTCTATGCGACGATTCATGGACATTCCTCCTTCAGTTTTCATGCTGGATAGACCGGCACCATTTCAAGTCCGGCAGTCTCGTCCAGCCCGAGAAGAAGGTTTGCGGACTGAACTGCGCTGCCCGCGGCGCCCTTCATGAGATTATCAATTGCGGTGACCACCACGAGCCTTCTTCCGTCCTCGTGGAGGGCAAATCCGGTGAGGGCCTGGTTGCTGCCCGTGACGAGCTTCGGCTCCGGCATGCGGAGGTGGGACGGTCTCGCCAGACAGAGGGAGACGAAGGGTTCATCTCCGTAGGAGCTCCTGTAGGCTTTCCATATCTCCGCTTCCTTCACCTTACGGGAGAGGGTAACGTGGGCTATCATCTGAACGCCCCGAATCATCTCCACCGCCGTCATGGTCATGGTCACTCTGTCCTCGGAGAGATTCAGTTCCTGAAGGATCTCGGCGAGGTGCCTGTGGCGGAAGGGCTCGTATACCCTCAGCGCCCTGCTGCGGAATGGGTGGTGGCTTCCGGCGGTCGGCGTCGCGCCCGCCTCAGAGGAACCCACCCGGACCTCGATTCTGATGTCGTCGATCAACCCGCTCCCGGCCAGAGGGTAAAGGCCGAGGATGGCGCAGGAGGCGTTGCATCCCACACCGCTGGCGAGGTCCGCTCCCCTCAGCTTCTCCCGATAGAGCTCGGGAAGGCCGTACACAGCTTTGTCCAGAAGCTCGGGAAAGAGAGGGTCGGCTCCGTACCACTTTTTATAATCCTGCGGATTTCGAAGGCGAACATCCCCTGAAAGATCAGCCACCTTCACTCCTCTGTCAAT
>JALHFZ010000160.1 GCA_022837505.1 Synergistaceae bacterium
AATTCCCTCTCCCTCCGGGCGGGAATGGCAGTGACTCAGGACTACATTTTCGGAGGCATCTACCTGCTTCTCGTCCTCGAGGCCTGCCGAAGGGTGTCGGGGCCCGGCCTTCTCGGACTCGCCATCCTGTTCCTGCTTTACGCCTACTTCGGAGAATATTTTCCCGGAGTTCTCTCCCATCGGGGATACTCCCTCACGAGGCTGATATACCAAATGTACCTCACCACCCAGGGGATCTTCGGGCAGCCCATCGGCATCGCGGCCACCTATCTGGTCCTTTTTATCGTCTTCTCGAACCTCCTGGGGAAAAGCGGCCTGAGCTCCCTCTTTAACGACCTTGCCATGTCCGTCGGCGGCGGGATGGTCGGCGGTCCCGCCAAGGTGGCCGTCTTCGCCAGCGCCCTTGTGGGGATGATCAGCGGAAGCTCGGCCACCAACGTGGCCACCTCGGGGGCCTTCACCATTCCCCTCATGAAGAAGGTGGGGTACAAGCCCTACTTCGCCGGGGCCGTCGAGGCGGCTGCCTCCACGGGAGGGCAGATCATGCCCCCGATAATGGGCACCGGAGCCTTCATCATGGCTGAATTCCTGGGGATCTCCTATCTGACCATCGCCGCTGCCGCGCTGATTCCGGCGATCCTGTACTTCGCCGCCGTCTTCTTCCAGATCGATCTCCGCGCCAGGAAGCTCGGGCTCAAGGGTGTCTGCCGGGAGGATATGCCCAGCGTAAAGAAGGCCCTCAGGACCTACGGCCACATGATCATCCCCATCTTCGTCCTCGTCTACCTTCTATTCGACGGCTACACACCGATTTACGCCGCCTTCTACTCCTGCATCTTCACATGGATTCTCTCCTTTCTGCGGAAGGAAACGAGAATGGGCGTTAAAGAGCTGGTATACCTTTCCGTGACCTCCGCCCGGGCCTGCATCAGCCTCAGCGTGGCCATGGCCAACGCGGGGTTTGTCGTTGGGGTTCTGTCCATGACCGGGATCGGGATCATCCTGGCGGACAATATCGTGGCCCTTTCTCACGGTAGCCTGCTTATCACCCTTTTCCTCAGCCTTGTGGTCTCCATCATCCTCGGAATGGGTCTGCCCACGAGTGCCTGCTACATCATAGCGGCCTCCATCGTCGTTCCTATCCTGCGGGAGATGGGTGTGGTCGGTCTTCCTGCCCACATGTTCGTCTTCTATTACGCCTGTCTTTCCACGGTAACCCCCCCTGTGGCTCTTTCAGCCTACGTGGGGGCGGGGATGGCCGGGGCGGATACCAACGAAGTGGGGTGGGCGGCCTTCCGTCTCTCCCTCGCGGGGTTCATCGTCCCCTTCTTCTTCATTTACTCTCCGGAAATTCTCCTGATTTCCGACAGTTCCCTGGTGATCGCCATCGCCGCAGTCTCCGGACTTATCGGAGCCTATCTTCTTGCCATTGCCCTCGAGGGTTTTCTCTTCATATCCCTTCCAATCTGGCTTCGGCTGGTTTTTATGGGTTCAGCCCTGACGCTGATGATGCCGGGGATCACAACCGATGCCATAGGTTTTGCCACAGCAGGAGGAGCGACACTCATTGCCCTTTCCATGAAAAAAAGAAGGGCCGCTACGGGAACTGTGACGCCCTGAGAAAATCGGCGGTTTTTTTCGAATGTTTCAGATGTCCTGTTATGCTCCATGGGAGGTGAGGCCCTGGAAAAAAGAAGTCGAGGCAGGAATGGATCAAAAAATACATTTCAACAGGAGGGTAATTGAATGAAAAGAATCGGGAAAATGAAAGGCATCTCCTTGCTTCTGGCTGCGGCACTGATTCTGTGTCTTTCCTTCGGCACCGTCCCCGCAATGGCGAAGACAACTCACGTCACTGTGGGAACCGCCAGCGTGGGAGGGATGAATTACCCCCTCGGCAT
>JALHFZ010000161.1 GCA_022837505.1 Synergistaceae bacterium
TTTGAATGCTCGCAAAGTTCTCCGGAAGTGTCCGATAGAAGCCGAGGACGAGAAAAAGATTGCCGCCTTCATTCTCGAAAATCATGCTCCTCAATCAAGAAGCCTCGTTGTTCTCAATCGTGTCCGCAGAGCCCAGGAAGTTTACAGGCAGCTTAAAAAACAGACCGCTGAATCCAAAACAAAAAAGCCTGACCTGTGTCTTCTCCATTCCCGCTACAGACCGGGAGACAGACAAAAAATGCTCGAGACGCTCCTCGCTTCCCCGAATGCCGAGGGTACGATCTGCATCGCCACGCAGGTAGTGGAGGCAGGAGTCGACGTGTCATGCGCCCTGCTCGTTACCGACCTTGCGCCCTGGTCATCCCTCGTCCAGCGTTTCGGAAGGACCAACCGGTACGGAGAGCGTGAGAGTTCACAGATATTCTGGCTGGACCCCGGAGAAAATAAAAAAGGATGGGCGTCCCCTTATGAAGAGGATTCTCTCCGCTCAGCCCGAGAGATCCTGTCCGAACATGAAGGCGGAAGTGCCGAGCCTGGCGACCTCCCTGAGTTTTTGGAGCCTCTGAAGGAAGGGACCGTGCTGAGGCGCAAAGACCTTTTTGAACTCTTTGACACCACGTCCGACCTATCAGGTTTTGATGTGGACGTCACCCGTTTTATCCGGGATAGCGAGGGGCTCGGTGTATCAGTTTTCTGGAGGGACTTCCCGGACGGAAATCCGCCAGTGGCTAATTCCTCTCCCTCGCAGGAAGAACTCTGTCCAGCGCCTTTGGAGGATATAATCGACCGCATAAAGAAAAAAAGGCCCGTGTACCAGTGGGACCACCTCGAAAAGGAATGGAAAAAGGTTCTTTCTGTTTTTCCCGGTTCTGTCGTGCTGCTTCCTCTTGCCGAGGGGGGGTATCATTCTGAAATCGGGTGGACCGGTCAGACCGCAGACCTTCCCCTTCAGATCTTTACGGAAGAAAAGGTTACACCGGAAGGGGACGACGATGAGCCTCTCACGGAGGAAATTTCGGAAAAGACCCTTGCCGAACACACCAACGAGGTGCTGGCGGAAATTAAAAGAATACTGGATGCTCTTGACGGAGAGAAACGATTTCTTCCGGAAGAAATCAGGATCTCCCTGGTAAAATGCGGCCGCTGGCATGACGCGGGGAAAGCCCATCCTGTGTTCCGGCGATTCCTCGCCGG
This sequence comes from Synergistaceae bacterium, assembly GCA_022837505.1. Taxonomy (GTDB): domain Bacteria; phylum Synergistota; class Synergistia; order Synergistales; family Aminobacteriaceae; genus JALHFZ01. Next base: position 1,195 of record JALHFZ010000161.1, read on the forward strand.
AACTGACGGAACTCTCAGCGATGTTGTACTGGCAAAAGGAAGGAAAGCATCGAATGCTTTTGAAAGAAAAGGCTTTCGGCACGAACTTGCGTCAGCTCTTGCCTATCTCCAGACCTTTCGGAGCGGGGAACAGGACCCTGTACTCCTCGCCCTGTCAGCATATATTATCGCCGCCCATCATGGAAAGGTCCGTCTTTCCATACGATCCATGCCCCATGAAAAGCATCCTCCAGAGGTGGGAATCCGCTTTGCCAGGGGAATCTGGGAGGGGGATATCCTCCCCCCTGCGGATCTCGGAGGAGGGGAACGGCTCGAAGAAACAGTCCTTGACCTCTCCCCCATGGAATTAGGGGCAGGAGAGTCAGGAAGAAGCTGGACGGGTGAAATTTTATCCCTTCTTTACCGGCAAGATTTCGGGCCATTCCGTCTCGCCTTTCTCGAGGCGCTGCTCCGTATCGCTGACTGGAATGCGAGTCAAAAAGGAGGGAAAAGATGACAATTTCTCTCGAAGGGTGCCGGTTGACCCCTCTCTCCGGCTACCTCAAAGCCCTGGGAATTCTGAGGCTTGTGCACCTTCAAAGAGAATCCGGTATCCGGGGAGGTTGGAAGGGGAACTGTTTCCTATTGCAGGGGGAACTGAAGGAGGATCAACTCGTGGAGTTTTTCCTCGAATACTCACCGACGCCTTTGGTTGCCCCTTGGAACGGAGGAAGCGGTTTCTTCCCTGGCGACAATAAAACAGCCCTTCAGGCAATTCTCGACAGCGGAGAAGAACGCTTCCGCCCTTACGCTGCTGTCATAAATGAAATTTTTTCCTGGACCGAACTCCCTTCATCCCCGGATTCTATAGGTTCCCTCCTCGCTTTCCTTGAAAATGAGGGGCAAAAAAAAGGAGAGACGAAAGAGGGAGAAAAATTCAGGGGAATGGCGGGTGAAATAAAAAACGTTCCTTCCGCCAACGATTTGAACCCTTTGGATCTTCCTGCTCAAAAAGAGGAATTGGAAAAAGCCATTACAGAGAATGAACCTGAGTTTTTACAGAAATCGAGAGCCTGGCGAAAGGCGGTTGGAAAGGGA
>JALHFZ010000068.1 GCA_022837505.1 Synergistaceae bacterium
CGGATCTTCCCGGCGGATTGCCCGGAGTGGAGACCCTGCTCCCCCTGCTCTATTCCGAGGGGGTGCTGAAGGGAAGAATTTCCCTGGGCGATCTGGTCAGGATAACATCGGAAGAGGCGGCGAAGCTCTACGGCCTCTACCCCCGCAAGGGGTGTCTTCTTCCCGGATCCGACGGAGACATCGTCCTCTTTGACCCTGCAGAGGAATGGACGGTCAGGGCCGCCGACCTTCACTCGAATACGGATTTTTCGCCCTACGAGGGGATGAAGGTCTCGGGAAAAGTCTGGAAGACCCTTTCCAGAGGGGAAGTGATTTACTCCAAAGGCGCCCTTTCCGGCAAAACAGGACGGGGGAAATTCCTCCCGAGATGAAGGGGCAGATTTGCAGTGACTGCAGTCTTTTTGAGACAACCTTCGGATTCGCAGGACGATGAAGAGATCCTGTCTTCCCCTGGAAAATAAAAACTCAGGACCCTTCCCTTTGAGGAAACCGGCTGGCGGAGAGTTTCCTGAGAGTGGGGAGTTGAGCTTCCTCCCCGCTGGCTGTAGGGAGCACATATCTGGTAAGGGAGGTTTGTATTTATGGCGAAGGTAACGATACAGAAGCTGAAGGAAATGAAGCAGAAGGGCGAAAAGATCTCCATGGTGACGGCATACGACTATTCCCAGGCGGTGCTTGTGGAGAAGTCGGGCATTGAGATCATCCTGGTGGGGGATTCCCTCTCCATGACCATGCTCGGCTATCCCGGAACGGTGAATTTGACCACCGACGAGATGATCCACCACATCCGTCCCGTGGTGAAGGGAGCGCCCACCCCCATGATCGTCGGGGACATGGTCTTCGGGTCGTACAACGAGAGCGTCACCCAGGCCGTGGCCAGCGCGAACCGCCTCATGAAGGAGGGGGGGTGCGACGTCATCAAGCTTGAGGGTGGTCGGCCCGACGTGGTGAAGGCCATCGTGGAAGCGGGAATTCCCGTGCAGGGGCACATCGGCCTCACCCCCCAGACTGCATCCCTGCTCGGAGGGTTCAAGGTGCAGGGAAAGAGCCTCGACTCAGCGAAGAAGATCATCGACGAGGCGAAGGCCCTGGAAGAGGCCGGGGCTTTTTCCATCGTCGTCGAATGTGTGCCGGAAGAACTGGGAGGAGCCATTACCAGGGCGATTTCCATCCCCACCATCGGCATAGGGGCGGGGAGGCTCTGCGACGGGCAGGTGCTCGTCTTTCACGATATGCTGGGGCTGTTCGATAAATTTCTGCCGAAATTTGTCAAGCAGTATGCCCAGATCGGTACGGAGATCGTGGATGCCCTCACTGAATACAGGGAGGACGTGCGCCGGGGGAGCTTCCCCGAGGAGAAGCATACCTTCGGCGGCCTGACCGCAGAGGACCTGAAGGGGCTTCAGTAAAGGCCATGGGGGGCCGGCCATGAAGGTCGCGATACTCGGCTCAGGGGCCATGGGGTCCCTCTTCGGCGGAATGCTCGCCGAAGGAGGGTGCGACGTCACCCTTATCGATATCTGGAAAGAACATATGGACAGGGTAAACGCCTCGGGGCTCTCCATTGAGGGCGTGAGGGGAGACCGGGTGATCTCCTCCCTCCGGGGAGTCACCGATCCGAGAGAAGCGGGGGAAGCCGATCTCGTCATCGTCTTCGTCAAGGCGACAGCGACGAAGGCGGCCATGGAGGGGGCGCGGTCCCTTCTCGGGCCCGATACGGCGGTTCTGACCCTCCAGAATGGCCTCGGCAACGGGGAGAAGCTGGCGGAGGTGATCGGCGGGGAACGGGTTCTCGCGGGGATCACCGGACACGGCTGTACCCTTCTCGGGCCAGGGCGGATCCGCCATGCAGGAGCGGGGGATACGGTTCTCGGCGAACTGAAGGGAAAGATCACCCCGAGGCTCAAAAGGATCGCTGCCGTCCTGGAAGAGAGCGGGTTTTCGGTAAGGATGACCGAGAACGTCTCGGGGCTGATCTGGACCAAGCTTCTGGCCAACGTGGGGATCAACGCCCTTACGGCCCTGACGGGTCTCCGGAATGGTCAGCTTCTCGACTACCCCGAGACGGAGGAGCTGCTTCGGCTGGCTGTTCATGAGGCGGTAGCCGTGGCGGAGGGGAAGGGGATCCGTCTGGAAGTGGAGGATCCGGTGGAGCACTGCCGGGAGATCGCCCGGCGGACGGCGTCGAACCGCTCCTCCATGCTTCAGGATGTTACGGCCCGGCGGCAGACGGAGATCGACGTGATCAACGGAGCGATCGCCGAGGAGGGGGCAGCCCTGGGAATACCCGCTCCGGTGAATCGTGTTCTGACGAATCTCGTGAAAGTACGCCAGAAAACCTATGGCGAACTCGAATAAAAAAGGAGGAGAAGAGAAGATGAAACAGAGGAGAATGGCCCTTGTCTTTGCGTTTGTATTTCTTGCAGCCCTGGGGTTCTCGGGCATTGCCCATGGAAAGGTTGCCCTGAAGCTCGGACACGCGGTGAGCGATCAGCACCCCTACCATATGGGGGCAGAGCGTTTCAAGGAGATAGTTGAGAAGGAGACCGGAGGCGAAGTGGAGGTCTCCCTCTTTCCGAACAATCAGCTCGGCACGGGGGAGCGGGACCTTCTCGAAGGGCTGCAGCTCGGGGTTGTGGACGTCTACGTGGGGTCTACAGGCCCCATGGGGGGGTTTGAAAAGAAATTCATGCTCTTCGATTTTCCCTTTCTCTTCAAAGACAAGGCCCAGGCCTATGAGGTCCTCGACGGAGAGATCGGAACCTATGTCATGGGCCTTCTCGACAAAATCGGAATCAAGGGGCTGGCCTGGTACGAGAACGGCTTCCGTCATTTCACCAACTCCAAGCGGCCGGTCAATACCCCTGACGATGTGAAGGGGCTCAAGCTGCGCACCATGGAGAACAAGATCCATATGGCCCTCTGGAGGGCAATGGGAGCCGACCCCACGCCCATGGCATGGGGGGAGGTCTTCACAGCCTTGCAGCAGGGGACGGTGGACGGTCAGGAAAACCCCATCCCCATCATCTATGTCCAGAAAATCTACGAGGTGCAAAAGCATCTTGCCCTCACGGGGCACGTCTTCTCACCCGCCATGATCGCCATAGCGAAGGCGAAGTTCGACGCCCTTCCCGAGGCCCACAGGGCCGTTATCCTCAAGGCGGCCAGGGAATCGGCCCTCTACCAGAGAGAGCAGATCACCCGGATGGAGGAGGAGCAGGTCGCCAAGCTGAAGGAACTCGGCATGGAGGTCACAACCCCTGACGTGGCGCCCTTCCGGGAGGCTACAAAACCCGTCTACGATCAGTTCAGAGGGGAACTGGGGGACGACGCCAGGCTTCTCGACGAAATTCTCAGCAAGTAGCGGCATTTGAATCGGAGGGAAGGGCTTCCCCTTCCCTCCTCAGTGCGGGAGGGGGAGGTTCATGCATTCCTTCAGAAAGCTGCTCAATCGCATCAACAGCCTTGTGGAGCTGATCGTCTCGGCCATGCTCCTGGTCATGGTGGCCGTCATTTTTCTTCAGGTAATTTTCCGCTTCGTTCTTCATTCATCCCTTCCGTGGTCGGAGGAGCTCTCCCGGTACCTTCTCGTGTGGATATCCTTTCTCGGCGCAAGCATCGGCGTCAAGCGGAAATCCCATATCGGTGTGGAGTTCCTTGTCTCCCTCTTTCCGAAGGGGTGGAAGAAGGGGGCTGAGTTCTTTGTATCAGCGGCTTCATGCGTCTTTTTTGCCACCCTTGTCATCTACGGCAGGCTCATTCTCCGCACGGTAGGGATGCAGCTTTCTCCCGCCATGGAGATCTCCATGGCCCTTCCCTACAGCTCGATTCTGGCCGGGGGAGCCCTTATGCTGATCTACAGCGCCTTCCAGATGGCGGAAATTCTCACCGGAAGGGAGGCTGAAGTGTCATGACTACAGTTCTCTTCGGCAGCCTCCTCCTCTTCTTCCTTCTCAATGTCCCCATCGCAGTCTCCATCGGCCTTGCCTCCCTGGCGGCCATCCTGTGGTCGGGAAGCATCCCCCCGGTCATCCTCGTCCAGAAGATGTTCACCGCCGCTGACTCCTTCCCCCTCATGGCCGTCCCCTTCTTCATCCTCGCCGGGTCGCTCATGGAGTTCGGAGGGATCTCCCGGAGGCTGGTGAACTTCGCCAACTCCATCGTGGGGCGGTTTTCCGGAGGGCTGGCATTCGTTGCCATCATCGCAAGCCTCTTCTTCGGAGCCATCTCGGGAGCGGCCGCCGCCTGCGTCGCCGCCATCGGGACGATCCTCATCCCAGCCATGGTGCGGAGGGGGTATGACGTCCCCTACGCCACCGCCGTCCAGGCGACGGCGGGGACCCTCGGGGTCATGATCCCCCCCAGCATCCCCATGATCATCTACGGCGTCATGACAGGGGTCTCCATCGGGGCCCTCTTTCTCGGAGGCATTCTGCCCGGCATTTTAGTGGGGGTCTCCCTCATGGCCGTGGCCTGGTTCATCGCCCGGAAGAAGGGGTACAAGGGGGACGAAAAGGCGAGCGGAGCGACCATATGGGCCACCTTCAAGGATGCGATCCTTGCCCTCCTCATGCCCGTCATCATCCTCGGGGGCATCTACGGAGGGGTCTTTACACCCACCGAGGCCGCAGTGGTCGCGGTGGTCTACGGATTTGCCGTGGGCTTTCTGGTCTACCGGGAGCTCCGTCTGTCGAAGCTGAAGGACATCCTCGTCACCACCGCCGTCAGCACGGCCATGATCATGTTCATCATCGCGGCAAGCTCCGTCTTCAGCTGGATCATCACCGCCCAGAAAATCCCCCAGGCCGTGGCGTCGGCCATGCTCGCCATCTCGAGCAATCCGGTGGTCATCCTGACCCTCATCAACCTGCTCCTTCTGTTCATCGGGACATTTATGGAGACCGTGGCCTCCATCATCATCCTCGTTCCGGTCCTCCTCCCCGTGGTGACCCAGCTCGGCGTAGACCCCCTCCATTTCGGCATCGTCCTTGTGGTGAACCTCGCCATCGGCATGGTGACGCCCCCCCTCGGGGTCTGCCTCTTCGTGGGGTGCAGCATCAGCGGGATAAGCCTGGAGGCCATATCCAAAGCCGTCTGGCCCTTCATCCTTGTCATGATCGTGGATGTGCTTCTTCTCACCTACATCCCCTGGATTACCACCGTGCTGCCGAAGCTCGCCGGAATTTATTAGGGGAAAATATACAGTTTCCTCACCTTTGGAGATGTTAAATCGAAATAATCAAATAAATTGAAAGGAGGCGGGGAGAGGATCGGAAAATCTCTTTCGCAAAGGCCATATTTCTGTTATCCTGATCACTGTTCCATAATTTGCTTACAGCCGCCCGCTTTCGGGGGCGTTGAATCAAGGAGGAGATTTCATGAGAGTACCGAGCGATATTGAAATAGCACAGAATGCAGAGCTGCACCCCATCGTTGAAATAGCCCAGAAACTCGGCATCGAAGAGGACGAACTTGAACTCTACGGAAAGTACAAGGCGAAGGTCTCTCCCGAGGTCTGGGAGAGGGTAAAGGACAATCCCGACGGAAAGCTGATCCTAGTCACGGCCATCACACCGACCCCCGCCGGCGAGGGGAAGACCACAACGACCGTGGGTCTTGCCCAGGGGCTCGCGAAGATCGGCAAAAAGGCGAGCCTCGCCATCCGCGAACCCTCCCTCGGCCCCAGCTTCGGCATCAAGGGAGGAGCTGCCGGCGGCGGGTACAGCCAGGTCATCCCCATGGAGGATATCAACCTCCATTTCACGGGGGACCTCCACGCGATCACCTCCGCCCATAACCTCATCTCCGCCATGATCGACAACTCCCTGCAGCAGGGGAACGAACTGAACCTCGACTCCCGCCGCATCGTCTGGAGAAGGGTAGTGGACCTGAACGACCGGGCCCTCCGCAGCGTGATCATCGGCCTCGGCGGAAAGGCCAACGGCGTTCCCCGGGAGACGGGGTTCGACATCACCGTCGCCTCGGAGATCATGGCCATCCTCTGCCTTGCCACGGACCTCATGGACCTCAAGGACCGCATCAAGAAGATCGTCGTCGGCTACACCTATGACGGTCAGGCCGTGACCGTCGAGGATATAGGAGCCGCGGGATCCGCCGCCGTCCTGCTGAAGGACGCCATCAAGCCGAACCTCGTCCAGACCCTCGAGGGCGTGCCGGCCTTCATTCACGGCGGACCCTTCGCCAACATCGCCCACGGATGCAACTCCCTCCAGGCCACCCGCCTGGGGCTGAAGCTCTCGGAATACTTCATCACCGAGGCGGGCTTCGGAGCGGATCTCGGCGCCGAGAAGTTTCTCGACATCAAATGCCGCATGGGAGGACTCACACCGTCTGCCGTTGTCATCGTCGCCACCGTGCGGGCCCTCAAGATGCACGGGGGGCGGAAGAAGACTGAACTGGCCCGGGAGGACCTCGATGCCCTCTCCAAGGGGATGACGAACCTCGAGAAGCACATAGAGAATATCGCCGCCTTCGGCCTTCCGTCGGTGGTTGCCATCAACCGCTTCCCCACGGATACGGAGGCCGAGCTGGCCCTCGTGAAGGAAAAATGCGAAAAGCTCGGCGCCTCTGTAGCCCTTTCCGAAGTCTGGGAAAAGGGAGGGGAGGGCGGAATCGAGCTCGCCGAAAAAGTTGTCCAGGCCGCAGAGAAGGAAAGCAGCTTCGTCTATCTCTATAAGCCCTCCATGAGCCCGAAGGAGAAGATCGAGACCATCGCAACGGTAGTCTACGGAGCGGAGGGCGTGAAGTACACCGACCAGGCTGAGAAGGACCTTGCCCAGATCCACGAACTCGGCAAGGACGACCTCCTCATCTGCATGGCGAAGACCCAGTACTCCCTGTCGGACAACCCCGCCCTTCTGGGGCGGCCGAGCGGTTTCTTCGTTACCGTTCGGGAGGTCCGTCTTTCCGCCGGAGCCGGTTTCCTTGTGGCCATCACCGGATCGGTCATGACCATGCCCGGCCTGCCGAAGAAGCCCGCCGCCCTGTCCATCGACATCGATGAAAAGGGCCGGATCTCCGGCCTCTTCTAGGAGGGACGACATGACGGCAAAAATACTCGACGGAAAAAAGATCGCTGCGGAAATCCGCGCCTCAGTCAAAGGAGAGACGCTGCTGCTGAAGGAGCGGGGAATCGTCCCCGGCCTTGCGGTCGTCCTCGTGGGGGACAACCCCGCGTCGAAGGTCTATGTGGGGCAGAAGGAGAAGGGGTGCCTTGAGGCGGGGTTCGCCTCCTTCCTCCACCGCCTTCCGGGGGGCACCTCCCAGAAGGACCTTCTGGATCTTATCGGGAAGCTCAACGCTGACCCCCTGGTTCACGGCATTCTGGTGCAGCTTCCTCTGCCCGATCAGATTGACGAAGAGAAGGTTATCGCCGCCATAAAGCCCGAAAAGGACGTGGACGGCTTCTCCCCGGTGAACATGGGGCGTCTTGTGGCGGGCATGAGCGCAATTGAACCCTGCACCCCCAAGGGGATCATGCGCCTCCTGGAGGCCTCGAGGATCGAACTGGCCGGAAAAGAGGCCGTGGTGATCGGGCGTAGCAATATCGTGGGAAAACCCGTGGCCCTCATGCTCCTCGCCAGGAGCGCGACGGTCACCGTCTGCCACAGCCGCACCAGGGACCTGGCTGAGCACACGAAACGGGCGGATATTCTCGTGGCAGCCGTGGGCCGCCCCCGGTTCGTCACCGCCGACATGGTGAAGGACGGCGTCGTGGTAATTGACGTGGGGATCAACAGGCTCGAAGAGGGGCTTGTGGGGGATGTGGATTTTGAGGGGGTCTCAGAAAAGGCCTCCTGGATCACCCCTGTCCCCGGAGGAGTCGGTCCCATGACCATCGCCATGCTCCTTGAAAACACCCTCGAACAGGCAAAGCTCTCCGGAGAGGGTCGGTCATGAGCGCCCTGAAAAACAAGACCGTGGAGGGGTTCGTCGCCGAACTCGCCTCCAGCTCTCCCGCCCCCGGCGGAGGGAGCGCCGCTGCCCTCTCGGGGGCCCTCGGAGCGGCCCTGGTCTCCATGGTCTGCCGGCTCACCATTGGCAAAAAAGGGTATGAGACCTTCGAAAAGGAAGCCGAGGCCATACTGGTACAATCGGACCTTCTCTGGGCTGAACTCGTCTCCGCCATCGACAGGGATGCCGAGGCCTTCGACAGGGTGATGGATGCTTTTCGCCTTCCCAAGGGGTCTGACGAGGAGAAAACCCGCCGTTCCGCGGCAATCCAGGCTGCCTTCAGAGAGGCCTGCGAGTCCCCGAGGAATACGGCCCTGAAATCCCTTGAGGTGCTGCGCCTCTGCTCCCTTCTCCTCGGCAAAGTAAACGAAAATGCCATCAGCGACCTCGGCGTCGCCGCAGCCTCCGCCCATACGGGGCTCCTGGGCGCCCTGATGAACGTGGCCATCAACCTTCCCTCCATAAAAGACGTCACCTATACCTCTTCCGCTGCGGAGGAGAGCGCCCGATGGAGGGCCGAGGGGGAGGGGCTGATAGACCTCGTTTCCCGGGGTGTGGAGTCCCTTCTCTCGGGCAAATAACCCGCGGACGGCCTGAATATTCTCCGAACTTCAGCCCTTCCGGGTGTACCAGACCCCCCTCTCAGAAGTTCATGAAAACCTGATGTTTCCTCCGGGGTTCCCCTTTCTCAGGGAACCCCCTTTTCATTGCGGGAAAATGAAAGGGCGGAATTATCCTTTCCTCCCGGGGATGTGTTATAAATGTATTGAGGACAGGAGCGTAATTGAATGGAATAAATTTGAAAAGAAAAAGGAGGAATTTCCAATGAATCAGCTTCAGGAAACGACTCTCTCCGTTTTTATAGAGCAGCTGGCGGCAAAATCCGCCTATCCTGCCGGCGGAAGTTCCGCCGCCCTGGCGGGAGCCCTGGGAGGAGCCCTTGTCTCCATGGCCTGCCGGCTCTCCATCGGAAAAGAGGGGTACGAAGAGGCGGAAGAAGAACTTACCTCCGTGCTCTCCGCTTCGGAATCCCTCCGGAAAAATCTTCTCTCCGCCGTGGATAAGGACGCCGACGCATATCAGAAGGTTTTGAAGGCCCGGGCTCTTCCGGAAGGGACCGACGACGAGCAGAAGATACGGACAGTGGCAGTCCGGGCCGCTTTCCGGGAGGCCTGCGAATCTCCCCGCCAGATTGCCCGGGACTGTCTGGAAGTGCTCCGCCTAAGTCTCCGGGTCTCAGGAATTGTGAACGCGAATACCGTATGCGACCTCGGAGCGGCGGCCATTCACGCCCTCGGCGGAATGGAGATCTCCCTGATGAACGCCCAGGCGAATGTACCCTTTGTGAGCAACGATGAATACTCCGATGAGGTGTGGACTGAAATGGAAGAAATTCAGGAGGAAGGGCGGATCCTCAAGTCCGCCGTTATCTGGGAGATCTTCGGAGAACTCCGGGAGGAGGAGTAGGAACTCCCGAAGGAAAGGGCAGAAAATACCCCCTTAATCCCCTCCCTTTCCCCTTCAAGGGGCGAGGGGGGTGAAGTAGCTTGACCTCTCAACAGGAAATACAGCGGACGACCCCCGTATTTATTTCAAGAAAAAAATCCCTGCCCTTTCTACCGGAGCAGGGATTTTTAATTGGACAAATGAGGCGCCCTCCGTACAACCCGAAAATGCCACCGGGGCGGTCA
>JALHFZ010000162.1 GCA_022837505.1 Synergistaceae bacterium
CGTGAGGATGATGAACCCTTCTCCGGCCTCGCCGGCGATCTCCATGGTCTTGGGGGAGTCGGAGCCCTGCTCGCCGATGAAGGTGAGGTCGAGGTTCATCTCTTTGGCCTGTTTCAAGGCGGGGCCGGACTGGAAGTAGTAGCCGCTGAAGAAGACCACGTCGGGGTTGGCGGTCTTCAGTTTAGACAGGTAGGGTTTGAAATCTTTTTCGCTGCCGGGGTAGGTCTGATGGGAGACCAGCTCGATCTCGGGGTGATTTTTCAGGTATTCCTTGAACCCTTCGGCAAGGGTTGTGCCGAAGTCGTTGTCGCTCACGATCAGGGCGACCTTCTTCCCCTTCAGAAGCTGGGTAGCTGTGTAGGCGGCGACTTTGCCCTCCACGGTGCCGAGGAAGCCGTTCCGGAAAGTGTAGTCTCCGGCGGTGATGTCCGGGTGCAGAGCGTAGGCAGCCACATAGGGGATTTCGTTGTCGTTGAAGAGGGGAGCCACAGCCCGGGAGGGCATGCTGTAGGAGCCGCCGACGAAGGCGACGACCTCGTCCTGGTCGATGAGCTTGTGGGCGAGGGGAACTGCCTGTTTCGGGTCGGCGGCGTCATCGTAGACCACCAGTTCGACCTTTTTGCCGAGGATTCCCCCTTCGGCGTTCACCTTGTCCACGGCGATGAGGACTGACTGATGCACGCTGTAGCCGTCGGCTGCCGCAAAGCCCGTGAGGGGGGTGAGCATTCCGATCTTGATCGTGTCCTCCGCTGCATATGCCGCTCCCGTAAGGAGAAGGAGCAATACTGCCAGCACCGCAAATACGGAAATCCTTTTCATCTGTAGCACCTCCAATTGAAATATGCGGTCCTCCCGGGGGAGGCCGTAAAACCCGTAAGATTGGGGCTGTTTACATCCCGAGGTAGGCCGCCTGGACCCGCTCGTCATCCTGAAGCTGCCGGGCCGGCCCTTCGAGGACGATCTCCCCCGTCTCGAGCACGTAGGCCCGGGTGGAGATCTCGAGGGAGAGAAGGGCGCTCTGCTCCACGAGGAGGATGGTGAGCCCCGTCTCCCGGTTGAGGCTTTTCAGGACGTCGAAGACCTCGGAGACCAGCTTCGGCATGAGCCCCATGGAGACTTCGTCCACGAGAAGAAGCCGGGGCTCGGAGACGAGGGCCCGGGCGATGGCGAGCTGCTGCTGTTCGCCTCCCGAGAGAGTCATCCCCCACTGGGCGCTCCGCTCCGCGAGGATGGGGAAGAGGGCGTACATCTTCTCGAGCTGTTGACTGAAGTTGCCGGTTTTTTTGTAGCACCCCATACGCAGGTTTTCGTAGACCGTAAGGTTGGGAAATATTCGGGAACGCTCGGGGACCATGCGGATTCCCCGGTCAGCCCGGAGATGGGGAGGAAGGGAGGAGATGTCCTCTCCTCTGTAGAGCAGGGATTCGGACGTGGAGGCCTCGAGCCCCATGAGGGCCCGGAGGATGCTCGTCTTTCCGGCCCCGTTCGCACCGATGATGCTCACCAGTTCCCCTTCCGTCACGGAGATGTCCACTCCGTGGACCGCCACCACGTCTCCGTAGCGGACCGAGAGTCCCTTCGCCTCAAGCAACATTTTCTTTCTTCCTTCCCAGGTAGGCTTCGATGACCTCGGGATTGGCCGCGATCTCCTCGGGCAGCCCTTCGGCCAGTTTCTTTCCGTGGTCGAGGACCACGATCCGGTCCGAAAGGGCCATGGCCACCTTCATATTGTGCTCGATAAGCAGGATGGAGACGCCGAGATCCCGGATTTTCAGCACCAGTTCCTCAATCATTTTGATCTCCTCGGAGCGCAGCCCCGAGAAGGACTCGTCGAG
>JALHFZ010000163.1 GCA_022837505.1 Synergistaceae bacterium
TCGATGGCGGCATTGCAGCGTTCCACCTCGGCCATCATGCCGGTGGCCAGCACCTCGCGGCCGTGGCGCAGTTCTTCCGGCACCATGTCCACGTACAGGGTGTAGCCGACGATGCACTGGGAACCGGCGATGGCCGCGCGTGCCTGGGGAGTGAGCAGGGCGGCGTCGCCCGGGCCGAGCCCGACGACGCGCAGGGGGGCGATGGTCATGATGGGGTCTCGCTGGATGCGGGTGGGAAAGGGGTGCGGGGCCGGGCGGCATGGGCGTCGGGCACGGCGGCCACGGCCACGGTGACGCCCCGCGCGGCGGATTTGGGAAGCAGCAGGGTGGGCGCACCGCCCGCTTGCCGGGCGGACAGCAGGGCGGCGGCCTCGGCCACGCCCACTTCGGCCACGCCCAGCACTTCCGCCGCTTTAGGGGATGGATGGGGCACCGGCACGGCGGCAAGGCTGGCGGCGTCGAAAAAATGCAGGGGTGCGCCCAGCGCGGTGGCACCCTGGCGCAGGCCCGGTTCGTCGGCCTTCAGGTCCGCCGAGGCCAGCGCGGCGACGGCGGCGGGGGCAAGGTTGGCCCCGGCCAGCGTTTCGCGGATGCGGGCTTCGATGGCCGCTCCGTCCACGCCGCGCCGGCAGCCCACGCCCACGTGCAGCACCCGGGGGTGCAGCACCAGGCGACGCGGCGCGGCAAGGTGGGCGTGCGGGGTGACCAGCACCGTGGCGGCGTCCGGCGGGAGGCCGCCGGGGGCGTCCGCGAAGCGGAAAAGGGGTGCCGGGCAGGCGGGGGAAGACGCGCCGCCGGAGGCATCACCTGCGGCATCCGCATCGGTCTGGTCAGGCGCGGAGTAAGTGCCGCGCAGGCCCAGCCGGTCGCCGGGGTCGCATATCCACACCGTTTCCCCGGCCAGCAGCGCGCCGTTGACGTGGCGGACCATGGCGATGTCGGCCATGGACAGCCCGGCCCGCGCGGCCAGCAGGTCCAGCGAGGGCAACCCCTCGGTGTCCGTGGCCGTGGTGATGACCGCCGTGCCGCCGGTGACGTCGGCCACGCGCAGGGCAAGGTCGTTGCCGCCGCCGAGATGCCCGGACAGCAGGCTGATGGCGTGCGCGCCGCGCTGGTCGCAGACCACCACGCACGGGTCCTGCGCCTTGGAGGCGATGTGCGGGGCGATGCAGCGCACCACGATGCCCGTGGCCGCCACGAAGACGTGGCCGGAATGCAGGCGGAAGGTGCGCGCCACCAGTTCCGCCAGCGAGGCGAAGGGCTGGGCGGCGGACATGCCCGCTCCGCCCGCGCCCGCCGTTGCGGCGTGCGCCGCGCACAGTCGTTCCGGCAGGTACAACACCCCGCCCAGCGCCCCGGCAATGCGCCGTGCCAGCGCCGCCCCGCCGGGGGTCAGCGCGTAGACGGCCAGCGGCCGCGCGGATGCGTGGGGGGGCGTGTGGGGCATGGCGGGCAGACGGGGTTGAGGTGGGGCCTGGATGTTTCTAGCCGTTGCCGTTCGGGAGGGGCGGCTGTGTGCCGTGCCGGGTGGGCGACCCTTGCCGGAATCGTCCGGTTCCATCCGGAGGCATCCGGCCCGGCGGCCCGACGGTCCAACGGGGAACGGGGGCGGGGCCGGGCTTCGGCTCCACCCCCGTGGTCGATGCAATGGGCCGGGGTTGCGCCCGGCGCGTGTCGCGTTACGCCGTGAGGGTGATGGCCCTGGCGGCGTCCAGCAGCGCGGCGAGGTCCGCGTCGGTATGGGCGAACGAGACCATGGCCGCCTCGAAGGGCGAGGGGGCGAGGTAGATGCCCTTGTCGCGCATCTGCTTGTAATAGCTGGTGTACAG
>JALHFZ010000164.1 GCA_022837505.1 Synergistaceae bacterium
TAAAACGGGCGCTTTTCAAAGACATGGTGATGAATTCCTGCAGGTGCCGGCTGCCCGATGAAGTGCTCGACTGGCTGGACGCGGTCTATGCGCTCACCGGAAGCGGCGGAATTTCCTTCGCGCCTGTCCTTGGCTCGGGTGCGAACGATGGGCGCCTTGAACTGACGAACAACTTCATGAAGAGAATAACAGAGGTGCTTATCGCCATGCCTCGTGATACGAGCCGAGAACTCCTCAAAGCCTCCTTGTTCGGTCTCCCGGCGAAAAGTCTCGTAAAAGGCAAGATAGGTTTCTACGACCCGGGCCGGGCGGGCGGCTACAACCAGGGCACGGGAATTGAGCAAAAAGATTTCTCCATCAACCCCTGGGACTACGTCCTTATGTTGGAAGGTCTTCCCATGCTCGCCGCCTCGGTCAGCCGGCGGTTCGGCCGGGCCGGGGCAGTGATGTGCTCACCTTTTACGGCGAGGCACACGAGAACCGGGTACGAATCTTCCGGAGAGGAAAAGGACCGCAATGAAACCTGGCTTCCCATATGGGAGAATCCGGCCTCCTTTCATGAAGTCCGCTTTCTCTTTCAGGAGGGCAGGAGCACTGTAAAACGCAGGGCCTCGAAAAGCGGCATGGACTTTGTCCGCGCCGCGGCAACCCTGGGAGTCGACCGCGGAATCCGCGGCTTCCAGCGCTATGTCTACCTGGAGCGGAGAGGCAACAATTATGTGGCCCTTCCCGCAGGCGTGATCTCAGTTAAGGAGCGCCGGGAGGTCGACATTTTGAACGAAGCCGACCCTCTCCTCAGGTCCGTGGATCAATTTCTGAATAGATTGGGCAAGAGTGTCCCGGCCGCCTTCGAAAATGCCAGGAAGAAGATAGAGGCCTGCCTTTTTTCCTGTGCGCAGGATTCCTCTCCCCGAAATTTCAGGAATCTCGTCCGGTCCTTTGGAGGCATGGAGAAACTGGTGGCGCAGAGAGACAGAGGGCTGGAAGCCAATCCGGAAAGACCTTTTACCGGCCTCTCTCCCAGATGGATCAGCCTTTGCGACGGGGGCGGTGGCTCAACCCCGGAGGTCATGCTTTCCGGGGCATTGTCCTCCATAGGGTGTTCAGGTAAAGTCGGCCCCCTCAGAACCTATCTCAGCGGGGTCGATCCCCGGAACCCATACGCATGGTCGTCAGAAAGCCGCCGGTGCTGGTACGGCATAAGCCTTGAAGAAAGGTTGTGCCGCCTTCTCATGCGCAGACAGCTCGACGCCGGACGCCTCAGCGTGAAGCAATTTCCGGGAGAAGGGGTCTGTTCTCTCACCCCGAAGGATATAGTTCCCTTTCTTGAAAAGCAGACAAACGATGCCCTGATTGAGGAACTTCTCTGGGGTTTTCTCTGGATCGACTGGAGAAGGAAAGTTCGTCCTGCATTTCATGGATTCCCTTCTCAGGACACAAACCCGGGGGTACTATCAAGATTCTGGGTTTTGATGAAGCTCTGCCATTTGACTCAGCCGCTCGGCGGAAAGGAAATTCCCCGGGAGCCCCGCATAGCCCAACTGCTCTTCGCGGGAAGGGCTGAGAAGGCGGAATGGAAGGCGAAGCTCCGGTTAACCGGGTCAGGGTACAAACCTTATTCAGTACAATTTTCAACCAGCCTTTCTCCGAGGCGCATCCTGTCGTCGCTTCTCTTTCCGGTCAAAATAACAGATTCTATCACCAGCCTCGTTATTGAAAAAAGGACCGAACAATAAATCTTTGGAGGTGCTCGTCATGTTTCAGCCGTTGGAGAAAGTTCAACGTATGTATTTTGAGCAGGAAATGCGTCCGGCCC
>JALHFZ010000165.1 GCA_022837505.1 Synergistaceae bacterium
TTGTCTCCGCTATGCTTTACCAGAAAGACATGCCCGTCGTCACTTGGCTGGTCACTGAACTTGTTGCCGCTCCAGGAGGTAAAGTAAAAGACATCTCCCGGTACCATGTTGTGCAAGGCGTATTGACCAATCGATATAGTACCTGCGCCTACGATTATTTCAAGCGCAGGAAGTTTCCCGAACAGGTTGTTTATGGTATCCGCGATGTTATCTCCTTGAATTTCTGAGTCTACCTCCGTCAAGTCGCCCAAGGTTTCCTCTACAGCACCCAGCGTTCCTTCCACGACGTCAAGGGCTTCTGCCACTTCGGACCGGCCGAAACGCTCGACCGTAACGTCTTCATCCTTGAGACCAAAGACGGACATGAGCTCCCTGGTATTTACTTCGATCCCCTGACCCACAGAGCCGAAATCGACCTTTTTGCCCTTGAAGTCGGCGATGGTCTTGATTCCAGCGTTAAGGTTCACCAGAATGTGGGCGGGCATTGGGTAGATCGCGGTAACATACCGCAGGGTTTTGATGGGTTCCTTGAAGGAACCGGTTCCGTTCCACGCGTCATTCACCGTGGAGGACTGAACCATCCCGAGTTCCATGTCCTTCGTGCCCAGGTTGATGCAGTTCTTGATGGACCCGCCTGTCACTGCCGTAAAATTGATGTCCTTCATCTTCTCGGTGCCGAGCTGGGCGATGGTGTTTCCGATAAGGTAAAAACCGCCTCCCACGCTGCTCGTGCCGATCCTGACAAAAACATCATCCGCAAAGGCAGGGACTGCTGCAAACAGAACACAGATTCCGATCAGGAGCGCAATAGCGTTTCTTTTCAACTTCATTCTTCTTCCTCCTTCTTCCGGTTCATCCGGAAATAAAATACCTTCTGCCGCTCTCTTGCCCGCTTTTACTGCCCGTACAGGCCATCCACGATTTCACACTTCTTCTCATGAAGCTGCGTCAAAACCCAGCTTCTGTCCGCTGTGCCGTCAATGGCCGACTGAAGCTTCCGCTGGTCATTCTTCTGAAAGGCAAGGGCAAGCTCAAGGATTTTTTCCCCGTCGAGCCTGGGGATGACAATCACTCCGTCGGCATCTCCGACGATGATGTCCCCTGGGGAGACAGAGACTCCTCCGCAGGAAATCGGGACGTTCACCTCTCCAGGCCCCTCTTTATATGGACCGCCCGGCGTGGAGCCGGTCGCGTAGAGAGGAAGGGCACCGCTGTAGATTTCGAGGGAATCGCGGATGGGGGCGTCAAGGACGATCCCGGCGAGCTTCTTCCGCTCTCCCTGGCGGTACATGATCTCTCCGAGAAGGGATCGCTCCCTTCCCTGCTCGTTGGCGATGACGAGAATGTCCCCTTCTCCGGCCATATCGAGGGCCTGGTGGATCATGAGGTTATCCCCGCATCTGGTCTTGACCGTCAGGGCCACTCCGACCATATTTCCACCGCCGGGCTTCGTCATAAGGCGTATCTCAGGAAACATGGCATTCTGCCGCCCCATGCAGTCGGCGATATTCGCCGCGGGGATGGAACGGAAGTGCTCTACGAGTTCTTTTGGCGGAAGATTTCTCTTCAGAAATACCCGAAAACCTGCGGACATGTCAAAACTCCTTTTCTCCGGATTAAAGGTTCTGTCAGGAATGGTTTTTTTGCCTCCAGATTTCGTACACTTCTTCAAGGGTCTTGGGAGGGATTCCGCCGAGTTCTTCCCTCATGCCGAGGGCCGCGGACTTCTTCAGGCGTTTCACTATGGCCTCGGCCATGATGGGTTCAATTCCCATATCCCGCATAAGTTCTATGGATTCG
>JALHFZ010000005.1:0-60004 GCA_022837505.1 Synergistaceae bacterium
CTGACCGGCTTCGGGCTCGCATAGCTCAGTTTGACAGCGTTCTCCTCGTCATATTTCCGTCTCGTTAAGGACATGCACGTAAGGTCTCCTCTCCTTCGGGTTAGACTACCTTAGTCTGCTGTCCGTTATTGTAGCGGAGACCCACCGAACCGGCGTCCGAAAACCGGATTCGAAGTTGTTGCGGCTCAACGCCAGGTATCCGGTTTTACTGTAAACCCGTTACCCTCGTCCGGTGCCGGGAAATCGGGTGAGAAAATCGTTTCTCTGGTCAGGTTGTCGGGAAGTGGTTGTGGGAGATGACTTCTGTGTTTAATATCAAGCAGTTACGAGGAGCG
Organism: Synergistaceae bacterium; assembly: GCA_022837505.1. Lineage (GTDB taxonomy): Bacteria > Synergistota > Synergistia > Synergistales > Aminobacteriaceae > JALHFZ01. The sequence continues at coordinate 336 of JALHFZ010000005.1, forward strand.
CGGGCTTTGAGACTGTTTTGCGGTAGGTCGTCGTTCCCTCCACCAATTATAAAAAAGACGAACCAGTCCACTAACTGAGGGTTATTGGACTGGTTTTCTTTTTTCTATATTACCGGTGTCTTGGCTCGCTGCCAGGGTATCAACCCTGGCTCCAGTATCACTTCTATTTTCTATAAATTCTTCATGCCATGGTCTGTCATCCTCGTTTTTTGGTCACGCTCTTACTTACCGAAGAGGCTGAGAAAATGTCGTTCCTTTACTGCTCTTTTTTGCTGACTTTCATGGGGTCTGCGTACTAGTCCCAAGCATAACGTATCAGAAAATTTGAAATAAATGATATATATCTTTTTTCACCATAAATCGCGAACTGCTATAATGAGACTCATAATTATACGTTGGGTACTTTGCGTTCAACAGCTTCCGCGAATTGACGGTGTATCAGTAATTGAGACAAAACAGTAGGGCAATGACACCGGATAATTTACAGAGACGGTCAAAAATGTCCACTAAATCGAACATTAAATTGTAATTATGGATGAAATCGCATCAGTAGCAGAATCTACTTGAGTAAGGAAGCAGGAGCAAAATGACCGGAAAAAAACTCAAACTGACCGTACAAGGCAGTCAGATCAGCGTTTTTCAAAAAAACGGACAGGATTATATTTCGTTGACCGATATGGTGCGAGACATTGAAAACGGACTGGCACTGATTGAGAAATGGCTTCGGAACAAAAACACCATAGAGTTCCTGGGTATATGGGAAGAAATCTACAACCCGGGTTTTAATTCCCCCGAATTCGAGGGAATTAAAAATCAGGCTGGTTTGAACCGCTTCGTCCTTTCGGTTAAGCAATGGGTGGAAAAGACCGGCTCGGTTGGGATCATCGCAAAGGCAGGCCGCTATGGCGGTACATATGCTCATAAGGATATCGCCTTTGAATTTGCCTCGTGGATATCTCCTCAATTTAAACTCTACCTGATCAAGGAATTTCAGCGACTTAAAGAGCAAGAACTCCGGCACCGATGCAATCAAGGCGAAACTGATTCCGCCCGAGCTGTCATCTCAACAGATTAATTTTATATATGCCAGTGAGGCGGATCTGCTGAATATGGCACTCTTCGGCAAAACCGCAAAACAATGGCGGGACGAAAAACCTTACCAAGATGGCAATATTCGCGACGAAGCCAATGTATCCCAGCTTGTCTGCCTTGCCAACCTCGAAACCCTGAACGCCCATTTCATTCATCAGGGGTGATATTGGAGCGCCTGCTGAAGGAAGAAGTGAGCAATACGAAAGATGACAACTCGGCCAAGGCGAAAAGCGGCATTATGGGTGAACTTCTGGAATTGCGGAGTCCCGCTTCAAGTGGAGTATTCCAGGAGAAAAATCAGGCATGAAGCCTGAGCATGAGATTGAATCCTCCACTCGATACCCCATTACAATCCTGAGAGGTGACTGAAGATGAGCATCACCAAATTTACCGAGGCCAGAGGGAAGTATCCCGTACTTGAAAAATACGCCTATCTCGACACGGCAACGACCGGGTTGATCTCCGAGGAAAGCTTTAACAGCATGTCGGGCTTTCTCGAAAAGAGGTACCGGGAGGGGATGGATATCCCCGATTACCAGGCAAACTGGAAGTTTGCGGATGACGCACGATCTCTTGTGGGCGAGGCGATAAACGCCGGTGAAGACGAGATATTCTACGCTGATAACTGCTCGGCCATTCTGAATGTGTTTTCGACCGGTGTGAAGCCGGAAGAAGGGGCGAATGTCATCACGACGGACCTGTCCTTTCCGTCGACCCCCTATACATGGATGAACCAGGCCGGCAAGGGAATAGAGACGAGGATAGCGAAGTCAGCGGGCGGGCAGGTTCCCTGGGAAACCCTGATCAGTCTGGTGGATGAAAAGACCTTCGCTCTCTCTCTGTGCGCTGTTGAGAATACAAGCGGCTTTCGCCATGACCTGAAGCGGATCGGCACATTCTGCCGGGAAAATAATATTTACCTTGCCGTGGACGCTACTCAGTGCATCGGTGCCCTCGAGATAGACGTACAGGCCATGAACATAGATTTTCTGGCTGTCTCCAGCTACAAATGGCTCAACAACGTCTTCGGAATCGGCTTCGGATATGTCAGCCGGGAGCTGATGAAGGGGATAGATCAGCAGTACGCCGGCTGGGTGGGCAACAAAGACCGGTTCGACCATTCAAGAATCCGATTTGACCTCGATGAATCCGCCAGAAGATACGAGATGGGGGGATTGAACTGGATAGGGCTCCATGGAATGAAGGAGGCCCTTGAAAACTACCTCTCTCTCGGCAAAAAGGAGACGGAGGAATATATTCTCGGCCTGACCCGCTACCTTTATAAAAAAGTGGAGGATGCAAGGCACATCGGAGTCGTCGGTCCTTTTCAGGAGGAGAACAGGTCGGGAATCACCTATATACAATATCCGCCGGAGTGGAGGCTGAACGACGGTATTCTGAGGGAAAACGGAATCAGAGCCCACGTCGCCTCAGGAAATCAAATAAGGGTCTCGGTTCATTTTTACAACAACACAAGCGACGTTGACAGGCTTTTTGATTTTTTAGATACCTATAAAGGCTGAAGAACCCTGAAAAGAAATTTTTCTTGAGAGGGAACGTGCCGGGAGAACAGATACTTTTTCCCGGGAGGCTGTACCGCAGGCCCTGCACGGCAGCGAGTAAACTGAGGATGACGGCATGACTCTTGACTATTCCACATTAGAAGTTCTCCGCCGGAACCACCCAGCCTGGCGTCTGTTGTGCGCCAGTCATGCCCCGTTGATAGCCGGTTTTCTCCACCGGGTGTTTATCCTGCCGAATGCGAGGAACCTTCCCCAGGCCGATCTGGCGGAGAAGCTGGAGGACGAACTCTTCGCTCTCAGAGAACAGCTGGGCGCAGAGGCCTTTCCCGGCACGGCCCAGAGCTATCTGAACGACTGGGCCGATAACGAGAAGGGGTGGCTGCGGAAATTCTACCCGCCGGGGACGGACGAGCCTCATTTTGACCTGGCTCCGGCGGCGGAAAAGGCCCTGGCCTGGCTTGAGGGGTTGACCGAACGAGCCTTTGTCGGCACCGAGTCGCGCCTCCTCACCCTCTTCGAGCTGCTGCGGCAGATGAGCCAGGGGAGTCAGACCGACCCCCAGGTGCGGATCGCCGAACTGCAAAAACGCCGCGGCGATATCGACGAGGAAATCGCCCGCATTGAGGCGGGGGATATTCAGTTTTTAGATGCCACCGCTCTGAAAGACCGTTTTCAGCAGTTCCTTCAGATGGCCCGGGAGCTGCTGGCCGATTTTCGGGAGGTGGAACACAACTTCCGAAAGCTCGACCGGAGGGTACGCGAACGGATCGCCCTCTGGGAGGGGGCCAAGGGGGCGCTTCTCGAGGAGATCATGGGTGAGCGGGACGCAATCGCCGACTCGGACCAGGGAAAAAGCTTCCGGGCCTTCTGGGATTTTCTGATGTCCCAATCCCGGCAGGAAGAACTGAGCCGCTTGCTGGAGGAGGTGCTCTCCCTTCCCCCGATCCTTGCCCTCGGGCCCGAAGCCCGTCTGAAGCGGGTGCACTACGACTGGCTTGAAGCGGGGGAATACACCCAGCGAACTGTGGCCAAGCTCTCCGAACAGCTCCGCCGCTTTCTTGACGACCAGGCCTGGCTGGAAAACCGGCGCATCATGGATATTCTCCACAGCGTCGAAAATCACGCTCTGGCTTTGCGGGAGGGCTTTCCCCGGGGGGACTTCATGCCCCTTGACGACACGGCGGCGACTGTCGATCTCCCTTTCGAGAGACCCCTTTATCGGCCGCCCCTTCAGCCCTTCATCACCGGAAAGGTGCTGGAGGAGGACGAATTTCTTCGCCAGCGGTCTGAGGCCGCGGTGTGGCGGGAACGGGAAGAAGAGGCGGAAGCCCTGGCACAGAACGATCTCAATGAGGAGGGTGTCCTCTTCGCCCAGGGACGGGCCGAATACGACCAACTGAAAAAAGAGATCACAGGCTTGAAAGCCCGCCGCAGCAATATCGACGAAAAACAGATAGCCCTTCGCCGCCAGCTCTGCCATGGGCTGAATCTGGCAGAAAAAGAGATGCCCTTTGCCGGGGAGCTGCTTCAGGTTCGCCCGGCGGAGCGTGACTGGGAGGGGGCCATCGAACGGCTGCTCCGCGGCTTCGGACTGTCCCTTCTTGTTCCGGACCGCCTGTACGGCGAGGTGGCTGAATGGGTCGACCGCACCCATTTGAAGGGAAAGCTGGTCTACTTCCGGGTTCGTGAGGGAACCCGCAGCGACCTGCGGTCTCTCCATCCCGATTCCCTTGTGGCCAAAGTGCAGATTAAGCCCGACTCGCCCTTTTACCGCTGGTTGGAAGGGGAGATCGCCCACCGTTATGATCTGGCCTGCTGTCGTACCCAGGAGCAGTTCCGCCGGGAGGTCCGGGCAGTCACCCGGACAGGGCAGATAAAGGGGGCAGGGGAGCGCCATGAAAAGGATGACCGGTACCCTCTCGATGATCGCCGCCGCTATGTCCTGGGGTGGAGCAACGAGGAGAAAATCGCCGCACTGGAGAAGGAAGCCAAAGGGCGGGAGATCTCCCTCGGAGAGCTTGACGGCCGCATCAGAGCCCTTCAGAAGGAACAGTCAGCCCTCAGAGAGAGGCTGTCCATCCTCTCGAAACTGGGGGAGTACACTGAGTTTCGGGACCTTGACTGGAGGCCCCTTGCGGTCGATATATCCAGACTGGAAAAAGAGAAGGAGGAGCTTGAGGCCTCTTCCGATCTGCTCAAAACTCTCACAGCCCGGTTGGCCGACCTCGAAGCCGAGCTGACGGAAACGGAGCGCCAGCTCAGGGACCGTAACGACAAACGCTCCAAGACCGAACAGAAGATCAGCGACGGAAAAGAGCTGCAGCAGCTCGCACAATCCCTCGTGGCTGAGGCCCCCGAGGATGCCGGGGGGCGATTTTCTCTGCTGGAGGAGCTGCGGGGGGAAGCCCCCGGAAGTCAGCCGCTCACGGTGGAATCCTGCGACAATCGTGAACGGGATATGCGCGACTGGCTGCAGACGAAGATCGACGCAGAAGATCACAGGGTAAAGCGGCTGGCTGAAAAGATCATTCGGGGGATGGCCGAATACAAAAAGGAATGGCCCCTCGAAACCCGGGATGTGGATGTCCATATTGCAGCGGGAACAGAATTCAAAGGGATGCTCGATCAACTCAGGGCTGACGACCTCCCCCGTTTTGAAGGGCGTTTCAAGGAACTCCTGAATGAGAACACCATCCGGGAGGTGGCGAATTTTCAATCCCAGCTTGCCCGGGAGCGGGAGACCATCAAAGAGCGCATCGCCCGGATCAACGAATCCCTCACGCGGATCGATTACAATCAGGGGCGCTATATTACCCTTGAGGCCCGGACGAACCTCGACGCCGAGATCCGTGATTTCCAGGCCGAGCTCCGGGCCTGCACGGAAGGGGCCCTCACAGGGTCGGGGGACGCCCAGTATTCGGAGGCGAAATTTCTTCAGGTCAAACGAATCATCGAGCGGTTCCTCGGCCGGGAGGAGCTCTCGGAGCTCGACCGGCGCTGGACATCCAAAGTGACCGACGTGCGCAACTGGTTCGTCTTCGCAGCCAGTGAACGCTGGCGGGAGGACGGCAGCGAGTATGAGCATTATGCCGATTCCGGAGGAAAATCAGGGGGCCAGAAGGAAAAACTAGCCTATACGGTCCTTGCGGCCAGCCTCGCCTATCAGTTCGGTCTGGAATGGGGGGCAGTGCGTTCCCGCTCATTCCGCTTTGTGGCCATCGACGAAGCCTTCGGCCGGGGCTCCGATGAATCGGCCAGGTACGGCCTGAAGCTTTTCGCCCTCCTCAATCTTCAGCTTCTGATCGTTACCCCCCTGCAGAAGATCCATATCATCGAGCCCTTTGTCTCAAGTGTCGGCTTTGTCCACAACGAGGACGGCCGCAGCTCCGTCCTGCGCAACCTGAGCATTGAGGAATACCGGGCCGAGAGGCAAAGGATGCGGAGATGAAGTGGACGACTCCGGCTGACCTCAGAGCACAGGTGCAAAAACTCTGGGAGCGCGGCCTGCTGCTCGCACCCTTGTCCGGGGGCGAACCGGTCTTTCCCAGGCGGCTCAGTCTTAAGGCCCCCGCCTCACGGGATCTGAGCGATGGGTTTTCCGAGGCGCGCGGCTGGATTGCCCGATTGTCGAAAGCCTCGGGGCTGTACCGGATCGTCTGGCGAAGGGTGAACCACCCCGTCCTCGGAGCCAACGAGATCCCTTCGGAAATCTGGATTGATACCCTTGAGGATGGCCTGGAGATGATCGGCAAAGGCAGGGCGGCGGGGCAGTTTTCGGCCCTGGTCGAACTGACCCGGAAGGAACGCCCCGAAGTGATCCCCTGGCTGGCGAAGCGCCCCCTGCGGGCTTTGGAATTGGCCGAAGACTGGCCGCGCCTGCTGGCGGTTGCAACATGGCTGCTCAGCCACCCCCGCCCCGGCATCTACCTGCGCCAGATCGATCTGCCGGGAGTTCATACCAAGCTGATTGAAGGACATCGGGGGGTGCTTGCGGAGCTGCTCGACCTGGTTCTTCCCGGGGAGGCCGTCGACTCCGCCCACAGGGGCGTCTCCGGTTTCTGCCGCCGCTATGGCTTTCTGGATCGACCGCTGCGAGTGCGCTTCCGTATTCTGGACCCGAACATTGCGCTCCTTCCGGCAGAAGCCGACCAGGATATCACCCTGACCCAGGACGCCTTTTCCTCCCTTGCGTTGCCGGTAACGAAGGTCTTCATCACCGAAAACGAAATCAACTTTCTGGCCTTTCCGAATGTGGATGAGGGGATGGTGATCTTCGGCGGAGGGTACGGCTTTGACAATCTCGCTGACGCCTCCTGGCTGCAGCATAAGGAGCTCTACTATTGGGGGGATATCGATACCCACGGCTTTTGCATCCTCAACCAGCTGCGGGGCTTTTTCCCCCGGGTCACTTCCTTCCTCATGGATAGGCAGACCCTTCTCGACCATCGCTCCCTCTGGGGAGTTGAAGACCGGCCTGAAAGGGGCACCCTCGGGCGGTTGGACCCGGCTGAATCATCCCTCTACGATGAGCTTCGCCGGAATACCCTGGGTGACCGCGTTCGCCTTGAGCAGGAGAGGATAGGCTTTGATTTTCTGCGTGAGGTTCTAAAGAATCTGTAGCCATCTTTTATCCCTCATACATTAAGATTCAGGCCTGTTGAGCTGATTGGACAAAGGGGTTACGGAAGGGTATTGTTGCTTCAGTTTGAGTTTTCTCAGCGAACAGCTAAGGTTTTGAAGGTATGAAATGAATAATTATTGAAGGATGAGTGAGGATAATGATCGTACACTGGACGGAGCTTACGAAGAACCAATTTGACGATTTGAGGGAAAGTGCTGTTGTGGCGGTGAATTTTTCCTCCACGGAGCAGCATTCGAACCATCTGCCCGTGGGGACGGACGGCTATATCGGGGAGGAGGTCCTGACGGAGGCGGCCCGGAGAGCGAAGCATACTGTCGTACTGATGCCTCCGGTGCGGTACGGCTATTCTCCTCACCATAAATTCGCCCCCGGTTATGTTACCCTCCGCCAGAGGGTACTCACCGATCTGTGCAAAGACCTGTGCGGATGCGCGGCGGCCAACGGTTTCCGTAAAATGGCTGTCATGAACTCCCACGGAGGAAACACGGCTGCCCTCCACTCGGCGGTGAACGAGGTGGGGGAAGAGTACGAGGGGAAACTTGATCTGGCCCTCTTCACCTATTGGGACCTCATCGGGGACGCACTGGCCAGGGTGAGGGAATCCCCCATGGGGGGGACATCCCATGGGGGAGAGTTTGAGACTTCCCTGATGATGCACCTGAGGCCGGACCTTGTGGTTCCCTCGTTGATTGAGGAGTGCGACCCGGCGCCGTCCGACCCCTACAACGAGATTGACCTGGCAGGAAAAAAGAAATACATCTCATTCTATACCTTCAACAGGTTCAATGCCTCGGGGCATGTGGGGCAGCCCCACCTGGCGACCCCTGAGAAGGGGAAGATCTTTTTCGAAGAGGCGGCTCAGGCCGCAGCGGAATTCCTGGATTTCCTTGGGGGAAAACAGCCTGCCTGAGACTGTTCCCAGGCTTCATCTTATGTAAGGACGTGGTAGGTTCGTGGATTTTTCGTTATTTTTATGGACAGGGATCTTTTTTGTCGGGATCATTGCGGGGTTCTTCAACACCATAGGGGGAGGAGGATCTCTGCTCGTCCTTCCCTTTCTTTCATTTCTTGGGATGGATGTGGCCCTTGTCAACGGGACGAACCGGATCGCCGTGGTTCTTCAGTGCTTTGCCGGCGCTGAGACCTACCGGAGACAAAACGTCCTTTCCCTGCGGACGGCCCTTCCCCTCGCGGGAATAACAACCCTCGGCTCAATTCTGGGGACTTTCCTGGCCATCAATATCGATCGTCAGCATCTGAACATTTCCGTTGCGGTACTCATATCCCTCATGGCGGTACTCCTGGTGTTCAAGCCGAAAATGTGGGAGGAGCAGCATGAGACCCGCCTGTCGAAGAGCGCTATGGTTTCGATTTTCTTCGCCATAGGCATCTACGGAGGGTTTATCCAGGCCGGGGTCGGGTTTTTCCTCACCTGGGGGCTTGCCCTCGCTGCGGGAACCGACCTGGTCAGGGGAAACGCCATAAAGATGGTGATAGTGGGTCTGTACAATATCATCAGCCTGGCGATTTTCTATAAAAACGGCCTCGTGGACATCCCGGTCGGGCTCGTCCTTGCGGCGGGAAGCATGATAGGCGCGGTCATCGGGGCGAAGTTCGCCGTGGCGAAGGGCAACCGGGTGATCCGGTGGATATTGGCCGTCATGGTAATTTCAAGCGCCGCGAAGATGATCTTTGACGTCTGGAATTGAAGACCCAGTGCCGGACCATACCTTTCTCCCGGGAGAAATTCTTTCGAATAAGACGAATCAGCATGAAGGACTCTGCACAGGCCCTGCCCGCAGCCTCAAGGGAGTTTTTCCCTTTCGCCTCGGAACGACCTCCTATATCCTTCCCGACGATATCCTCCCAAACCTTCGGTATTTATGCAGCCTTGTCGATGACTTGGAGCTTGTACTCTTCGAATCGGACGAGTTCTCAAACATGCCCTCGCCGGAAGACGTCAGTGAAATGGCGTCCATCGGACGGGAGTTTGGTCTGACCTATACCGTACACCTTCCTCTGGACATAGCCCTGGGGAGCGCCGACGAAGAGGTACGGGTGGCCTCCGTGAACAAGTGCCGCCGGGTGATCGAGCGGATGAGCCCGGTCGGCCCCTTCGCCTGGATTTTGCACCTCCATGGTGACCGGCGGGCAGAACTGCCCAGTCAAGATATGGGAAGGTGGAACGAACAGAACCGGTGCTCCCTGGCAGAGCTGCTCTCAAACGGACCTGTGCCTTCCAAAATATGCATCGAGACCCTCGATTATGATTTTCAGCACGTCGCAGGCCTTGTGGAGGACTTCAGCCTGTCGGTCTGTCTCGATATCGGCCACCTCCTCATGAACAGTCGAGATGTGCAGGCCCACCTTGACCGGTGGATGGACAGAGCCCGGGTCTTTCATCTTCACGGCGTTAATCCTCAGGGGACGGACCATTGCCACCTGGGCCATCTGCCCGGGGGACTTCTCGAGGACCTTGCGGCCCGCCTCTCCCTGAAAGAGGAGCGGGTACTCACCATGGAGATCTTCGGAAAGGACGATTTCGAGCGCTCGATAAACGTCATCGCGGAAAGGATGTCATCATGGCGGAAGTGATCCTGATCACCGGAGGCGCCCGCAGCGGAAAAAGCAGAGAGGCCCTGCGATTGGCGGAAGAATTCCCCCGGCGCGTTTTTATCGCCACGGCCGAACCCTTCGATGACGAAATGGGGGAGCGGATTGCCCGTCATCGCTCGGAGAGGGGACCAGAGTGGAGGACTATCGAGGCACCCCTGGACCTCGCGGAAGCCCTATTAAGCGTGAGCGACCCTGAAGCCGCCGTGGTGATCGACTGCCTGACGGTCTGGCTCGGAAACCTGATGCACAAGGACGGAGAGGCGACCGAGGAGTCCCCTCCCTGTGTCGACCTGCTGCGCGCACTGACAAGAGTCGAAGCTAAACGCATCATTCTCGTTACAAATGAAATCGGCATGGGGATCGTTCCCGCCGACGCCCTCTCCCGCCGTTTCCGGGATGTGGCGGGAAGGCTGAACCAACAGGTCGCCGCCCTGGCTGACCGGGTGATACTTACCGTGTGCGGCCTGACAATGACCATCAAGCAAAGTTCGGAAAGGGGAACAGAAAATGAATGAAACTAAGAATGAAAACACTGATGGGAAGATCTTCCCCTGCCCAAGATGCGGCCGTGCCTTTCTTTGCCGGGGGCATGAGTATATAGAGCACTGTCAGTGCGCGACGGTAGAGCTTTCTTCGGAAGACCGGGCCTATATCGCCGATCGCTTTGAAGGTTGTCTGTGTGTCGATTGCCTCCGTGCCCTGGCCGAAGAACGACGTCTTGAAAGCGGGAAGAACTGCGAATGACCTTTCACAGCGACAGCATATCTGAAATTACATTCTGTGAGGCTGAACCTGAGAAAGATATTCAGAAATCTTCTCCCGTCTCGGACAAAAATGAGGATTTTTGTGAATCAGGGCTTATCTCCGAAACCATCTGCAGAATCGAGAAAAGTGATCCGAAGTGGCGGCAGGCGGCGAAAGATCGCATTGCTTCCCTCGCTATGCCCCCCTGGGCCCTGGGGCGGCTGCTGGATCTGGCCGTGGACCTCGCCGGAATGACCCGTTCCCTCTCGCCACAGATCAGCCGTCGGGCCGTCGTGGTGATGGCCGCTGACCATGGCGTCGTCGCCGAGGGTGTGAGCGGTTTCCCTCAGTCGGTCACAGTCCAGATGATCTGCACCTTCGTGGACGGGCGGGCGGGGGTGAACGTCCTTGCGGAACAGGCCGGAGCCAGAGTTGTGGTGGTGGACGTGGGCGTGGCGGGGGATCTTACGGACCTTGCGGCCCGCTCGGCGATTCTCTCCCGCCGGATTGCTCCCGGCACGGCGAATATGGCACGAGGACCGGCCATGAGCAGGGAACAGGCGATCCGTTCTGTAGAAACCGGCATCGAAGTTGCTGCCGATCTGGCCGGCTCAACTGACCTCTTTGCGACGGGTGAGATGGGGATCGGCAACACCACGGCGAGCAGCGCCATAGTCTCTGTACTCTGCGGTGTTCACCCTGATCTCGTGACAGGATGCGGAACGACGATTGACGAAAAAGCCCGTCGGCGGAAGGCTCTCGTGGTGGAAGGGGCCATCGCTTCCAACAGGCCGAACCCGCAAGACCCCATGGATCTGCTTGCCAAGGTGGGAGGGTTTGAGATCGGCGCCATCGCCGGGCTGATCATCGGCGCTGCCGCCCGGCGGAAGCCGGTTCTCGTGGACGGTTTTATCTCAACGGCCGCAGCCCTGCTGGCTATAGGTCTTTGTCCTGATGCAGCCGACTACATCATCGCCTCTCACCGAAGCGCCGAGCCGGGGCACGACGCCGCCCTCGGGAAGCTAGGGAAAAAACCCCTTCTGGACCTTGAACTTCGCCTCGGGGAGGGGACGGGGGCAGTTCTGGGGATGCATCTCGTTGACGCAGCGGTGGGTATACTGACCCGCATGGCGACCCTTGATGATGCGGGGGTGGGGAAAAGAGAATGAGAGCTCTCCTGGCAGCCTTTCAGTTTCTGACCGTTCTTCCAGTAAAAATTCAACTTTCCGGGAGGGATTTTGAGGAGGCGCCGAAATGGTTTCCCCTGGTGGGGCTGACGGTGGGCGCCTTGGCTGCCCTGGGAGACGGAGTCCTCGCCTTTCTGGAATTCCCAGTGGGTCTGCGAAGCCTTCTTACAATCGCCTTTCTCGCGACTTTGAGCGGCGGACTCCATCTCGACGGCCTGGCCGACAGCGCCGACGGCTTTCTCAGCGCCCGTCCGAGGGAAAGAGTTCTTGAGATCATGCGGGACAGCCGGATAGGCACCATGGGAGTGTTGGCCCTGGCCTTCGTGCTTGCCGTCAAGGTCACCGCTCTGGCCGAACTGTCAGATTCTCTCCGCTGGAAGGGACTGCTCTTCGCCCCCCTCGCGGGAAGAAGTGTGCAGCTTATAATCATGGCCCTTATACCCTATGCCAGACCGGAGGGGGGGCTGGCATCCCTCTTTCTCCGGGGCAAAACAACATGGCCTGCCATCTGGGCAGGGGTGTGGGTCCTGCTTGCAGGAGTGGTTCTTTTCGGTTTTTGGCGAGGAACTATCTATGCAGCATTTCTTTTTGCAGCCGCAGGATTACTTTCCTTCTGGTCTTATAAGCGCATCGGCGGCTTCACCGGGGACACCCTGGGCGCGGCGAGCGAGATCGAAGAAGCCCTTGTGTTTATTGCCCTCATTTTTACGTAATGAAGGACCTTTATAATCTTGATTTTGAATAATGCCAGGGCATACGCAGCCTGAATGTAAAGCCAAAAGCCTCTGCATGTTCCTGCAGAGGCTTGAAAAGTTTTTCCCGGTAAAGGTTTTTGCAGAGAGTTGAAAATTTCGAAGGCCCTTCCCCTCGTCAGACCTTCCCGGTTCCCCCCCCGGTCTTCCCTTTATTTCTTCCCGAAATAAGGAACAGCCCCAGGGTGGCCGCCGCGGCAGCCAGAGAGACGGTTCGGTTATTGTAGAGGGCCAGAAGGCCGAGCATTCCGAAGGCAAGGCGGTAGAAGGATGAGAGTCTCCCCTTCGCGTACCCAGCCATGGCAAATCCGAGGGCGGTCAGGGCTGTGGTTCCGCTGATGATGGAGGTGAGGTTGCCGAGGAGTGAGCTTTTGAGCAGAAGGCCCGGGTCATAGCAGAAGGCGAAGGGGACGATGAAGGCCAGGATGCCGAGCCTGCAGGCGGCGAATCCCGTCCGGTTGGGGTTGGCCCCCGCGATGGAGGCGGCGGCATAAGCTGCAAGGGCTACCGGCGGGGTAATGTTCGAGATGATGGCGTAGTAGAAGACGAAGAGGTGGGCCGCCAGGGGCATGATGCCGATTTTCGCCAGGGCGGGGACGCCGAGGGCCGCTCCGAGGATGTAGGCGCTCGTGGTGGGTAGGCCCATCCCGAGGATCAGTGAGACGATGGCGATGAGAATGAGGGCTATGAAGGGAATTCCCCTCGAGAGGGTGATCACCGCGCCGACGAATTTGAACCCGATTCCCGAGAGAGCGACGGAGCCTATGACCAGTCCTGCGGAGGCGCAGGCCGTGGCGATGAGGGGTATGTTTTCCGAACCGTCGTGGATGGCCTGCAATATCTCCCGGGGACCCATCCTGTTGGCTGGGTTGATGAGGGAGACCGCCCAGGCGAGGGTAATGCCGGCGATTGCGCCGTACATGGGGGTATAGCCAGCGAGCAGCATGTAGACCAGGAGGACGATGGGAGACATCATATAGAGTTTCTTCATGACCGATCGGATGGAGGGAAGCTCATCGGCGGGAAGCCCCTGAAGGCCGTCTCTCAGAGCGGTGAGATGGACCATCAGGAGGACTGTTCCATAGTACATCAGAGCGGGAAGGATGGCCGCGATCATGATCGTGTTGAACTGAACGCCGAGAAGGGCCGCCATGACGAAAGCCCCGGCTCCCATGACAGGGGGCATGATCTGTCCGCCCGTACTGGCTACGGCTTCAACGGCCCCGGCAAAGAAGGGTTTGTAGCCGATGCGCTTCATGAGTGGTATGGTGAAGGACCCAGTACCGTAGACGTTCGCCACAGCCGATCCCGAAATCGAACCGAAGAGGGCGGAGCTGAGGACGGCGATCTTGGCCGGTCCGCCGGGAGCCTTTCCCGTGAAGGCCTGGGCGAACTCCATGAAATACTCCCCCACGCCGCTTTTTTCAAGAAAGCCTCCGAAGATGAGAAAGATCATGACGAAGGTCGCCGAGACCCCGAGGGATGAGGAAAAGATCCCCTCGTCAGTAAGGTACATCCCCTCGATGAGGCGGGAGAATTCCGTAGGAACTCCTCTGAGCATGTCAGGGAAAAAAGGAGCGTCGGCAAAGTAGGTGTAGGCCGTAAAGGCAACCGCCACGATGACGATGGGTAGCCCCACGATGCGCCTCGTCGCCTCGAGAAGAAGCACTATCAGCATTGTTCCGAGGACGAGCTGGAGGGTGGTGAGGTCGTCCACTCCCTGCATGCGCATCATGATCTCGTCGTAGCTCAGAATGATGTACAGACCCGGAAGGGTGGATAAAAGGGCAAAAAGCCAGTCGTACCATGGAACAGAGGTCTCAAAGGGGTCGCCTTTTTTATGGGGTTTGAAGGAATAGAGAATAAAACACATGGGAAGAACCCAGGTGAGATGAATGGCCCTCTGAAGGTATGCCTCAAAAGACCCGAAGACAGCCGTATATAAATGAAAAAGCCCCATGGCCAGAACATAGAGATAAAAACCTTTTTTAACGATGCCTTCCAATCTTCTCATCAAAACGGCTCCCTTCCGCGGATGCAGCTTTTTTTAACGGAGCGGTGTCCCGCTCTTTTTCAAAAAACGAAGGCGGGCAGGTGCGGCCCGCCTTTCCTAAACCTCTTCTGTAGGGGCTATTTCTTTGCCGCCGCTTCTTTCCAGTACCGTACCGCGCCGGGGTGGGTCTTGATGGGCGCTGCGGGGACGGCCATTCCGGGGTTGAGTTCCTTGATGTCCACAACCGCCTTGGAAAGGTCTTCCTGGTTTTCGTACATCACTTTGCAGAGGTCGTAGACGAGCTGCTCGTCGAGGTCGTTCTGTACCACGATGCAGGTATAGTCGCCGACGACTTTGACAGTGGGGGTTTTTTCCGTCACGGTCTTGTAGATTCCGGGGTCGACGGTGAAGGTGACCGTGCCGTAGGCCTCGCCAATCTTGTCGAGGGTGGACTGCTCCATCCCCAGGAGGACGATGTCCGTCTGGCTTTCTATCTGCATGACGATGGAGGCGATCTTGCCCACGGAGAAGGCGAAGACGTCGAGATGGTTGTCCGCCAGGAGGTCCGCTCCGCCGGAATAGGAAGCGTATTCCACCGATCCGCCCCACTCCTTCAGGGTGTTGCGATAGTCGGGGATGCCGAAGCCGGCCTTGAAGGTGCCGTTGACGATGAACTCAGACCCCGTTCCGGTCTTCAGCGTGGCGAACCGGGTGGGGATCTTTTTGGCGATAAGGTCGTCCAGGGATTTGATGTCGTTCTTCTCGACGAAATCCTTGCGGGCGATGAAGTAGGTGTACTGGGTGTAGAGGTTTGCCATGATGACGGCGTTGTTCGCCGGCTCTTTGAAGGGGGCGTCGCTTGCCTTCTGGGCAACCGCCACCATGGAGGTGTTGGAGAACCCGAGTTCCCCCTTGCCCTTGTCCGCATTGATGATGTTCGCCACGGCACCGCCGGTGATGCTTGTCGTGGGGATGAGCTTTGCTGTCCAGAGGTCGGCCAGGGCTCCGCCAAGGGCGAACCAGTTGCCCCCCGGAGGGCCTGCCATGAAGCGAAGCTGATCGGGGCGGGCGGCGAAGGCCGAACCGCTCAGGGTAAGAACGAGCACAAGTGCTGCAGCGAGAAGTACACGCTTTTTCATTTCTTCACACTCCTGTTGTGGGATTTTGTTTTTGCAGAGTTCTGCCTAATGATGATAAGGGCTGGAGAAAAAAGTGTCAACAAATATACAGAAATGGCGGCAAAAAACCCTGAGGACACCGAAAACAGGAGAAAAGTTCCTCCTCCTGATTACTCCTCCGAATAATCATACTTCTTTCAGAAGGGGGCACGGGGAATATATCCACAAAAAACGTTGATTTCTCATTGTTTATGTCACCGAAAGAATGGCGACCGCTTTACATTAAAACCCCCTCGAAGTAGTATGAGGAAAGGAAAAAGCTGCCCTTTGATTGACTACGCAGGGGGCATTCAGGGGCGTTTCGAAGGGGTGCTGATCCCCTCGGCCGAGGCGAAAGAACTTCAGCCCTCAGACGGGCAGTCGCCGGGAAAAACGGGAAAAGGAGGTGATTCCCATGGGTGCAGTCGAAACATTCATCGCCGGATCTCCCTATGTATCCCCCTGGATCAACCTTGCCTTCGAGGAAAACATGCTTCCCCTTGCCTCGGACAGGGGCATCATTTTATATCTCTGGCGCAATCAGCACACAGTGGTCATAGGCAGAAACCAGAACGCCTGGAAGGAATGCCGCACCGCCCTTCTCGAGGAAGAGGGCGGGTCCCTTGCCCGGAGACTCTCGGGAGGGGGAGCCGTCTACCATGATCTTGGCAATCTCAATTTCACCTTTCTTACCTCCCCCAGACACTACGACGTCTCCCGGCAGACGGAAGTGCTGATCCGGGCCCTGCAATTTCTCGGAATCTCCGCCGTCCGCACGGGTAGAAACGATATCTCCGTCCATGACCGCAAGGTCTCGGGCAATGCCTACTATTCTGGAAAGGCCGGAAGGTTCCACCATGGCTCGATCCTCATTAATGGTAATATTGACCGGATGAGCCGCTATCTTCAGCCCTCCGAGGCGAAACTGAGAGGGAAGGGGATTGACTCGGTCCGGTCGAGGGTGGCCAACCTCAGGGAGTTTCAAAATTCTATTACAGTGGATGGGGTTAAAAACGCCATCGCCGCGGCCTTTCTCGACGAGTACGGAGGCAGGGGAGAGCCCATCGATCTGTGCGATATGCTTGATGACGGGGGGTTTCAGTTCCTGCTGAACAAGTACAGCAGCCGAGACTGGATCTACGGCCGCTCCCCCTGTTTTGACCTCACGGTGGAACGCCGGTTTGAATGGGGGAGTATGGAACTCGGGTTTTCCATTCTGGAGGGGCGGATAGCCGGCTGCCAGGTCTATTCCGACGGCATGAGGGGAGAAATCATTGCCGAACTCGGCGGGTACCTAGAGGGAATTCCCCTTGACGGAAGCGCCCTGGGAGAGGCCCTCCGAAAACCCTTTGGAGAAGAGATTCCCCGGGAAGTGGAGGACACGGCTTCGTGGATAGAAAAAGAATGGAGCCGTCTGGTGTAAAGGAAAGGAAGGTGGCGCAGTGAAGCGGACGATTTTTTACGATGATCACATTGCAGCGGGCGGAAAGATGGTGGACTTCGGCGGCTGGGAGCTGCCCGTCCAGTATGGTTCCGGAATCATCGAGGAACATAAGAGGGTCCGGACAGCAGCGGGGCTGTTCGACGTCTCCCATATGGGGGAGGTAAGCGTCAAGGGTCCAAAGGCGGAGGAATGGCTTGAGGGGATGGTGACGAACACCATCGCCGCCATGGAGGACGGGCAGGTTATCTATACCTTCCTCTGCTACCCCAACGGCGGCGTAGTGGACGATCTTCTCGTCTACCGGAAGTCCCGGGAGGATTATTTCCTCGTGGTGAATGCGTCGAACGCGGAGAAGGATGTGGAGTGGCTTTCCGACCATGTGAGGGAGGGCGTTGAGGTGGAGGACCTTTCCTCCCGCCTGAGCGAGCTTGCTCTCCAGGGACCGAAAGCCGAGGAGATCCTGAAGAAGGTGGCCTCCTTTGACCCTTCGGCCCTCGGGTTTTTCCGTTTCGTGGAGAATGTCGAAGTGGCAGGGGTGAAGTCCCTGGTCTCCCGCACGGGGTACACCGGCGAAGACGGTTTCGAGATCTATTTCCCCTGGGATGAAGGGCGGCAGGTATGGAAGGCCCTCATGGAGGCGGGGGAGGAGTTCGGCCTTCTTCCCGCCGGCCTCGGAAGCCGGGACAGCCTCCGCTTCGAGGCGGGGCTTCCCCTCTATGGCCATGAGCTTTCCGCCTCCATCACACCCCTGGAGGCGGGACTCGGCTATTTCGTCCATCTCGACAAGGATTTCATCGGTTCTGTCCCCCTCGCCGCCATCAAGAAGCACGGCATCCCCCGGAAGATCATCGGCCTCGAGATGGTCGACAAGGGGATCCCCCGGGAGCACTACGAGGTTCGGGCGAAGGGAAGAACCGTTGGCAGGGTCACCAGCGGAGGATTTTCCCCGACCCTGGACAAGAGCCTCGCCTCAGCCCTGGTGGACGCCGATGCGGCCGACGGGGAGGAGTTCCTCATCGTCATCCACGGCAGGGAAAAGCGGGCGAAGAGGACAAAACGCCCCTTCTACAAGAAAAACTATAAACGGTAGAACCGAAGGAGGAAGAAAAATGGCGAAAGTACAGAAGGATCTGAAATACACGGAAAATCACGAGTGGGCGAAGATAGAGGGAAAGACCATGAAGGTGGGGGTCACCGACTACGCCCAGCACGCCATGGGGGACATCGTCTACGTCGAGCTTCCCGACACGGGGGCCGATTTCAGGGCGGGAGAGGATCTGTGCGTCATCGAGTCGGTGAAGGGCGCCAACGACGTTTATTCCCCCCTGAGCGGCAAGGTCACGGAGGTCAATTCAGAACTTGAGGATTCTCCCGAGCTGATCAATTCCGACCCCTACGGAAGCTGGATCGCCGAGATGGAACTGTCCGACCCCTCCGAAGGGGACAAACTTCTGGACGGGGAGGCCTACGAAAAGCTCTGCGAAAAGCTCGAAGCGGAAGAGGGTGAATAACCCATGCACAGATATCTGCCCCATACACCCTCCCAGAGGGAGGAGATGCTTCAGGCCGTAGGAGTGCCGGATATAGACGCTCTTTTCGCCGATATCCCCCAGTCTCTGCGGCTGAAGCAGGATCTGAAGATCCCCGCAGCCCTCTCCGAACTCGAGCTTGCAAGGGAAATGACGGCTCTGGCGGAGGAGAACGCAAGCGCGGACAAGTATGCCTGCTTCCTGGGCGCAGGAATCTACGATCATTTCATCCCCACGGCGGTGAACCACCTCGCCGGACGGTCGGAGTTTCTCACGAGCTACACCCCCTATCAGCCGGAGGTGAGCCAGGGGACCCTCCAGACCATCTTCGAGTACCAGACCATGGTCTGCGAACTCACTGGAATGGACGTGTCCAACGCCTCCATGTACGACGGCGCGACGGCCATGGCGGAGGCGGCCTTCATGGCCGCCGCTTCGGCGAAACGGAAAGGGATCGTCGTGGCCCGGACGGTCAACCCCCAGTACAGGCAGGTTCTCAAGACCTATGCCCCCTATCAGCAGCTCACGGTGGAGGAAGCCCTCTTCGGGAACGGGCAGACCGATATGGCCGACCTCGAAAAGAAACTCTCCTCCGACACGGCGGCCCTCATCGTTCAGAGCCCGAACTTCTTCGGGTGCCTCGAGGATCTCGAGGCCCTCGGACAGGCGGCCAAAAAAGCGGGAGCCCTCTTCGTGGTTGTCACCGATCTTCTGGCCCTTTCCCTCCTCGAGCCCCCTTCCGCCTTCGGTGCGGACGTGGTGGTGGGGGAGGGGCAGCCCATGGGGAACAGCATGAACTTCGGAGGCCCCGGCTTCGGCTTCTTCGCCGTGACGAAGCAGTACATGCGCAAGATCCCCGGCCGGGTGGTGGGCCAGACGGTGGACCGGAAGGGGAACAGGGCCTGGGTGCTCACTCTTCAGGCCCGGGAGCAGCATATCCGCAGGGAGAAGGCTACCTCCAACATCTGCTCGAACCATAATCTGAATATCGTCATGGCCACGATCTATATGAGCCTGATGGGGAAGGAAGGCCTCCGGGAGGCCGCTGCGGCCTGCATGAAAAAGGCCGCGTACACGAAGAAGCTCCTCCTCGACGGAGGAAAATTCGAATCCCTCTCTGACGCTCCCTTTTTCCGGGAGTTTCTCGTGAAATGCTCCGAGGACCCCGCTTCCCTCAATGCCCGGCTCTTCGATAAGGGGATCATAGGAGGATACGACGTCTCCGAAGACTACCCGGAGCTTGAAAAGGGATGGCTCGTGGCCGTCACGGAGAAACGGACGGCGGAAGAGATTGCCGCTTTTGCGGAAACAGCAGGGAGGGATGAGAAATGATCCGGCACGTGGACCCCATTTTCGAGAAGAGCGTTCCGGGAAGAAAGGGGTACTCTCTGCCCCCCCTCGACATCCCTGAGGAAAAAATCGAATCCCTTCTTCCGGAAAAGTTCGCCCGGAAGACGAAGGCAGAGCTCCCCGAAGTGAGCGAGGTGGACGTGGTGCGCCATTTCACCCGCCTCTCCCAGCTCAACTTCGGCGTGGATGAGGGGCTGTACCCCCTCGGTTCCTGCACGATGAAGTACAATCCCAAGATCAACGAGGATATGGCCCGCCTTCCGGGGTTCTCCCAGATTCACCCCCTGCAGAACCCCGATACGGTACAGGGAGCCCTCGCCCTGATGCACGAACTCTCCGCCATGCTTGCGGAGATCACGGGGATGAGTGCCGTCACCCTCCAGCCCGCCGCGGGAGCCCACGGAGAACTGACGGGGATCATGATCATCAAGGCCTATCACGAATCCCGGGGGGATTCGAAGCGGACGAAGATGATCGTTCCGGACACGGCCCACGGCACGAACCCCGCATCCTGCTCCGTGGCGGGGTACGACATGGTGGAGGTGAAGTCGAACAGCCGGGGGAACGTGGATATCCCGGCCCTCAAAGAACACCTGTCCGACGAAATCGCCGGAATCATGCTCACCAACCCCAACACCCTTGGCCTCTTCGAGGAGGATATCCTTGAGATGGCCAGGCTCGTCCATGAGGCGGGGGGGCTGCTCTACTACGACGGAGCCAATGCCAACGCCATCCTCGGAAAGGCCCGCCCCGGCGACATGGGGTTCGACGTGATCCACCTCAACCTGCACAAGTCCTTCAGCACCCCCCACGGCGGAGGGGGCCCCGGATCGGGCCCTGTGGGCGTCTGTGAAAATCTGGCGGAATTCCTCCCCGTCCCCGTCATCGGAAAAAAAGGTGACCGTTTCTTCTTCGACTACGACCGCCCGAAATCCATCGGACGGGTCCGGTCCTTCTACGGGAATTTCGGCGTCCTGGTACGGGCCTACACCTACATCCGCACCATGGGCCCCGACGGACTCAGAGCCGTTTCCGAGGGGGCGGTTCTCAACGCCAACTACGCCCAGACAGCTCTGAAAAAGGACTTCGCCCTCCCCTTCGACAGAATATGCAAGCACGAATTCGTCTTGTCGGGAAAGAAGCAGAAGGCGGAGTCGGGCGTGACGACCCTCGATATGGCCAAGCGGCTCATCGACTACGGTTTCCATCCGCCCACGATTTACTTCCCCCAGATCGTCGAGGAGGCCATCATGGTGGAGCCCCCCGAGACGGAGAGCAGGGAAGAGCTCGACGCCTTCATCGGGGCCATGAAGTCCGTAGCCCGGGAGGCTCGGGAGAACCCTGAAATCTTCAAGGACGCCCCCTGCAGCACCATCGTCTCGAGGCTCGACGAAACCCTCGCGGCGAGGAAGCCCGTCCTCCGGTGGAGCCCGGAAGAAGAGTAGCGCGGAAAGGAAGAACTGCCAGGGGGCCCGGGCGCAGTCTGAACCGGGCCCCTATATTTTCGAAAAACAGGAGAGAAGAGGAGGAGCGCCATGTACGATCTGATAATTCTCGGGGGCGGCCCGGGGGGCACGAGAGCCGCCGAACTGGCTGGCAAGGCCGGGCTTAAAACCCTGGTCATCGAGATGGACCGCCTCGGTGGGACCTGCCTCAACAGGGGGTGCATCCCCACGAAGGCCTACTACGCTTCCCTCGTGGGAGGCCGGGTCCCTCCGGAGGAGATGTGGAGCTACCGGGAGGGGATTGTAAAGAAGCTCGGCGAGGGAATTTCGACCCTGATGAAGATGTCCGGGGCGGAGATCCTCCGGGGAAGGGGAAAAATCATCTCGGCGGAAGGGGTGAAAATCCTCGAGGTGGAGACCGCCGACGGAGTAAAGAGGGTCAAGGGAAAACGCCTCCTCCTCGCTTCCGGTGCCCGCTCCCTCCCCCTTGAATTTGAAGGGGCCGATCTTCCCGGAGTGCTGACCGGTGACTGGGCCGTCACCGATCCGGACCTGTGGAAGTACCCCGAGACGGATGAGGTGAAGAGTGTTGCCATTATCGGAGCCGGGGTGATCGCCGCGGAGTTCGCCGTCCTCCTCCGCCGCATGGGGAAGGAAGTGACCATACTGAAGCACTCCGATCAGCTTCTTCGAAGGGCTGACCGGGACATAAAGAAAAAACTGGCCCAGTCCTTCAAAAAAATGAAGATCGCCCTCGTGGATTACTTCTCCCCCGAGAAAGCGGCTGCCGAAGGGGGCAAAATCCGGCTCAGGGGAAAAACCCGGGAGGGGGAGTACGAACTGCTCTGCGACCGCCTGCTTCTCGCATCGAGCATGGTCCCTGTTCTGGACGGATACGGCCTTGAGAACACATCCGTAAAGCACTCGGAAAAAGGGATCGCCGTCAATTCCCATATGGAGACCAATCTTCCGGGGGTTTACGCCCTTGGGGACGTCACCGGCGGGATGATGCTCGCCCATCTGGCTGAGTACCAGGCCCTGAGCGCGGTGGAACATATGCTGGGGCGGGAATATACAATAGAAAAGGATCATGTTCCCTGGTGCGTCTTCAGCGATCCCGAGATCGCAGCGGTGGGGCTGAGCGAGGACGAAGCCGAGAGGCGGGGGATAGCCGTAAAGACCGCCCGGGCCTATTTCCTCGGAAACGGAATGGCCCTCGCCATGAACAGCACCGACGGCTTTATAAAAGTCCTGGCCTCGAAGGAGGACGACACCCTTCTCGGCGTTCATATCATCGGCCCCGAGGCGGCCTCCCTGATCGGCGAGGCGGCCCTCGCGGTGGGGCACAGGATGAAGGCCGCCGACGTCGCCCGGACGATCCACCCCCATCCGACCCTGACGGAATGCTTCAAGGATGCCCTCTTCCGCCTTGAAGAGTGACAGACAGCAGCACAGCAGTGAAAAACAGATTGTACCCCCGAAGGAGAAGGACCGGATGATCCCTTTCATGAAGATGCACGGAAACGGAAATGATTTTATCCTTATAGACAACCGGGACGGAGGGTTTTCTTCCTTCGATCTTTCCGCCCTCGCCCGGCGGGCCTGCCGCCGCCGCTCCTCCCTCGGGGCGGACGGAATACTGGTTGTGGAAAAGGCCTCCCAGGCCGATTTCGCCATGAGGCTCTTCAACGCCGACGGGAGCGAGGGGGAGATGTGCGGCAACGGAGCCCGGTGCATCGCCCGGTATGCCTTCGAGAAGGGGATCGCCGGATCAGACCAGTCCTTCTCCACCCTGGCGGGGATTATGAGGGCGGTGGTGGACCCTCCCTTCGTCGACCTGGCCATGGGGGAAGTTCCCCTGGCGGAGGGATGGTTCAACCGTTCCCTCTCCGTGGCCGGACGGACCTTTCCGGCCTCTTTTCTGTGGGTGGGGGTTCCCCACGCCCTTCTCTTTCCTTCCGAGGAGCTGTCCCGGGAGGAGATGGTCGGGATCGGCAGAAAGCTCCGTTACGATACTCTTCTCTTCCCCGAGGGGGCGAACGTCAGCTTCGTCAGGGAGGGACCCGAAGGGTCCGTTTATTCCGTAACCTATGAGCGGGGAGTGGAGGACCTCACCGACTCCTGCGGCACAGGGTCCACCGCATCGGCGGCAGCCTGGCTGCTCCGCGGAGAGACCCCGTCCGCCCCTGTCTCCCTGGATGTGATCAACCCCGGAGGGGTCAACCGGGTCTTCCTCGATTTTGCCCCGGACGGAGCTTCCTTTCAGGCTTCCCTCCGGGGACGGACCGTAATCGTGGCCGAAGGTACACTTTTTGAACAAGATGAGAGCTTAAATGTTATAATTGAAAGGGAAAAATAAATTCGCCCCTCATATACAGAGTGCATGGGGGTGAAAAGGAGGCCTCGCCATGAAAAAAAACAAAATGCTCATCGCCGTCTTTGCAGTTCTTGCCCTTGCGGGCGTTCTTCTCATCGGGGCCAGTATGGATTTCGGAGGCCCCCTGGTGGTATCAAAAGCCCGGGAGGCCGTCCGGGAACTGCTGGGAGCAGAACTCTCCGTAGGGGGAGTTCGGGGCAACCCCTTCAAGGGGTACACCCTTGATGATGTTGCCATAGTCAAGGATAAAAAACCCCTCCTGGCCGCAGGGTACATGGGGGCGAAGGTCAGGGTCGCTTCCCTTCTCTCGGGCTCTCCGAAGCTCGAACTCCTCTCCCTGGGCGAGGTGAACCTCGACGCCGACAGGGTTGCCGCTCAGGTGGCCTCCATGGATTTATCCGGCGGAGGGGGGGATATGCCCGTGGAAAAGATCATGCTTGAAAACAGCACGGTCACCTCCCGCTGGGCCGCGGCCAGGGTGAACACCCTCGGCATGTCCTTCAGCGGAAAGACGATCGCCTCGGATGTGGACATGACCGTCAATGCCGTTCCGGTGAAGGGGAAGATCTCCGCAGTCCTCGACGGATCGATTGTGACCGTGACCGCCCTCGATCTGGCCGTGGGGGAGGGAAAGCTTTCCGCCGCGGGGAAGGTTGCCCCCGAACTCGACGTAACCGGAGAGGCGAAAGGGCTTGATCTGAAGGAGCTCATAGCCTTCTGGCCGGTAGTTCCCCCCGAAGGGTTCGAGGGAAAGGTCTCGGCCTCCTTCACCGGAAAGGGTCAGTGGAACAGCCCCGCCCTTGCGGGTACGGTGGACTACAACGGAAAAGCCCTCCTGGGGTATCCCGTGGATTCGGTAAAGGGAAAATGGGCCTTCGCGGAAAAGAAGCTCTCCGTGACGGACCTCGACGCCCGGGTGCTCTCCATGCCCCTCCAGGGGAGGATGACCTTGGCCATGGGCAAGGAGGCTCCCGAGGTAGACCTTGTTCTTTCAGGCACGAAGATCGATATCGGTCAGCTGAATCAGCTCTACCCTCAGCTTGCTGACGTCTCAGGGGAAGTGGACAAGTTCACCATCAGCCTGGCTGGAACGTCAACGAAACTTGACGGAGTGGTGGAGTTCAGCGCGCCGACGATCCGCGCCTACGGATACACTGTGAGCAATACCGCCGCTCAGGTGAAGGTCTCCCCCAAAGAGGCGAAGGTAAGCGGCAAATCCAGTTTCGAAGGAGCCCCCCTCACCCTCCAGGGGACTGTGAACGACTACATGAGTGCGCCCAAGCTCAACCTGACGGCGAACATCCGCTCCTTCAACCTCGCCGCAGCGGCGAAACTCTTCCCCCAGATGAAAGAGCTCGCTCCCGGAGGAAAGGCCAACGGCGATTTCGTCATCAAGGGGACAGCAGCTTCTCCCCAGATATCAGGGAAAATCTGGAGCGATAAGCTCACCGTGAAAACTGAAGTTCTCGAAAATCCCGTGGCGGTCTTTGCCATGAAGGGGGAGCAGGTCGCCCTCGAACGGGTCTCGGCCCTGGTGAGGGGAACTCCTCTCTCCGCGTCGGGAACATACGGGCCAGACCAGAAATTGAACCTGACGGTCTCCCTTGAGAAGGTTCAGCCCGGCGCCCTCGTCGCCTTCCTCCCGGCCATGGCCGGCTACGATCTCAAGGGGACGGTGAGCGGGCAGGGAAAGATTACCGGAACGACCGCTTCTCCGAAGATCGACCTGAACTTCTCCTCCCCGAGCCTCAGCGTCGCCGGTCTCGCCGCATTTAAGGATCTGAAGGGGGAGACCTCCCTGGCCGGAGATATGGCGGCCATGGGCAAGGCCGACCTCGACCTTGTCCTCTCCGCCGGGTCGGCTACGGTGATGGACCTGGCTCTGTCGAACCTGGCAGGGAAGATCAAAAAGACAGGCTCTACCCTCAATCTAACCTCCCTCACCGCAGCGAGCGGCAAGGGCTCCCTCTCGGGAGCCGGAACGGTCACCCTCCCCGCAGGGCAGAACCCCGGGGCAGTGGATCTCACCATCGCCGTCAAGGGCGCGGATCTCGCCGCCCTCTCCTCTGCGGCGGGAACAGCCATGCCTCTGGGCGGCGCCGTGGACGGCACGATCGCCGTGAAGGGTCCTCTGACCAATCCGTCGGTGAATGTTCAGGCGACCTCACCCCGGGTTTCCGTCGCCGGAATGGCTGGTACGGACGTTGCCCTCGCCCTCACCGGCAGCGCCGAGAGAATGACCATAGACAGCTTCTCCGCCTCTTTCGGAGGAGGAACTCTCTCCGGCACGGGGACGGCCGAACTGAAGGGAGCCCCCGCGGTCACCGTCGACCTTGCGGCGAAGGATCTTGACCTCAAGGCCCTGACTTCGGGCATGAAGGACGCCGCCGCTTTGGGGATCAGCGGAAGGGTGAACGGATCCTTCAAAGGCCGGTTTGCCGGAACGTCCGGCAAGGGTGAAGGGGTTCTCACATCCCCGGAGATCACCGTCAGAGGGCTGAAGATGACAAACATCAGCGCCCCCCTTGTCCTGGACGGAACGGCCCTGGCGACCCGGGGCGCCACCGGGACCTTCTATGGCGGAACAATCCGCTCGAAGGAAACCCTGAATCTGGACACCTTCAAATTCACGGAGAACCTCACCTTCGAGGGGGTGGACGTCAATGCCGTTCTCCAGGCCTATACGGGAGGCCTGGACGGCTCCGTCACTGGCCTTGCCCGGGGGGAGGCCTCTCTCTCGGGAAGCCTGACGCCTAATATGACCTACTCGGGCAAAGGGAAGGCGACCATCGGCTCGGGTGCGGTCTCCGGCTTCCGGGGTCTTCAGGTCGCCACCGCCCTCTACGGAACATCGGGAGTGCGGTATGAACGGGTGGTCATCCCCTTTACCTTAGGCACCGGCAAAATCACCCTTGAGAAGGGGACGGAGGCCACGGCCCCCGCGAACGACCGTCTCTACACCTATCTCACCGCCCAGGGGCCCGTAGGCCCCAAGGGGGCCCTTGACCTTCAGGCGGCGGGCAATGTGAACATCCAGGTCCTCAACGCCCTGGCCGGAGGGGCCATAGGAGGGCTCACCGCCGGTTCTCTCGAGGATGCCCTCAGGGGAATCCTCGGAGGCGCCCAGCAGGGGCTTGAGAAAGCCGATTTCAGGGATATCTCCCTCCGCATCGGCGGCACGGTGGACGACCCGAAAATGTCGAATCTCAAGGTCGCTCCCGGGACGGCGGCCCCCCAGGGAACTCCTGCGGCGCCGGCCCCGGTGCAGCCGCCCAAGTCTATAGAGCAGAAAGTTCTCGACCAGATCATCAAGCCGAGTCAGCCTGCTCCGGCACCTGCACCTGAACCTGCACCAGCACCTGCTCCGGTCCCGCCGCCGGAGACCTCCCCCGTAAACCCTCCTCAGCAGGAGGAGCCCAAGAAACCGGAGGATTATCTCAAGGAAAAACTGCTCGACGCGATTTTCAAGTAGATGGAAAAAAGGAGGAGCCTGATCGCTCCTCCTTTTCTTTCCAGAATTAAAGCAGGCGAACACCCGGAAAAACCATGGAAAATAAAAGCTATTGTATGGGCATGGAATAAATAGTATGAATTAAAAGAGGCAAAACTTCAACTGCATAGTATTGAATGTTATAGTAGTCCTGGGCTTACAAAAAGGAGTGATGGAGATGAAGCCAATAAAGATCATCGGAGTTGTTCTTATCCTCGCCGGCTTCTTCGGCCTGATCTCCGGAGGGTTCAGCTTTACTGAGGAAACCCACGATGCCAAGGTGGGACCTGTGGAAATATCCGTAAAGGAAAAAAACTGCGTTTCAGTTCCTGTCTGGGCGAGCGCCGGCGATGTCGCAGCCGGAGGAGCCATGCTTCTTCTGGGCGGACGGTCACGGTAAGAAAAGTAGCTCTGAATAAAAGGAAAATCCATCGCAGCATATCTTCTTTGGAAATTGAAGGTGAGAGATCTTGATCAGCTTGCTTATACTGATAATCGTCGGAGGGATTGCCGGCTGGCTAGCCGGAGTTCTGTTGAGGGGAAGCGGATTCGGTCTCGTCGGGAATATTTTCATCGGCGTCGTGGGAGCCCTTCTTGCAGGTTTTCTTCTGAAGATGCTTGCCATGGTCGCCATTGGGCTGACCGGAACCATTCTTGCAGCCGCAGGGGGAGCCTTTGTGCTGCTCTTCCTGGTCCGGCTGTTCGGTAAGTAAACATAATACTCGCGAATAAGAGATGACGCATATGGATACGAAAAATACCTATACAACTAGAGGAACCTACAGAGAAAAAATCGAGGCTGAACTCGAGATGGCCAAGGCGAAGCTGGAACACCTCAGAGAGAGGGCGAATCTTGCATCAGCTGTAACTGCCCTTCTCTATCGCCGGCAGATTGATGAACTGGAGATGCGCGTCGCCGAAACGAGAGCCCGCCTTCGGGAAATGAACGAAGCGGAGGAAAACGGCTGGGAGAACTTCAAGGACTGCGTTGAACGGGCATGGGATTCCATGAAGGAATCCATGAAGGAGATGGTGGACAGCATCACCGATGACGATGACCTTCCTCCTCCGAGCGACCGCCCTGCCGATGTCTACGGAACCCCGGTCAATCCGGGAACTCCCGTCACTCCGGGCACACCGGTTCCTCCCCGGACCCCCTACGATCCGAACGCTCCAAGGAAATACTGATACTGAATAAAGCATGAAGGAGGGGGCGCTCAGGCGCCCTCCTCCTTCATGCAGAAAAAACAGTGAGGAAGATCTCAGCTGAAGCTTGACCAGTCGAAATTCCCCTTCGGGCTGTCGATGGACTTGCGGAGCTGCATCTTCGGCATACCGATCACCACGATCCCGCTTCCCGGATCGACGGTAAAGCGCTCCCTGTCCCTTTCTGGGTCGAAGCCGATCTCCGTGTTCGAGGGGATGACGCTGTGACTGTCGACGATGACCCGGCGGAGGCGGCAGTTTTCCCCAATAATAACTCCGTCCCCTATGAGGGATTCCTCCACGGATGACCCCGCCATGATAAGGCAGTTCCGGGAGAGAACCGACTGAACCACCGAGGCACCAAGGACGCGGCTTCCCTCTGCCGCGAGGGTGCTCTGGACGTTACAGGAATACCCCTTCATGGGGCAGATGTATGCTGGAGGGTCTGCGTAGGAGACCGTCCGGATGGGCCATTTGGGGTTGTAGAAGGTCATCTCCGACTCGTAGGGGAGCAGGTCCATCTGGGCCTGCCAGTAGGTTTTGATGGTCCCCACATCCCGCCAGTAGGGCTTGTCCTCCCTCCAGCAGCCTGACTGTTCCTTGCCTGGAAGGACGTTTGTGGAGAAGTCATAGGCGAAGATCCGCGCCTTGTTCACGAGACGGGGGATGATGTCCCTGCCGAAATCATGGCTGGTGGGAAGGCGGGCGTCCTCAATAAGAGATTCCTCCAGGATCTCCCGTTCGAAGATGTAGTTTCCCATGGAGACATAGCTGAACCCCGGTTTTCCGGGGATTTCCGGGGGGATCTCAGGTTTTTCAACAAAATCAACGATCCGCCCTGTTTCATCCACGTGGATGACCCCGAAGGCGGAAGCCTCGGAGGAGGGGACCACATTGGCGGCCACGGTGATGTCCGCCCCCTTGTCCATATGGTATTCCTGCATCTGTCCGACGTCCATCTTGTAGACGTGGTCGGCGGCGAAGATGCAGACCCTGTCGGCGTCGTAGAGGGTAACGAGGTGGAGGTTCTGGTAAACGGCGTCCGCCGTCCCCTGAAACCAGTGTTCCCCCCTCCACATCTGGGCGGGAACGAGGGTCACAAAGAAATCCCTGCCCCGAAGGGCGCCGCCGAACTGCCACCCCCGCTCGATATGTTCATTCAGGGACTGGCTTTTGAACTGAACGAGGACGTAAATTGAAAAAATGCCGCTGTTGATGAGGTTTGAGAGGGCGAAGTCCACAATGCGGTATTTCGCCGCGAAATGAACTGCAGGTTTTGCCCGGTACTTCGTGAGAGGCATGAGTCTCTCTCCCTTGCCTCCGGCGAGGATAATACCAAGGGTGCGACCGTATTTGCCCATCTGCATGGTGCATTCCTCCTTTGCCTGTCATCGGATTTAAAAAAATCCCGAAGTTCCTCTCCCTTCAGTTTCCTTTCCGTAAAATGGAAACATAGAGTTCTTTATAGAGGGGGGCGGAGGCATCCCAGGAAAAATCCTGCCCCATCCCTTTTTTCTGCAGCTCAGTGTATTCTGCCTTCTGTTCTGTGAAGAGACCGGCGGCTTCGTCCATGGCCGAGAGCAGGGCCTCGGGGGTATAGACGGAGAAGGTGATCCCGTTTCCCCCTTCTTCGGGAAAGGGGCGGACAGTGTCGGCCAGCCCCCCCGTGGAGCGGACCACAGGAACGGTTCCGTACCGGAGGGCGATGAGCTGGGAGAGCCCGCAGGGCTCGAAGCGGGAGGGCATGAGAAAGAAATCCCCTCCGGCGTAGGCAAGATGGGCAAGGGGCTCATCGTATCCTATGACCGAATGGACCGAACCGGGCCATCGCCGGGCGGCCTCTTCCAACCCCTTTTCGTACTCCGGCTCGCCCGTGCCGAGGAAAAATATCCGCCAGTTTTTCTGAGAGATCTCCTCCAGGGCGGGAAGGAGAAGGGAAAACCCCTTCTGTTCGGCCATCCGCCCCACCGATACGAAAAGAGGGTGGTTATCCTCCTCCCATCCTGCCCGGGAGAAAAGCTCCTTTCTGCACAGAGCCTTTCCGGCCATATCCTCCCGGCTGTACCGGGCGGGGAGCAGGGGGTCGGCGGCGGGGTTCCAGTAGTTCACGTCGAGGCCGTTCAAAATTCCCGTCACCTTGGGACCGAGGGCCGAAAGTACACCCCCCAGCCCTTCTCCTCCCCCCCGGGTCTGAATCTCCCGGGCGTAGGTCGGGCTGACGGTGGTGATGGCCGAAGAGGCCAGAAGGGCGCCCTTCAGCAGATTTCCATAGCTGAAGAACTCCATGGAATCAATTCTTCCTGCGTCATCGGCGAGTCCCCATTCCCGGAGGGAGTCCAGAGGGAGCAGCCCCTGATGGGCGAGGTTATGGATCGTGAAGACCGTTCTGTATCGCTCCGACTGGTATCTGTAATGATGATGCCATGCCAGGGCGGCGGAAAGGGGGGCAGTTCCCCAGTCATGGCAGTGGAAGATGTCGGGCCTCCAGCGGGAGGCTTCGGGCAGATCGAGGGCGGACAGGGAGAGAAAGAGGAAAGGGAGGACCGTGTCCGGCGTCAGGTTCCGGGGGTAGATCGTCTCCGTTCCGAACAGGGAGGGGAGATCGAGAAAATACACGGGGACCCCTTCCGAACAGGATTTCCACACCGTTCCCCGGAGGATGTTCCACCGGAAGACCATCTCGGCCTTTCGGGAGAGGCGGGTCAGGGGGTACCCCTTGTCCCGGACGTAATCAAGAACTCCCTTCCATGCGGGAGTGTAGACCCGGCAGTCAACGCCTTGACTTCTGAGAGCCGGAGGGAGAGAACCGACCACATCCGCAAGTCCGCCAACCTTGCTGAAAGGGGCAAATTCCGGGCTTACATGCAGCACGCGCATCTGCCGGGAGTTATGCCCGTTCATTTGAAATCACATCCCTCGGAAAGATATGCTATAGGCCTTTTCGCAATATTCCCTTATAACCCTGTGGGTATTGAAAAAACTTCCGTTCAGGGCGATGGTGCGCTGCATCATCCATACCCACCTGTCTCTGTCATTATAATATGTGGGAATGATTTTGTGTTCAAGCTTGTCATAGAGGTCGATGGCGTCGAGGGATTCGTCGTAGTTCATCATGTCCTGTTCGCTCGGTGCGGGGCCGATGGACCAGCCGGTCACATCCTCGATCCACCCCTCAATCCACCATCCGTCGAGGACGGAGAAGTTCATCACCCCGTTGATGGCGCACTTCATGCCGCTGGTCCCCGAGGCCTCCCGGGGGCGGATGGGGGTGTTGAGCCAGATGTCCACTCCCTGGGTGATGAGCGCCCCCTTCTCCATATCGTAGTTTTCCAGAAATACCGTGGGGATGATAGCGCCGATTTTTTCGAAGGAGGCCAGAAGCCGCTGAAGTACGGCCTTGCCGCCGTCATCCCGTGGATGGGCCTTGCCGGCGAAGACGATCTGTATCTTGCCCCCGGCCACGTCCACAAGTTTTTTCAGATTGGAGAAGAGAAGGTCGGCCCGTTTGTACTGGGCGGCCCGGCGGGCAAAGCCTATGGTGAGGACATCCGGATCAAGCTGCGTGCCCGTCTGCTCCATGACGGCAGCGAGAAGGCGCATCTTTGACGCCTGGTGGGCAGTCCATATGTCCTCGGAGGGGAGATTGACCGCCTGGACGAGCCGTCCAGGATCGTTCTCCCATCCGGGGATATGTTTGTCGAAGAGCCGGCGCATCCCGGGACCTACCCAGGTCCCCGGATGAATTCCGTTGGTGACCCAGTCGATATCGGGCATGTCGAACATCCTGCGGCTCACCTCGGCATGCTTTTTCGAGACGGCGTTGACGTACCGGCTGAAGTGTATTCCGAGCTCTGTCATGGAGATCCCGTCGGAGTTCGGAAGCATCCGCTTCAGGTTCAGCAGGGCCTCATGGGAGAGGACCCGCTCGATAAGATCGAACCGGAAGAAGTCATGCCCCGCCGGAACGGGTGTATGGGTCGTGAAGATGACCTGCTCCTTGATCTTCTCCGGGTCGTAGTACCCCTGTTCTCTCATGAGTTCGAGGCTGATGAACCCGGCATGCCCCTCGTTCATATGAAACAACTCAAGGTTGTTGTAGCCGAGATCCCGAAGCATCCGCAGGCCCCCCACGCCGAGGACCATCTCCTGGCAGAGGCGGTAGTGTTCGTCGCCGCCGTAGAGATGCCAGGTGAGCTTTCTGTCTTCCGTGTCGTTTCCGTCGAAATCCGTGTCCAGAAAGTAGACCGGCAGGGGGTACCCCGTATTGCCGATGATCTCGTGCATCCAGACCCCCACCTGAATGTCCCGTCCCTGAAGGGTGAGGGAGACTTTATTCGGAAGAAGGGTGAGCTCCTGCACGGGCTGCCAGAGGACGGGCTTTTCCGTCTGCCACCCCTCGGAGTTGAAGGACTGCTGAAAGTACCCCTTGCGGTAGAGAAGGGTCAATCCGATGAGGGGTACTCCCAGGTCGGCGGCGCTTTTCAGAATATCTCCGGCGAGGATCCCTAGGCCTCCCGAGTAGGTGGGCAGGGATTCCTTGATGCCGATTTCCATGGACATATAGGCGACCGGACGAAAGGCGGGGTCGCTTTCAAGGAGTTTTCGTATTGAACTGCCGAGTTCCCGGCGATGTTTGGGAATAGACATGATAGGCTTCAATCCTCTCTGGAGTATCTCACGGTTCATATTACCAAACTCCCGGAGGGAGGGGAAGGGGGATCAGTCTCTGCCGTAGATCCCTGCGAGCCCTTTCATCCGCTCCGCCAGCCCGTCCGTAAGGGCCTCCTTGGAGACGCGCCACTCCCAGTTCCCCCGGGGAGTGGAGGGACGGTTCATCCGGGCCTCTTCTCCCAGGGAGAGATAGTCCTGAAGGGGGATAACCGCCCGGTCTGCCACGGAGGAGAGGACAAGGCGGATGAGTGCGTCGGGGAGATCTGCCTCGTCCAGGCCCCTTCCCAGGTAGTTTTTCAGGGCCTTCCGCTCCTCTTCCGACGCGTCGGAACGGAACCATCCGAGGGCGGTGTTGTTGTCGTGGGTTCCGGTGTAGGCCACCAGTTCTCGTTGAAAGTTATGGGGGATATGGGGGTTGTCCCCGGAACTTCCGTCGAAGGCGAAGAGGAGGACCGCCATGCCGGGGAGGTTCAGCCTTTCCATGGCCCCGGTCACATCGGGAGTGATGATCCCGAGATTTTCTGCGACGAACCCCTCCGCGGGAAGAGAATTCTGCATTGCGGCGAAGAAATTTTCAGAGGGAACCTCCCTCCACACCCCCCTCTCGGCGGTCTTCTCTTCCGCCGGTACGGCCCAATAGGCCAGAAGCCCCCGGAAATGGTCGATCCGTACGAGATTGAAGAGGGCCAGGGAGTGTTTCAGCCGCTTCAGCCACCAGGAAAATCCCTCCTCTTCGAGGGCGCTCCAGTCATAAAGGGGGTTTCCCCAGAGCTGCCCCGTCTCGCTGAAGTAATCGGGAGGAACTCCGGCCACCTCTCTGGGGCGCAGCTCCCCGTCGAGGGAGAAGATTTTCCTGTGGGACCAGACGTCGGCGCTGTCGTAGTTGACGTAGATGGGAAGGTCCCCCATGAGTTCGACTCCGGAGAGGGCGCAGGCATTCTTCAGATCGTTCATCTGAAGAAAGAAGGCATACTGCTGAAAGAGGCGGAACCTCACGGCCTCATCGAGCTGAGAGCGGGCTTTGAGAAGGGCGTCCTCCCGGCGGAATTTGATCTCTCCGGGCCATTCATTCCAGGGAAGCCCGCCGAAATGTTCCTTGAGGGCGGAAAAGAGAGCGTAGTCGTTCAGCCAGAATTTCTGCTCTTCGAGAAAGTGAAAGTACCCTTCATCCGGTTCAAACCGGGTGAAGGCCAGTTTGATTAATTCGCTCTTGTACTTCCATGCCCGGCCGTACTCGGCCTGACGGGGGGAAAAAGGCGGGGGGTTGATTTCCTCCTCCCGCAGCAGGCCCCGGCCGGCGAGGTCCTCAGGGCTCAGGAAGAGAGGGTTTCCAGCAAAGGCGGAAGGGGAGCTGTAGGGGGAATTTCCAAGGGCGGGGCTCGTCTCCTGGAGGGGGAGGACCTGCCAGAGCTTCTGCCCCGAACGGGCGAGAAAGGCGGAGAAATTTCGGGCAGACGGCCCGATATCCCCGATGCCGAAGGGACCGGGAAGGGAGGATATATGAAGCAGAACACCGGATTTTCTCGGCAGAGAGCTCACCTCCTGACTCTGGGAATTCTTTCGTCTATTCTACACCAGGAATGACAGGAAAGGCTTCCTCGCTCTTGGTCGGACGGGCGGGGGTTGGTATAATCCTTGAAAGGGAAGAAAGGGGTGTTCCCACTGGCTCGCTCCATCTGCATCCACGGACACTTTTATCAGCCTCCCAGGGAAAACCCCTGGCTCGAGGAGATTGAAATTCAGGAGTCGGCCGCACCATGGCATGACTGGAATGAACGGATAACGGCGGAATGCTACGGACCGAACGGAGCTGCCCGTATTCTCGGCCCCGACGGATGGATCCGAAGCATTGTGAACAATTACTCGCGGATCAGCCACAACTTCGGTCCGACCCTCCTTTCGTGGCTTGAAAAGAAGCATCCGGGGGTGTACGAAAACATACTCCGGGGGGACAGGGAGGGTGCGGTCCGTTTCTCCGGCCACGGCCCGGCAATCGCCCAGGCGTACAACCACATCATTCTTCCCCTGGCCTCCCGGCGGGACAAGATCACCCAGTCAGTGTGGGGTCTTGAGGACTTTCGCAGCCGGTACGGCCGGGATCCCGAGGGGATGTGGCTTCCCGAGACGGCAGTTGATACAGAGACCCTTGAAGTCCTCGCGGACTGCGGAATTCGCTTCACGATCCTCGCCCCCCGCCAGGGGGCAGCGGTGCGGCGGAGGGGGGGGGAATGGACGGACGTACGGGGGGAGGGGATCGATATCACCCGTCCCTACAGCTGTCCTCTTCCGTCGGGGCGATCCATGGCTCTCTTCTTTTACTCCGGACCTCTCGCACAGCAGGTCGCCTTCGGAGAAGCCCTGAGGAACGGAGGGGCCTTCGCTTCCATGCTCATGGGGGCCTTCTCTCCCTCGTCGGATGAAGATGCCCTCATCTCCGTGGCAACGGACGGAGAGACCTTCGGCCATCATCACAAGTACGGGGATATGGCCCTGGCCTACTGTCTCGATGAAATCGAAAAAAGCCCGGAGTACGAGCTGACCATATACGGAGAGTATCTCGAAGGGCACCCCCCGGTGAAGGAGGTCTCCCTTGAGGAGAAGTCCTCCTGGAGCTGCGTCCACGGCGTGGAGCGGTGGCGGAATGACTGCGGATGCTCAGCCCGTTCCCTTCCGGGATGGCGTCAGCATTGGCGAAAGCCCCTCCGGGAGGCCCTTGATTTTCTCCGGGACACCTATTCCCCCTTCTTTCTTGAGAGGGGGAGCGCCTTCTTCTCAGACCCCGACGGCACGAGAAATCGGTATATCAAAGTGCTGCTCGGAGAAGAATCCCCCGGAACCTTCGCAGACAGGGAGGCCGGCAGAGAGCTTTCCCCGGGAGAAAAAACCGAAGCCCTGACCCTGCTCGAGATGGAGCGGAATCTGCTGCTCATGTACACGAGCTGCGGCTTTTTCTTCGATGAAGTCTCGGGAATCGAAACCCTTCAGGTGATTGCCTACGCCGAGCGGGCCCTTGAACTGGGGGAGAGAGTCTCCCCTCATCTTCCGACGGAAAGCCTCTGGCGGGACCGCCTCGGAAAAATTCCGAGCAACGTCGCAGAGTTCCGGGACGGGCTCCGCATACGGGACATCTTCATTGAGCCCCTCAGGGCAGATCTTCTCAGAATTGGGGCCAACTTCGCCGTATCCTCCCTGTTCGCCGAAAACGGGGGGTTCGGAACGGATGGGGAGGGTGTTCCCTATTTTGCATTCCACATTCTGAAGCACACCCTGGAGCGGACCCGGAAGGAGAGGAAGAAATATATCCTCGGCTCCCTCACCATCCGCTCAGACCGGACCCTCGAGGAGGAAAATCTCTTCGCCGCCGCTCTCTACCGGGGGGGACGGAACGTCCTCTGCGGCGTCGCCTCCGGTTCGGATGACGCCGGACTGGTGGAAAGGGAGCGGGTCAGGATTGCCGCGGCCCTGCAGGATGAGGACGAGGAGGCCCTCGTGGGCCGCTTCGGCCACTCAGTCTACTCTCTGCGCCATCTCTTTCGGGACGAACAGCGCCGGATCGTGAAGCTTATCCTGGCGGAGGACCTGGCCGCCATCACGAAAACCCTGAGAAGAGCCGTGGATGACTATTCCGGAATTCTCTCCTTCCTGGCCTCCCTCTCCATGCCCGCTCCCGAGGCCTTTCGGAGAGCTGCGGAGGTTATACTGAACGACGATCTGAAAAAGGCGCTGGAAGGGGAGATCCCGGACATTCCCTTTCTCCGCAGGGGGATGGAAAATGCCCGCCGGTGGGGAATAGGGTTGGATCTTCCCTCCCTGAGCCACGGAGCCGTGCAGCGGATCGAATCCCTTCTTCTCCTTCTTGAAAAAAACCCGGGGGATAGGGAGATTCTCGAGCATATCATCGCCCTTCTCTCCCTGGTGAGAGAGAGGGGATGGGAGGTCAACCTCTGGGAGGCGGAAAACCGTTTCAAGGCAATTCTAACCCTCCCGGAGGGGGTGCCTCCGGAGAGGGAGGACCTCTACGAAACCCTCGGATCCCTGCTCAGAATCCGTCCTTCCGTAACGGATTCCTTTCGTTCTTTTTCCGGAAAGGGTAAGAGAAGGGGGGAGCCTCAATGAAATTCTCCCCGGTGCAGAATAAAACGGCCCTCCAGGCCCTTCTCGCCGTGGCGGGCACTCTGACCCTGTGGTCCTCAGCCTTTGCCGCCATACGGGTTGCCCTTGAGGGGTACGGTCCGATTCACCTGGCGGTGTTCCGTTTTATCATCGCATCCTCCCTTCTGGGAATAGCCGCCCTCTTCGGGCGATTCCCCTTTCCCGACCGGAAGGACTGGCCTCTCATCCTCTTCCTCGGGCTGTCAGGGGTCGTGCTATACCATGTCCCCATAAACATCGGTGAAATGACCGTCTCCGCCGGAGCCGCAAGCATGCTCGTAGCCACGGCCCCGGTCTTCACCGCTCTCATCGCTGCCGCGGCCCTCGGAGAACGGTTTACCCTCCTGGGGTGGACCGGCACTCTTGTCAGCTTCGCTGGGGCCATCTTCATCGCCTTCGGCGAGGGGGATTCCTTCACTTTTTCAACAGGAGCCCTGTGGCTTCTTCTCGCTGCCCTGTGCGAAAGCTTTTACTTTGTCTTTCAGAAAAAGCTGGTGGGAAAGTATGGTCCCCTCAGGCTCACTACCTACGTTATCTGGGGAGGGACCCTCTTTCTTCTCCCCTTCGCGAAGGGGCTCCTTCCCGTCATTGCGGCCGCCCCGATCCCTTCAACCTTCGCAGCGGTCTATCTGGGAGCGGGGCCTGCCTGCGTGGCCTATATCCTCTGGTCCTTCGCCCTTTCGAAGTATCCTGCGTCGAGGACGGCGTCAGCCCTCTATATCTCCCCCGTACTGGCGATTTTCATCGCATGGGTCTGGATCGGCGAGGTTCCCTCTCTTATCTCCCTCTGCGGAGGGGCCATCGTGATTCTGGGGGTCCTTCTCGTGCAGAAATCCTTCTCGGGAGGAGAATGACCCTTCTTTTTTTTCTGTACATCGGATATCATGAGAAAGGACTTTAAGGAAGGGGTTGGCTGTCGGTGATCCCTTTCCAATTCGAGGGAGGGTATAAAATGAAGGTTGTGAAACGAATAGTTGCGTTAGGGCTCTTTGGGTTGCTCCTCTTGTCTTCAGCGGCAATGGCGGTACAGGAAGTGAAGATGTCCTACAACGGACCCGCCGATGCGGAAAACAACGCGGTCCATCTCTTTGCATCCAACTTCAGGAAATTCGTTGAAGAGGGCACGAAGGGCGAAGTGACGATCAAGCTTTTCCCCGACAGCCAGCTCGGCAATGAGGAAGAGCGGATGGAGCTCCTCACGAAGCAGGGGATGAACCAGCCCATAATCAACGTTGCCTCCTTCGCCGGAATTGCTCCGATCTTCCCCGAGATTTACGCCACGGCAGTCCCCTTCATGTTCGACAGCTACGAAGCGGCCCACTTTTTCTTCGACAAGAGCAATTTCTGGAAGAAGGCCCAGGAGGAATTCCATGCCCGGACGGGTGCCTATCTTCTCGAAGCCGTTGAGGAGGGGGGATTTCTCGCCTTCAGCAACAACAAACGGGAGATTAAAACAGCCGCCGATTTTGAAGGGCTGAAGTTCCGCGGAATGGATGAAGGACAGGTCATCCTCTATAAATCCTTCGGCGCCAGCGGCACACCCATCCCCTGGACAGAGCTTTATATGGCCCTCAAGACGGGCGTGGTGGACGGACAGATGAACCCTGCCATGTACATCAAGATGGGAAGCCTCCAGGAAGTGCAGAAATACCTCACCCTTGCCAACATCCAGTATTCCGACCAGTTCCTCGTGGTGAACGGCGCCCTCCTTGACTCCCTTTCCGCAGAGAACAAGGCTGCGGTGATTGAGGCGGCGGCGAAGGCCAACGGACTGAACCGGAAGGCCATGGCCGAACAGGATAAAAAGGATATCGATTTTCTCGTGGAAAAGGGGATGTCCGCCTACACTCCCAACGAGCAGGAAATGGAGACCTTCCGCAGCGCAGCCCAGCCCGCATATATTGAATGGCTGAAATCCAAGGTCGGCACTGACTGGCTTACCCTCGCCCAGGATTGCGCCCGCAACGCAAACGAGAAGACGAAGTAGCCGGAGATATGGAAACAAGCCCCCGCCACCCCGCCAGAGAGGACTCTCCCGCCGGCCGCTGGATCAGACGCCTTGAGATGATCAGCGCCTGGATAGCCTGTCTCTTTCTCGTCATAAATATAGGGGATATTCTCATAGGCGTCTTCTTCCGGTACCTCCTGAAAAGCTCTTTCATCTGGACCGAGGAGGTCGCGAGATTTTCCCTGGTCTGGATGGTGATGTCGGGGGCCCTCGGCGCGGCAGTGCAGGGAGACCACATGGTCATTGACTTTGTGGTCCCCCGGCTGCCGCCCTTTCTTCAGCGGATCGTGGAATGGGGGAGGTTCCTTCTTGCGGGAGGGATCCTCTCCCTCATGATCTGGCTCGGCTGGACGAACGCCGTGCAGATATGGCACACGAAAACCCTCGCCCTCAACGTTCCCAAGACCATCCCCCTGCTTTCCGTTCCCCTGGGGTTTGCCCTGCTTCTTGCGGGAATGATCCTCATGCATTTCAACGGAAGGAGGAGCTGACCGTGGGATTCTCAATGCTTTTTGTCTTTTTGTTCCTCATGATCTTCGGTGTGCCCCTCTACCTTTCCCTGCTGTCCACCTCCCTCTTCGGCATCCTGATGCTCGGCGACCTCTCCCTTCTCCGGGTGATGGCCCAGCAGTTCTACGGAGGGATGGACGTCTTCTCCCTTATGGCCATCCCCTTCTTCATCCTCTCGGGCATTCTCATGAACCGCACAGGCCTGACGGACCGTCTGCTCGACTTCAGCCGTCTTCTCGTGGGTTCGGTCCGGGGCGGCCTGGGGTACGTCAACGTGGTCGGGGGGATCATCCTCGCCGGAGTGAACGGATCGGCGGCGGCCGATGCCTCCGCCCTCGGCTCCATACTGATACCGGCCATGGTGAAGGACGGCTTTTCCCCTCCCTATTCCGCCGGACTGACGGCGGGGAGCGCCCTTATCGGCCCCATCATTCCGCCGAGCATCTTCATGATCATCTACGCCACCATGACGAATACCTCCATCGGAGGTCTCTTCGCGGCGGGGATCATTCCGGGGCTCGTTCTGGGGGGAGCCTTCATGATCATGAATTTCTTTTATTCCCGCCGATACCAGGTCCCCGTCTCGGATTTCCGGGAGATCCGGAAGAGGAAAAAGGAGATCCTCGTCCGCTCCCTTGTGGCCCTCTGCGCACCCCTCATCATCGTGGGGGGGATCGTCACCGGTGTGGTGACTCCCACTGAGTCAGGTGCCCTTGCGGTGGGGTACTGCCTTGTAGCGGGCATCTTCTACACAAGGCTCCTCACCCTGAAGATGCTGGCTGAATCTCTCTATGAAACAGTTCGTCTCTCAAGCTCCATCTTTTTGATCATGGGCGCTGCCACGGTCATCGGTTGGCTGCTGAAATGGGAGCAGGTCCCTCAGAGATTTGCCGGCTTTATCATTGAAGCGGGCCTTATCGACAAACCCTGGATGCTCATGATCGTTCTGAGCGCGGTGATCTTCCCCGTGGGGATGTTCATGGAGGAGGTCTCCACCCTGGCCCTTCTCACGCCGATTTTCGCCCCTATCGCCCTGAAGGCGGGAATCGACCCCTTTCACTTCGGCGTGGTGATGACCCTGAACGTCACCATCGCCCTGATCACCCCGCCCATGGGAGCGGTCAACTATATTGTCGCCGCCGTGGGGCGGGTCAAGCTCTCGGATGTCTTCATCCACATCTGGCCCTTCATCGGAGTAGCCATGCTCGTGCTTCTGGCCATCATTTCCTTTCCTCCGCTGACCACCCTGCTCCCCAGGCTGCTGAATCTGTGAAAAAGGAGAAAACAATGGACTCACTGTACAAAGATATTCCGATTCTTGAACCACGCCCTTTCTCCTGGGAGGCCTCCCGGCTTTTGCCGATAGAGGAGTGCGGGGAACCCCTTGTTCCGGCGAGCCTCATCCCGGAGAAAATCCTCACCCGGCCCCAATACTTCCTTCACCGCATTGAAGGGGCGGTCGCCGAGTGCTATGTCCGCAAGACCGTCCTTGCCCGGCTGCTTGAGGCGGCATCCCTTCTTCCTCCGGGGTATCGCTTCGTCCTCTTCGATGCCTGGCGTCCGAGGCA
Source organism: Synergistaceae bacterium (assembly GCA_022837505.1). Taxonomy (GTDB): domain Bacteria; phylum Synergistota; class Synergistia; order Synergistales; family Aminobacteriaceae; genus JALHFZ01. The sequence goes on from JALHFZ010000005.1 coordinate 41,792, forward strand.
GGTGCAGACGGCCCTCTTCCAGAGATTCCGGTTTGAACTCCGGGAGAAGATGCCCCTTCTGGACGATCAGGAGATCACCACCCTGGCCACCCAGTTTGTCTCTCCTCCGTCCCTGAACCCTTTAAGCCCCTCTCCCCATGTGACCGGAGGAGCAGTGGACCTCACCCTGGTAGGACCGACGGGCCTGTGCATCCCCATGGGAACCTCTTTCGACGAGACGACCGACCGGTCTGTCACCGATTATTTCGAGAGAAAACTCCTCTCGAAGGAGAAAATGGATGGTGAAGAGATGGAGTTTCTCCTCAACCGCCGGGTCCTGCACGGAGTCATGACCCGGGCGGGCTTCACGAATTATCCCGAGGAGTGGTGGCACTACGAATATGGGAACCAGAACTGGGCGCTGCTGAAGGGGGAGCGGAAGGCAATCTACGGGGTTGCCGAGCCGGTCTTCCGGTGGTCCCATTCCCTGTGACCTTAAAAAGAGAGACGGAGCCGGGGAATTCCCCGGCTCCGTCTCTCTTTTCGATACTTTCAGCCGTTCTGCCGGCTCTCAATGTTTTTTTTGAGTTTCCCTTACTTTGCCTCGCGGATGAGCTTGTTGATCTCGGAGATGAGGGGCTTTATCCGGGCGCTGGTGGCGGCACTGTCCAGAGCGGCTGTCGCGCTGGTGGGCTTTCCGTAGTAGACCTGGTTGGCGCTTTCGTCCACGTTGATGGCAGCCCCTTCAAGAGAGATTCCGGCAAAGAGGCCCTTGGTCATGGAGTAGCTGTATATGGAGGCCTGGAGCTTATAGTCTGTCCCCAGTTCCCCCCTCCGGCCGACGGGGCCTGCCGCGATCGAAAGATCGCCGCCGAGCTTGACGTTGTTCGCCTTGAACCCCTCAAGCCCCCGGTCGTTGGTGATGACCAGTACGAGGGCTATGGACTGGGCGCCTATCTGCAGCCCCCAGGAGGCACCGGCCATGGTCACGAAGGACGGGCCGTACCAGGTTTTCGTCGCAGGATTCCGCCTCAGGACGAGCCCTTCGCCGTACTGCCCGCCGAAGACGATTCCCGCCTTCACCACTGAAGGAAATATGGCCACTCCCTTTGCCTGGGCGAGAAGATCTCCCATGGTTTCAGCGTCTTCCTGGGTTGACATCTCCTTCAGGGTTTTTATGGATTCCTGAATTTTTCCCTCCACGGTGGCGGCCCGGGCAGCCTCAAGGCCGAATCCTGCCATGGTAAGGGAGAGCGCCACAATAGATGCAAGGATTACTTTGCTAATTATATGTCTCATGGTTATCCCTCCTGGTAGATTTAATCGTTTAAATAACGATACCATATTCCAAAAGGAAAAGATATGCCTCCTATTATAAAATTTTTATTTTTTTAAGGATAGAAATGAAATAAATTGACGGCCTCTACCCTTTAGGATACACTTTTTTGGTAAAAGAATGAGAGAAAGAAGGGATATTTGCCATGCTGGACGAGGAAAGAATTGATGAGCTTCTCGACGAAGCCTACTCCACCGATGACGAAGAGGAGATGGAGCGGCTCGCCAGGGAAGTGCTTGAGATGGATGAAGAGAACGTAGAGGCCCTGATCCTCCTTGCTGACGCCGGAGAATTCTCCGATGAAAAAATAAACATTCTTGAGCGGGCCCGGGATATTCTTGCCGCCGATGTGGAGTCCCTTCTCGCCAACGAGGACGCCTCCTTTCTCGAGGACGATACGGGGATGCTCTATATCGCTGTGCTGCAGCGCCTTGGCTTTGCCCACTTTTCCGAGGGGAACAACGAAAAGGCCCTTGATATCGCCCTTGAGATACTGAAGCATGATCCTGAGGGAGAGACCCTCGGCAAAACCCTCTACTATACGGTCCTCCTCGACATGAAGCGGGACGCCGAGGTCCTCGAAGAAGCTCTCAGGGACGACGTGGAAAGCCCGGCCATGCTCCATGCCCGGGCCATCGCCTCCTTCAGGCTCACCGGGGGAGACCGGGGGGCATACCGGGCTCTGTGGGATGCCTTCGCCGCCGGTCCGGAGATCCCCTTCCACATCCTTGGATATTGGGGGGAACCGGAGGAGGATGCCTCTGACGAAGAGTACGAGGACTACAACCTGGCGGTCCTCTTCGAGGACCAGTGGTCCTCCGACCCGGAGCTGATCAACTGGCTTGCCCGGGGAACCATCCTCTTCGGCCTGACGGCCTCCCTCTTTCCGAAGGATGAACCATCCTCTTCGGCCTGACGGCCTCCCTCTTTCCGAAGGATGACGTCGAAAAGATGATGGTTCTCGCCGATGCGCTCGATATAGCCGACTCCGTGGAGGAGGCCCTTGTGCAGGTCGAAGGCAGGCCTGAATGGGCGACCCTCTCGAAGGAGGAGAAGATAGTCGAGGCTTTGAGCCTGTTCTCCCGGGGGGTTTATCTCCCCCTTTCCACGGCGGGAAAACCGGAAGATAAAAGATAGCAAACCGATCCGGAGGCCTTCAGCAGAAAGACAAGCCAAGGGCCTGAGGAAAATACCACCGGGATGCCTGACGTCATCTCCTGTCTGTCGGGCTTCCCTTTGCTTTTGATGCAGTTGCCGTCAAATGCAGTCATCCCTCAATTGGAGGTTCACTCTATGCTTGAAGACCTCTCCCATCATATACTGGATATCGCAGAGAACAGCGCAAACGCGGGAAGCTCTGAGGTGGAGATCGAGTTCGACGAAAGGGGCGCTTTTGTAACCCTTTCAGTTCGGGACAACGGAAAGGGAATGGACGAACAGACGGCCCGGGCTGTCGTGAACCCCTTCGTCACCAGCCGGACCACCCGGCGGGTCGGCCTTGGCCTTCCCTTTCTGAAACAGATGGCAGAACTGTGCGGAGGAGCCTTCTCCCTTGTCACTGCACCGGGAGAAGGAACGACTGTCACCGCAAGCTTTCGGAAGGACAGCATCGACACCCCCCCGCCGGGGGATATTCCCTCCACCCTGGTCACCCTTTTCCTCTCCGGAGGAGGGGTCCGGTGGAGATACCGTCACAAAACCGGGAGGGGAGAATTTCTTCTCGACAGCGACGAGCTTGCCGATGCCCTCGGGAGGGATTTCATCTCCGATGTCTCCCTCCTCGGCAGCGTCAAGGAGTATATAGGTGAAAACCTGTCGGAGATCGGGTGGACGCCCTATCAATATTCCGCTCTTCCCGGAGAGGAGAAGCCAGTTATGGAGGAGGAGTTCAGATGAGGACACCGGCTGAAATGGCGCGGACGGCATGCGCCGTATCGGTGGTGAAGGCGTCCCTTTCCGTCCGGAAAATGCTGCTCATGGGGATTCTCGCGGGGGCATATATCGGATTCGCGGCATGGTTCACCATCGCGGTGACCTTCGATATGCCGGAACACCTGGGGATGGGCTTCACGAAACTGATATCCGGAGCCGCCTTCAGCGTCGGGCTCATGATGGTGGGCATCGCCGGCTCGGAGCTCTTCACGGGCAACAGCATGATGCCCATGGGGTACCTTGCGGGGTGCACCCCCATGGGAAAGATCATCAGGAACTGGGGGTGGGTCTACTTCGCTAATTTTCTCGGCGGGTTTCTTGTCGCCGCCCTCGTATACTTTGCCGGTCTGGTCGACGGCCCCGCGGGGGGCAAAGCCCTCTCCATAGCGGCGGGAAAAATGGCCCTGCCGGTCTCCCAGGCTTTTATCCGGGGGGTACTGTGCAACTGGATGGTGACTCTTGCCGTATGGATGATGATGGCGGCCACGGACGTCACCGGAAAGATATGGGCGGCCTTTTTCCCCATCATGGCCTTCGTCGCCTCGGGATTCGAACACTCCGTGGCCAATATGCATTTCCTCTCCCTGGGAATGCTGCTGAGGGGAAACCCGGGAGCAGTGGCGGCGTCGGGACTCTCCGAAGGGGCCCTTTCAGAAATAACCCTCGGGGGATATCTTCACAACCTTCTTCCCGTCACCCTGGGGAATATCGTCGGAGGCGTGCTTTTCATCGCGGTTTTCTACTACTTCATTTATAAGGAAGACGTGGCGGACCTCGGATAGGGGTTTGCTCGCCCTCGGAAGGCAGAAAAACACCTTTTTTATTTTGTGGTATAATATGCATAGCTTCAAAGAACCTTGATATGACCCTGCGATGCCCGTGATCGTGATATTTGTCTTGAGCCAACACTCGAGCCTTGCGGGGCCGTCCGTTTGGACCGGCAGAGGAGATGCTTCGGCATCGACGAAGCTGAGGTTCAGCAGGCCCCAGATTTGAAGGAACGGGTCAAGACGTTCATGACACGACATTGCGGGGAGGATCATGGCGGGGCCGGGGAAACCCGGCCCCATTTTTTGGTACAAGGAGGGCAATCTCGTGACCCTGTCTGTTTCTCCTCCCTTCTGGCATCCTGCCTTTTCCCAGGGGTTCATCCTTGACTGGGATGGTGTCCTTGCTGAGACAAAGCTGAACTTCGCACCCATACGGGAGAAGTATTTCGGCGGGGAATTCGTACCCCTCCTGGAAGCCGCCCAATCCCTTCCTCCCGAACGGAGAGAGGACCTGAACCGTGACATCTATGACCTCGAGATGGCCGGAGCCGAGACGGCCGAGGCCGTACCGGGGGCCTTCGAACTGCTCAACTGGCTTGAGGAGGGGCAAAAGCCCTGGTGCGTCGTCTCCCGGAACTGCCGGGACTCCATCCACCTTGCTGCCGCCCGCTGCGGCCTTCCCCTTCCTACCGTAGTGAAGAGCCGGGATGAACCTCCGGTGAAACCTGAGCCCGAGGCCCTCTGGAGCGCCGCCATCGCCCTCGGAGTGCCCTTTGAGAAATGCCTCATGGTGGGGGATTTTCTCTACGACCTTGTGGGGGCCAGAAGGGCCGGGATGCGGGCCGTCCTTGTACAGCGCCCCCGGGCGGAATGGAAGCACTGGGCGGATGTATCCTTCGACCGCCTGACGGATTTTGTCGCCTCTCTGAAGGCCCCTGAACCCCTCGTCCCCTGGGAGTACGCCTCCCTTGCCGAGGAGAAGGGGAGGGAAAAGCTCGCCGAGCGGGCAGGCCATAGAGTTCTCCTCTCCGGAAAGGATCCCCTGATCCTTCCAAAGGCTCTTTCCCTTGCAGAGCGGGGCATCCTCCTCTTTGCCCTTGAGGACGGCGGCCCCCTGTCTGCTGAACAGTGGAAAAATATGCCGGCCATTCCTCCCTCCCTTCTTGATCAGCCCCTGGTTCCTGTGCTTCAATCGCTGCTGAGCTTCCGCTACCCTCTGGCGGAAATTGCTGATGGAGCCGACGGCCGCCCCTCTCTCCGGGAGGGGGAAGGTCTCGACCGGCTGCTTGGAAAGATCCCATGACCTCTTCACCCCCCACCCGGTGGGAGATCCCCCTCGCAGAACGGATGCGCCCCCGGACCCTCGATGAATTTTCCGGACAGGCTCATCTCCTCGGCTCCGATGCCCCCCTGCGGAGAAACATCGAGTCGGGAAACGTGCCGAGCTGCGTTCTCTACGGCCCTCCAGGAGTGGGGAAAACTACCCTCGTCCGGCTTCTGGCCTCTGCCACCGAACGGGACATCCTCGAGATCAACGCCGTCTCCGCCAAGGTATCGGAGCTGCGGGAGGTCGTCGTCCAGGCGGCAAATCTCAAGGCCCTCCGGGGGGGACACTCGGCCATCGCCTTCGTGGATGAACTCTATCATTTCAACAAAACCCAGCAGAACGCCCTTCTACCCTCCGTGGAAAGGGGGGATCTCATCCTCGTGGGGACCACTACCGAAAACCCCTGGTTCGAGATCAATAAAACCCTTCTTTCCCGCATGGTGGTCTTCGAACTCCACCCCCTGTCGGAGGATGACCTCGTCCTTCTGCTCGAAAGGGCCCTCGCCGACGACGAAAGGGGCCTCGGAAGGCTGAACCTTCAGGCGGAGGAGAGTGCCCTTCGCCTTCTCGCCTCCATGTCGGGAGGGGATGCCCGTCAGGCCCTGACGCGCCTTGACTTCACCGCCGGCTCCATTGCAGCCCGGGGAGGGGCTCTTCTCACCGAGGCTGCCGTGAAGGAGTCCCTTCCCCTCGCGGCGGTACGGTACGATAAAACCTCCGATGACCATTACGCGATTATCTCGGCCCTCATCAAGAGCATCCGGGGCTCGGACCCCGACGCCGCGGTCTACTGGCTTGCCCGGCTTCTGGCCGGAGGGGAGGACCTGCGCTTCCTCTGCCGCCGCCTCCTCATCTCTGCGGCGGAGGATATCGGCCTTGCCGACCCCCAGGCCCTCGTGGTGACCGCCGCCGCTGCCCAGGCCGTGGATATGACGGGCCTTCCCGAGGCGAGGATCATCCTCTCGGAAGCAGTACTCTACCTCGCTGCTGCGCCGAAGAGCAACAGCGCCTACCTGGCGGTGAACGGGGCTGAAAAGGCCATAAACAAAGGAGACCTCCAGGAGGTCCCCTTTCATCTCAAACCGTCGGGGTCGGGGTATCTCTACCCCCATTCAGACCCCCGCCACTGGGTCCCCCAGCAGTATATGGAATCCCAGCGGCGCTTCTGGTTCCCCGGTGAGCTCGGCGAGGAGAAGGCCATGGCCGAGCGGCTGCAGAAATTCTGGCGGCGCTTTCGGGAGGGAGCGAAGTAGAGCTTCTTCAGGGAAGGGCCGGGCGGGAAAAAATAGCCGAGGTCGCACTCCCGATATATTCCTTCACTGCGGCCGCAGTATGAAGAAATGCCGAAGGAGAGGGTAGAAAGTCCATGGGGGTGGTTTTCCCCTCATCCTCCAGCAGGCCGGAGGGAAGGGGGACGATCTCCAGACCGGAAAGGAAACGCCCTGCCTCCCGGAGAGACCGCTTCAGATGATAGGCCGTCGTTACCACTATGACTCTTTCCGCCCCTGTATTCTGGAGAAGGGGGGCGGAGAGCTCAAAGTTCTCTCCCGTAGTTCTTGACCGTCCCTCCACTATGAGGGGACCCCGGAAGGAAATATTCGAAGCGGTCCTCCGAACCATCTCCCCGATCTCCTCCGGAGAGGCTTTTTCCGGATACCCCCCTGAATAGATCAGCGGGCATTGCAGCCCCTCCGCCGCTGCGCACCCTGCGACGAACCGCTGGAGAGTCTCTGCCCCCATGGAGAAGACCAGTCCGCCGCCCTCGCTTCGCCTACCCTCCACTCCCCCTGCCAGGACGAGAACAGCCGTCCTTTTCTCCGACTCCGGGAGGTCAAAGGAAAAACCCCTTTCGAGGGGCATCAGGATCAGCTTCGCGAAGACCGGAAGGGACAGGAGGAAAAGCAAAAGAGCCAAGAAGACGGGGAAAAGGACGGGAGACACCCTCCGGCCCCGGTGATTTCGCCGGGGAAGGAGGAAATAGAGAGAGGCTGCAAGGCAGAGAAGGATCAGGGATCCCGGAAGGGTTACAAAGGCGCCGGCAGCCTTGTAGAGAAAATACGAAAGGGTCATCCCTCAGCCCTCACTGAGAAGGGGAGGACCGGCGGGCGCGGTTGTTCAGATAGGCGAGGAGGGCTTCCTTGCTCAGGATAATGTGCTTTTCCGTCTCCTCCGCAGCCCCTTCGCCGTCCCCGGCAAGGAGTGCGTCGATGATCGCAAGATGCCCCGAGGTGAAGGCGGTGATGGGCGAACGCTCCACCGAAAAGGACCGGCAGAGATTTATGAGGTCGGATATATTCTTCAGCATCAGAGTAAGAAATCGGTTGGTCCCGGACTGGCAGAGGGCGGCGTGGAATTGGCGGTCTTCCTCCACGTATTCTGCTACGGGGGTTGCGTCCGTCATGGAGGCGAAGACCGAACGGAAGCGTCTGAGCTCCTCCACGGGAGGGTCAAGGCTTAAATTTTTCACCGCAAGGGTTTCGAGGGCGATCCGCAGCTCGTAAAGATCGGAGGCATCCTTGAGGGTCGGCAGGGTGACGAAGGCTCCCTTCCGGGGTGACAGAGTGACAAGCCCTGTCTGCGCAAGCTGCCGGATGGCCTCCCGGACGGGCGTCCGGGAGACGGCCATCTGCTCGGCGAGCTCTATTTCGGAAAGTTTTGATCCGGGGGGCAGCACTCCCCCGGCAATAGCCTCCCGGAGTTTTTCGTAGACAATCTGCCGTAAACCCTGGTTTGCTGCGGGAGAAAGAGATTTTCTGTCCATAATGAAAGACCTCCCATGCACTCTATGTACATATTATACTGCATGGAAAGTACAGGTAAAACCCCTCAGAGTACAGGTAAAACCCCTCAGGCCGGGAGAATTAAAGGCATTGGGAGGATTCTCCCCTTTCACTCCTGAAGAGGAAGTCGTACCAGAGGGAGAGGGCATAGATCGCGTCGGAAAGCCTGTTGATATAGCGGTAGATATCTTCCTCCATTTCCCTGTTCCGGAAGAGCTTCACGGCGGATCGTTCGGCCCTCCGCGCAACAGTGCGGGCGATGTGGAGGGCTGCCCCCGGGGTGGAATCTCCCGGCCGGATAAAGCGGAAATTCTTCCCTGCCCGCTCTCCCGCCCTTTCGGTTATTTCCTCGAGGACGGCAATATCAGGGCAGGGGAGGCCGGGGTAGAGGGCGATGTGTCCCATGGCCTTCCCCAGCTCCTGCTCAAGAATGCACAGCTCCGTGCAGATCTCGGGGTATTCGCAGAGGGACCGGGCCAACCCGACCTGGGCCTGGCACTCGTCAAGAGTGCCGTAGGTCTCCACCCGGGGGTGATCCTTCGGGTTTTACCTGTACTTTCCATGCAGTATAATATGTACATAGAGTGCATGGGAGGTCTTTCATTATGGACAGAAAATCTCTTTCTCCCGCAGCAGAGCAGTCTCCAAGGACGGAAAAAACTACCCGTATGAGGGCATCGGTGAGCACGCCCGAAGAAAGGGCCCGGCAGGGCTCCCCTTCAATCTCCAGTGTGCGCACGGGGAAGGGGTCTCCTCCGGAAAGCACGCACCCTTCGCACTGGCTGTAGCTCAGGGGGGCCTCGAGAACATCCTCAATGCTCCGTTCGGCCTTCAAGCCCATCTCAGGTCCGTAAAAGGAAAGATAGTTCAGCTTGCTGCTGTTCCTTGAGGTAATCTCCGGGATCTCGAGGGTCTGAAGGGTGAGGGAGACATCAAGATTTTTCAGTTTGGGAGAAAGTTCATCAACAATGGCCCGAAGAGCTTTATTCGTCTCATCGCATGGGGGGCACTGGACGCCTGAACCCGGGGCGGGCACGTAATGACGGATATAGAGAGTGTTCATCACGAAAAACCTCCTTATTCTGATGAAGATATATTCTCTGATTCATTATAACACCAGCGAGGAGGATGAGATATTCTATTATCGAGATAAATTTTATTTCCATATGCTATAATCTAATCAACTCTAAAACCACAAAGGAGATGAGAAAGATGAATAAAAAATTTATTTCCACCCTTGCATCCCTCACTGCGTTCCTTTTGGTTATGACCGCATCCGTCGGATTTGCGGCCATGGGAAACATACAGAACCTCACCTTTCAGGGGATGACCGCCGATGTCCTCGGCCAGGGAGAAAGCTCCCGCCCCGACGGAAAACCTGATGCTGTCTTCACCGGAAACATCAACGGAATCGGCGGAGCCATCACAGGTTTCCAGCTCAAGTCTGAGGACGGCCGGTCCGTCTGGGACACCACGGCGGGCAACGGAATCCCCGGCATGCAGGTAAAGGACGGGCAGGGACAGGTTCTCACCGAGAGCAGCGGCAGCATGCCCCTCACCCCCTTTCTTCTGGGCTTCGGTTTCACCATAACCGTACCCGATGACGGATCCATCGCCCGGGGAGGAAACTTCACCCTCACCGTCCGTTTCGTGGATGACTCGGAAAACAGCGCCACCGTCTCAGTACCCGCCACGGCCCAGAGGCAGACGTCCTCAGTGAGGATCACCTCCGCCGTATGGAGCGATGAAGAGCGGCGGGACCTCACAGGAAAGAACAAGCAGCTCCAGGGAGACGGCATAATTGACCGTCACGCCCGGCTTGTCCTCCAGGGAAACGGAACTCTCACCGGAATTCGGGTGCAGAGCGTCCGCGGAGACGCCGCAGAGTGGGATACCCTGCCGGGCAGCAATACCTGGCTCGTGGCAGCCACCTCTTCCGGCAATGTCCTGAACAGTCAGGATGGAAGCATCCAGACGGATGTCCGCGGACGGACGGTTCTTGATCTCTGGATGACCGACAACGGCGCCATTGAAAGGGGAAGGTCCGAATTTCAGGTCACCCTCTTCTTCTCCGATGGAACTGAAGCCCGGGCAACCCTGGGAAGCCAGTCTGCGCCGGCCGCCCCTGCAACTCAGGGGTCCTTCGACGGCTCGGCCAGAATGCTCGGCCGGGGGAGCCGCGATTTTGTAGGAAACAACGAAGAAAGGGCCGGAAACGGCTCCCTTGACTGGGAAGCCGACCTTCAGGTGAACACACCCGGCACCATTGTCTCAATGACCGTACTCAACACCGCAGGCGGCGCGGGAGAATGGGACACAATTCCCGGAAACGGCCGCTGGCTTCTCGGCGTCTTCGACGGCAACGACAGGATGCTCAACAGAGAAGACGGAGCCGTCTCCATCCCCGTCTCAAGGTCAGGGGAATACCGCCTCAGAATGGAGAACAACGGTACCCTCGACAACGAAGGAACCCGTTCGAAAATAACCCTTACCTATGACGACGGCAGGGTACTCTCGAGGGAGATTTCGCCCTTCAGAGCACAACCACCCGCAGGAGAAAGACCCGCTGCGGACAATGAGATCCGGCTCTATCCCCCCCGAAAGGCGTCGAACAGCGACTACGTCAGCAAAAGCGAACGGCCCGGAAGGGACGGAAACGTGGACTGGGTCTTTGAATTCAGGATCTACGGAGAGGGACGGGTTAAAAATATCGTCCTCACTGGAAAAGGCTCCAGAGATACGGTTCGATGGGACACCATCCCCGGAAACGGATTCCCCCTTCTGGGAGTACTCGCACCCGGCAAAGGAGGGCTTCTCAACAGGAACAACGGAACGGTCAAGTTCGAAGTCCCCCCCCACCAGAACCTGCAGCTCTTCGTGGCGGACGAGGGATTCCTGAGGAGAAACCTGATAACGAGCTATGAAATTGTGGTCACCTGGGACGACGGAAGCCAGAGCAGAGCAACCCTGTAAGGCTGCCGGCCAGTTGATCTCCGATTGAGTTGACAGACCAGGAGCCGGTCTCCCCCGGGGGGACCGGCTCTTGGTATTGCGGAGACGGTGGGGGGTATTTTCCCGGCCTTTTACAATGGAACAGGTTTTTTTATGCCGGCCGGAAGGGCAGTTTTTCAGTGAAAAAGGTAATTGAACAAAAAGGGAAGCACCATGAGGATTGAGACGAGCCGTACTGTCTGAAGGATGCTCACCTTCAGCGGGTCCGCCCCCATCTCCTCGGCGATGATGGACATCTGGGAAAGCCCTCCGAGGGATGTGGAGAGAAGGCAGGTAGGGTAGTTCCACCCGGTCATTTTGTGAAGGAGCACGGCAAGGCCGATGCTGCACAGAACCATGATCCCCGTGAGGAGGATCACGGGGCCGGCGAGAAGGGTGAACTGTCTGAGGGTGGAGGGGGTGACGTTCGAGGCGATGACAACGCCGATTCCGATCTGGGCCATAGTTCTGAGAACGGGCGGAACCCGTCCCAAATCAAGGCCCATAAGTCCCGCTGCGGCGACGGAGAACATTGCGCCGGTCAGCAGCCCCACGGGCATCCTGAGGTAAAAGCCTGTGAGCCCTCCTGCCAGGGCGATGGTAAAAAGAAGCACCACTTTCTGCAGGGAAAACGGCGGCGCCGCCGCTACATCGCTCTCATCATCGGAGAGGGCAGAGGGGCGTTTCTTCTCTGCCTTCCGTACAAAGGCGGAAGAGAAAGCCTTTTTTTCCCTTCTGTTCTGCCATTCAGTCCACTTCCGGCAGACCGTGGGGGTAACAAGAATTGCGGCAAGAAGCCGGAAGACCTGCAAAAGGGTGACGCTGGCCATGTCTGCTCCAAGGGACATGGCGAGAAGGGCCATCTCCGCGATCCCCCCCGTTGTGGAGCCGAGAAAGGCCGTGGCCATATCGAGATCGCTGAACCAGTACAGCAGAGCTCCTCCGGCGAGGGAGAGGAAGAGCATCCCCCCGGAGATAAGGAAGGCGGGCAGGGGCAACTCTCTGAGAAATCCGAGGGATGTCCTGTTGACCTGAAGCCCCACGTAGGCGCCGATGACGATATTGCTGTACCAGGAGAGCCACTGGATCGGAAAGTCGGGAAAATACCCCGCAAGATTCAGTGCTGCGGCAAAGAAAAGAGAGCCGAGAATGCCCGGTACGGGCAAAGAGAGTTTGCGGAACACCAGGCATCCTGCTGCCCCGATGAGAAAAGCGAATACAAGACCTGCCATCGCATACTGTCACCTTTCCAAAGACTCGAGGGATTAGAAATGACGAATGTGAAAAGTGTCCTCTGATTCTTTCACAGGACAGTCTATTGCCGTCACCCGGACGACTCGGGCTGAGGCAGGCCCCTTCCGGAGCAGTTCGCCGAGGGCATCCACCGATTCTTCCCTGCCCTGGGCCTGAACCTCCACGGAACCCCGGGGCAGATTGCGAACCCAGCCGGTCAGTTCAAGCTTCCGGGCAGCTCCCGCCGCCCAGTGGCGGAATCCTACCCCCTGCACTCTGCCCTCGATGAGAAAATGCCGCCGGATCACCGGTACTGCCCGATGAGGGACTGAAGGCGCTCAATTCTCGATTCAAGGGAGGGGTGGGTGCTGAAGAGGCTGTCCGACCCCTTCTTCTTCCGGTTGAAGGGGTTCACGATGTAGAGATGCTGCATCCCCCGGTTGGCCGTCTCCAGCTCGCTCGTATCGGCGGTGAGCTTTTTCAGGGCGGAGATGAGCCCCGCGGGGTTGCGGGTCAGCTCAACTCCCGAGGCATCGGCGAGATACTCCCTCTGGCGGCTCACGGCGAGCTGAATGAGCGTCGCCAGCAGAGGAGCAAGAATTGAAAGAAGAATGGCGAAGATGGCGAGTATCGCCTGCCCCTGGCCGCCCCCCCGGGAATTTCGACTGCGCCGCCTGCCGAAGAACATGCTCCGGCGGATTCCGTCCGCCAGAAGGACGATGGACCCCACCATGACGGCCATGAGCATGGAAAAACGGATATCGTAGTTGCGCACATGGGACATCTCGTGGGCCATGACCGCCTGGAGCTCCTCGCGGTTCAGCTTTTCCATGAGCCCCCGGGTGATGGCCACGCTCGCATGGGCGGGGTCCTTTCCCGTGGCGAAGGCGTTCAGGGCCTCGTCCTCGATGATGTATATCTTCGGCGGGGGTATTCCTCCGGCGATGGAAAGCTCTTCCACGACGTTCCAGAGCTGGGGGATGTCATCGTGGCTTATTTCCCGGGCTCCGCTCGAGCTGAGGACGAGGGAGGCACCGAAATTCCAGGAGAGAAAAAAATAGACTGCGGCAACAACGAGGGCGATGAGAAACCCGCTGATCCAGTCTCCTCCCCACCAGTAGCTTGCCCCGGCACCGAGGAGCCCGAGAAGGGCGGCGGTAAAGATGAAAAGTAGAACCGACAGGCGCTTGTTCCGGTCTATGAGGCGGTTAAAGCTTGCCATGGCCTTCACCGAAGGAGACTGAGACGGTCTCCCGTTCACCAGCATCCTCTACGGTCCACAGGGGGCGGGGTCCGTATCCGAGCCGGGCGGAGAGCATATTGTTGGGGAATACGGAGATTGCGATGTTGTACTCCCTCACGGCGTCGTTGTAGTACTGGCGGGCGAAGGCGATCTTGTTTTCCGTGGAGGCGAGCTCCTCCTGGAGGGAGAGAAAATTTCTGTCCGCCTTCAGTTCCGGGTAGTTCTCCGAGACGGCGAGGAGGGATTTCAGCGCGCCGGTGAGCTGGTTTTCGATGGGAGCGGTCTCCTCAAGGGTGGAGGCGGAGAGGGAGGCGCTCCGGAGGGCGGCGATCCGCTCGAAGATCCCCCGTTCGTGGGCGGCATAAGCCTTCACGGTCTCCACAAGGTTGGGGATGAGGTCATACCGCCGTTTCAGCTGAACGTCGATCTGGCTGAGGCCGTTTTCCACATGGGCTTTCTTCCGCACCAGAGAGTTGTAGATAGAGATGAGAAAGAGAAGCACGGCAGCGACGGCCACCAGGAGATACCAGAGAAAGTTGCCCATGGCTGTCCTCCTTCAGTGAGTTGGCTTCCCCGATATTATACCCTACAGAGTGTTTCGGACGGTCTTCCGGAAAAGATCGAGAAGCCTCAGGGTGACGGGACCGGGAGATCCCCGGCCCACGGTAAGGGCTCCGATTTTGACGACCGGGGCGACTTCCTTCACGCTCCCCGTAACGAAAGCCTCAGAGAAGGAGGAGATCTCCTCCAGGGTCGGGCACCGCAGCTCGACGGGCAGTTCATTTTCCCTCGCTATTTCGATGATGATTTCCCGGGTTATCCCCCGGAGAACCCGGGAATCGGGGGCTGTCACGAGAATGCCGTCCCTTACCGCGAAGAAGCTGCTCGTGGCAGACTCGGTGATCTCTCCGCCGGGGCAGTAGAGGGGTTCAAAAGTGCCGGCGCACCGGCTGCTGAAGGGAAGCATGTAGTTGATGCTCTTTACCGGATGAAAATGGCGCTCCTCAGGAAGCAGGGAGAGGGCGACCCCCTTTGTGTAGACCTCCTCGGGAACGGGGGAGAGGGGGGTGAACAGGATAAGAAGGCGGGAAAAAGGGAAAGTGCCGTCCCGTTCAACGTCTCCTCCGGTGATGAATACCTTTGCCAGACTGTCCTCTGAAAACCGGGAGACTCCTTCCCGGATGATATCCCCGATTTCGTCCAGGGGCAGGGGGAGAGCGATATGGGTCAGGGCGGCGGAGAAGGCGAGCCTCTCAAGATGGCGGGAGAGGGCGAAGGGCCGGCCGGAATAGGTACGGACCGTATCAAAGACGGCTATTCCCCGCTGGAAGGCGAGATCGGAGACGGGAAGGACGGCCGATTCGATGGGGACGAAGGAAGCGTTGCAATAGCAAAGGGACATAATGAAACACCTCGATGGAAGAATGACAACCGTTTTTCTATAATTGCAGTGCCCGGAGCGGAAAAAGGCCCAGTGCACCCCCTCAGTCAAAGCACCTGCTGCAAAGAAGAATAGAGGCGGCCTCCGGAGAGGCGGCCTCTATTAAAATCTGCCGTTCGTGCTGAACGGGATATATTTGGTAGCCCCAACGGGATTCGAACCCGTGTTTTAACCTTGAGAGGGTTACGACCTAGGCCACTAGTCGATGGGGCCGATAACTTTCTGGCTGGGGAACCAGGATTCGAACCTAGATTACCTGATCCAGAGTCAGGTGTCCTGCCATTGGACGATTCCCCAAGGGAAATGCAGGTGAAGCGCCCAAGTATGATAAGGGAGCAGGCCAGTGCTGTCAAGGGGGAATTCAGTTCATTGTATCTTCACGCTTTTCTGACAAAAACGATCTGCCCCACCGTCATTCTTTCAGATTACTTTATGACATTGAATATGCTCCCTGAAGCCGGAGAATCTGTGGGTTTTCAAACCCTTTTGACAGGGGGTCAGGGTGATATACGAGTAAAGACCGATTCGCCGGCGGAAATCTCTCTGCCTGCAGACTGTCTTTCGTGAAGTTCAGGGAGGCCTTCGGGCAGATCCCTTGTTGCCTTGTATTGTGGTTCGGGCTAATATGTTCTTCGGTTCAGCCCCACAAAGAACCGGGCATATACAAAGAAAATTTTATTGAGTGTCCTTTGTCTTTGTCGGGAAAAAAACCGGAGCCTCTGGCATCGAAGAAAAAAACAGCCCATTTATGCGGTGCTAGTCTCAAAAGAGCTCCCGACGATCTGTTTTATTTATGAAAAGCACCACTATAAGGTCCTGCAAACAGAAGGAGGGCATACCCATGATCACCTATCGGAACGCTGTGCCGGAAGACCTTGCCGGAGTGGGGGAGCTGCAGAAACGATACCATATTACGACGATCCGGGAGGAGGACAAGGCAGACGGGTTCGTGACCACGTTATTTACCTATGAGCAGTTCCTGTCCCTCATCCGGGAGGAAAACGGCCTGGCCGTGGCCTGCGACGGAGACAAAATTATCGCCTATGCCATGGCGGGGTCATGGGAGTACTGGTCTGACTGGCCCCTGTTCCGCCACATGATCGCCGATCTGCCCAATATCGAATATCTGGGCCGGGTTCTCTCCACGGAGAACTCCTACCAGTACGGGCCGGTCTGCATCGCCGGCGAATATCGGGGGCAGGGGGTGCTCGAGCATATTTTCGAGTTTTCCCGCCGGCAGATGGCTTCCCGGTATCCCGTCATGATCACCTTCATCAACCAGATCAACCCGCGGTCCTACGATGCCCACACGAGAAAAGTGGGGATGGACTTTATCAAGACCTTCGATTTCAACGGCAACCATTACTACGAACTGGGGTACGACATGAGGAGGCAGGTTCCCGGAACCCAGGATCTGATGCCCTGAGTGAAAAGTCAGATTGCGGACCCGTAAAGGACAGCACCCTCAAAGACGGGCAGAAATCCGGCTCTGAGGGTGCCCTTCATTGTCCCCTTTCCCTCACGGTCTGTCCGGCAACTACTTTCCGAGCTTGAAGTCCTCCCGGCAGGGGCAGAAGACGTCGAGGACGACGCAGTCCTCATGGGCGAATCCGCTGTGGGATTCATCCCCGGCGAAGACGACGGCATGACCGGGCTCGAGATGGACCGTCTCGTCTCCGGAGCGAAGGTCGAGTTTCCCCGAGAGAAGAAAGGAAATCTGCTCGTGGGGGTGGCTGTGGAAGGCAAGCTCTGTGCCCTTGGCGATCTGCCAGTGGGCGAGGGTTGCCCCCTCGGAATGGATGAAGGTGCCGATGAACCCCGGCCGGTCGGTGTATTTCTCCATGGAGCTGATATCGAACTTTTTCATGAAATTTCTCCTCCCCTTTGAAGTGAAGGGAGATCTCCCCTCACAATTTCTTGACACTTTGCGGTTCCGCGGGTATAAGTTAGGAACCTTAAAAAAGCCATCATAAAGGATTTTCTCCCCCTTGAGAAGACCCTGAAGGGCCCTTTAGCGATAGGCGGGGGTTGCGGAAAATACGCAGCTTCCATTCTGGAGGAATTTCTATGACGAGAAAAGGTATTTTAGCGACCTACGAAAAGTTTTTGCCCCTCACGGAGAAAACCCCCCGCCTCTCCCTCTGCGAAGGGGATACGCCCCTTCTCTCCCTGAGGCATCTCGGCACGGAGCTGGGGATAGACCTCCTGGCCAAATATGACGGCCTGAACCCCACGGGGTCATTCAAGGACCGGGGGATGGTCCTCGCGGTGGCGAAAGCCCTTGAAGAGGGAGCCCGGGCGATCGTCTGCGCCTCCACGGGAAACACCTCCGCATCGGCTGCGGCCTACGGCGCTGCGGCAGGCATTCCCTGCTTTGTCCTTCTGCCGGCCGGGCAGGTCGCCGCGGGCAAGCTTGCTCAGGCCCTTCTCTACGGAGCGAGGGTCCTGGCGGTACGGGGGAACTTTGACCGGGCCCTGGAACTGGCCCGCCTGGCAGCAGGGGAAAGGGAGATGGCCCTGGTGAATTCCCTCAACCCCTACCGCCTCTTCGGGCAGCGAAGCGGAGCCTGGGAGATCTGCGACGAGCTGTGCTCCCCTCCGGACTGGCTCATTCTCCCCGTGGGGAACGCGGGGAATATCAGCGCCTACTGTGCTGGGTTTGAATTTTACCGGGAGATCGGCCGTATCGATAAACTGCCCCGCCTCTTCGGAGTACAGGCGGACGGTGCCGCACCCCTCGTGAGGGGCTTTGAGATCGATACCCCCGAAACCCTGGCCACGGCCATACGGATCGGCCGTCCCGTCAGCGCCGATAAGGCCCGCCGGGCAGTGGAGGTGACGAAGGGGCAGTTCCTCTCCGTCACCGACGATGAAATCCTGGATGCCCAGAGGGCTCTCGCCTCCGGGGAGGGGGTCTTCGCCGAGCCCGCCTCCTGCGCTCCCCTGGCGGCCCTCCGAAAACTGAAGGCCCAGGGGAAGCTCCCCGAAGGTATCCGGGTCGTCATGGTCCTTACCGGTAATGGCCTGAAGGATCCTGATGCCGTCATACACCGTATCCCCCTCCCTGAAGAGATCGACGGCACCTGGGAAGCCCTCTCGGCCGCCCTTGAGCTATGAGTTTCATGAGAATAAAGGTTCCCGCATCGAGCGCGAACCTTGGCTCGGGGTTCGACACCGTGGG
>JALHFZ010000005.1:60010-105500 GCA_022837505.1 Synergistaceae bacterium
CGAACCTCGGCTCGGGGTTCGACACCGTGGGGCTTGCCCTCTCTCTTTATAATTTCTTCGATGTCCTGGAAATTCTTCCCGCCGGCCAATATGAGGTGGAAGTGGTGGGGGAAGGAGCGGGGAATGAAGGGCTTGCCGTCAGGAACGGCGTAGTCGCAAGCTTTGAGAGGGCCTGCCGTTCCTGGGGAATGGAGCCTCCGGGCCTCCGGCTGAGGACCTTGAACGCCATCCCCATGAAGCGGGGGCTCGGCAGCTCCTCATCGGCGATTGTCGGGGGAGTGGCCATAGCGAACGAGCTTCGAAATGAGCCCCTTCCCCGGGAGGAACTTCTCCCTCTTATGGTCTCCATGGAGGGGCATCCGGACAACGTGGTTCCCTGCTGTCTCGGCGGCATGGTAGTGAGCTGCTGGGACGGAGAGAACCTCAGGTTCGTCCGGATGCCTCCCCTTCCTGAGGATATCTGCGCCGTGGTGGCCGTGCCCGCGGTGGAGCTCAGCACCGAAGAAGCCAGACGGGCCCTTCCCGATCAGGTTTCCCTCAAGGATGCCGTATACAACCTGAGCAGGGCGGCCCTTCTCGCCGCCTCCTGGGCCACGGGGAACTGGGATAATCTCCCCTGGGCCATGGACGACCGTCTCCATCAGCCCTTCCGGGCACGCCTCTTTCCGGGGGGAGAATCGATCCTTGAAGAAGTCCGGGCCATAGGGCAGTGCTCGGGGGTGGCCATAAGCGGTTCCGGCCCGAGCGTCCTCGCCTTCGCCCGTTCAGGTGTCCCCGAGATGGCGGGGCTCATGTGCTCCATCTTCTCCCGGTTCGGCCTCCGGTCCCGTTTCTTCGTCCTCTCCGAGGACAGGGAGGGATTATCGGTTATCCGGGAGGGGGGCAAACTCCCCTGGTCCTCCTGCTCCGGAGGCGGAGGAAAGGGAAAAAATGAAAGGGTGGTCCCTGTGAATATGGGGTTGGACAGCAACGGCCAGTGCGCCGTGGAAAAGGTGATTTCCGATCGCAGTATAGCCAAGGTGGCCGTTCTCGGCGTTCCCGACGTCCCCGGTGTGGCGGCCCGTCTTTTTTCGGCCCTGGCAAAGGAAGAGGTGGGTGCCGAGATGATCGTCCAGAGCGTCATGAGGGGGCAGACGAACGATATCGCCTTCATCGTGAAGGCCTCCCTTCTCGGAAAGGCCATGGATATCTGCCGGCAGTTCGCCCTCGAGGTGAAGGCCCAGGGCGTGACCTTCGATACGGAGGTCGCCAAGGTAGCCCTCGGAGGGAAAAACCTTGCGGGGTGCCCGGCCATCCCCTCCCAGATGTTCTCCGTCCTCGCGGAGGAGAACATCAATATCGACATGATCGCGGCGGCCGCTACGGTGATTGCCTGCATCGTCTCGGCGGCCGGGATGGAGAAGGCCGTGGATGCCCTTACGTCGGCCTTTCTTCCGTGAATTTCCCTGTGCCCGGGAGGAAAAATTCGTGTACAATGGATAAAAATCCTTTATCAGGAGGAAAATAAATGAAATCCCTTCGAACCATTTTCGGTCTGTTTCTCCTTGCCTTTCTGTTTCTGTCCCCTCTGTACGCCGAGGATCTTCAGCTGACGTCGGAGAAAATGCGGTACGATTCGGAGACCGGAGCCTTTGCGGCGGAAGAGAACGTGAAGGTTGTCCGGGGGACCCTGACGGCCACGTCGAACAACGCCGACGGAAACATGAATGAAAAGAAATTCCGCATGATCGGTTCGGTTCATGTCTTCGGCACCTGGGCCGAGGAGAAGGTGGACATGAAGGGCGAGGTCCTCGCCGGAGAGTTCGCCGACCCTCAGGGGTACTCCTTCGAGGGGAATGTGAAGGGCTCCTGGGGACCGAGAACGATCGACGCAGACAGAATCGGGATGAAGGGCGACCGCTTTTTCGGCAGCAACGTGCGCCGCTATGAGGACTCCCGGGAGGGGTATCTTCTGCGGTGCAATTCCCTCGAGGGAACCCTCTCCAACGGCGAGGTGGAGGACTTCACCGCCGTGGGAAGCGTCTATTTCCTTTCCCGTCCGGCTAAGGGAGAACCCACGGAAATTCGGGGACAGAGGGCGGTCTATTCGAAATCCCGGGGGAGCCTTGTCATCTCCGGAAATGTCACCGCGATCCAGGCGGCCCGGTCGCTGAAGTCTGAAACGATCGTCTATTTCCCCCAGCAGAACCGGGTGGAGGCCTCGGGAAGGCCTCAGCTCATCTTTAAGCTGGATGATGATAAGAAAGAGGAAAAGAAAGAGGAAAAGCCCAAAAAATGACGAAGACCATCTCGTCGAGGGAACTGTGGAAATCCTACAAGGGAAGGGCAGTGGTGGCATCGGTTGACCTCGACGTCTCCATGGGGGAGATCGTGGGGCTTCTCGGGCCGAACGGCGCGGGGAAGACGACCACCTTCTACATGATCGTCGGGCTCATAAAGCCCGATTCAGGCACGGTCAGCATAGACTCCCGGGACATAACAGCCCTTCCGGTCTACCGCCGGGCCCGGCTCGGCGTGGGGTATCTTCCCCAGGAGGCCTCCATCTTCCGGAACCTCTCCGTCCGGGAGAACCTCGAACTCGTTCTGCAGGAAAACCCCCCACCCGAGGAGTCTCCGGGGACGGTGGTGGACCGTCTTATTGAGGATTTCGGCCTGAACAGGATTGCCTCCCTTCAGGGGTATTCCCTCAGCGGAGGGGAGCGCCGGAAGGTGGAGATCGCCCGGAGCCTCGCCATCATGCCCGACTTTCTCCTCCTCGACGAGCCCTTCAGCGGAATCGACCCCATCGCCGTCTACGATATTCAGCAGATCATCCTGAGTCTGCGGAACAAAGGGTACGGCATACTCCTCACGGACCACAATGTGCGGGATACCCTGGCCATAACGGACAGGACCTACCTCATCCATCAGGGGAAGATCGTCATCGAGGGGTCTCCCCATGATGTTGCCGAGAGCGAGATCGCCCGGAAGTTCTATCTGGGGGAAAGGTTTTCCTGGTAGGGGTCGAGGTCCATCCACCGTTCCTCCCGCAGTATACGGGCGAGGCGGGATACCCCCTCCTCCACCTCGGGGGAGAGGGCCGTGCCGAACCCCCGGATCTTCGGCTGAACGGCTGCGGCCAGCACGGCGAAACTGCCTGAAAGAGGGGCAAGCAGAAGGGACAGGGGAATGCCGTGGGTTCCGAAGGAGAGGTTCTCCCGGTCAGGCAGGGTCATCCGCCTCAGAGCGCCGTACGGCAGGTTCATATCCGCCCCGTCCGCGATGATGAGCAGGGAGGGCGGATTTTTTTTCAGCGGAGAGATCCAGTTTTCCGGCGTCGTCTCGCAGTTCACCCCCTCAATATGGGGGGGCAGGGTACCCTGAAGCAGGGAATACAGGGCGGGCCCCGCTCCGTCATCTGACATCAGGGGATTGCCTACGCACCAGATAACTATTCGCTTCATCCCATTTCACGCTCCTCGATATTTCGGCTGAGGGGAAAGGACAGGAGGTTTCCGCCTGTGGCGAAGGGTACGTCCACAATGGTCAGGCACGCTCTTTTCATGATGGCGGGAACTCTGGCCAGCCGGGTGCTCGGCCTTGCCCGGGAGATCATCACCGCCGCATGGTTCGGGGCTTCGGGCCTGCTCGACGCCTTCAACGTGGCCTTCACCCTCGCGAACCTGGCCCGGCAGCTTCTCGCCGAAGGGGCCCTGTCGGCCTCCTTCGTCCCGGTTTTTTCCCGGGTGCTCTCCGCTCGGGGAAGAGAGCCGGCGGAGGGGCTTGCCCGCCAGGCCTTTGCCGTCCTCCTTGCAGCGGGGATCGCCGCGGCGGCGGGAGGGGCCGCCCTCTCTCCTCTTCTTGTAAAGATTATGGCCCCGGGGTTTGATCCTGTCAAAGCCGACCTGGCGGTCAGGATGACCCGATGGCTTTTTCCCTTTCTCCTCTTCGTCTCCCTCGGCGCCCTCGCCATGGGGGTTCTCAACAGCCTGGGCTCCTTTCTCGTTCCGGCCCTTGCCCCTGCACTGAGCAACCTTGTCTATATCATCCTCGTCGTGGTCCTCGCCTCCTCCTGGGGGATCTGGGGGCTTGTCGCCGCCGTCCTCGCGGGGGGGATCTTTCAGTTTTTTCTTCAGTGGTTCTGGGCCCTCCGGAAGGGTATTCTCCTCCTGCCGTCGAAGCCCCGCAGAGGAGACCCCGAGCTCCGTACCATGCTCACCCTCTTCCTCCCCTACGCCGCCGGGCTTTCCCTGAACCAGATCAACCCCGTCCTCAGCCGGATGCTCGCGTCCTTTCTCCAGGAGGGGGCCATCTCCGTACTGAACTATGCCAATCGGGTCATCCAGCTTCCCCTCGGCCTCTTTGTCATCGCCATCTCCCAGGCCGTCCTTCCCCAGCTCTCCCGCTGTCCGGCCGGTCTGACCGATGAATTCCGGGAGATCATGCGGGACGCCCTCCGCTTCGCTCTCTTCGTTGTTCTGCCGGTGACAGCCGCGACGATCCTTCTCTCTGAGGAGATGATCCACCTCCTCTTCGTCCGGGGGGCCTTCGGTGAATGGGCCTGGAAGGGGACGTCCCTCTCCCTGGGGATGTACGCCCTCGGCCTTCCGGGGATGGCCTGTTCCACCGTGGTGCTGCGGGGGCTCTACGCCCGGGGGATGGCGAGAGGAGCCCTGTGGGTCACCTCATCGAGCGTGATCGCCACGGCCCTTTTTTCCCTGCTCCTCATGGGCCCCTTCTCCTTCGGCGGACTGGCCCTTGCTACCTCTATAGCCTTTACCCTCTCCGGGGCAGTGGGGGTGCATATACTCTCCCGCAGCCTCACCATGAAGCTTGATATCTTCACCCCCTCCTGGACCGTCAAAATGGCGATTTCCCTTTCCGCCATGACGGGGCTTATCCTGGGTTTTCAGCATATTTTCCCCTATCCCGTCCCGGGTTCCCTGCTTCTCCGGGGCGGATGGTTCCTCGGGGTCTTCTTCCTCGGAGGAGCTGCCTATGCCGCCATGACGAGGTTTTTGGGGTTTTCCGAATGGAAATGGATTACAGGGGCCTTTCTCTCCAGGGGGAAAAAAGCTCCGTCTGACGAAGAAAAGAAAGAGGAGGAATGACCATGAGATTTTGTAAGGGAATAATCGGAGCGCTGCTTCTTGTCCTGATCCTTTGGCCTTCCCCGGGAGAATGCCGGGAGGACCTTGAAACCCTTTTGAGAAACCGGAGCGCAGTCCTGTGGGTTGAAGGGCAGCTCCTCGGGGACATGATGATCGGTGCCAAAGCCCGGCTCACCTTCATCGCCGTTGACGGAAAACTGACCGAAGCAGCATGGAGCGACCCCTCCGCCCCGGAATGGCTCAAGACGAACGTGGGCTACTCCGGGGACAGCAGGCTCAGAAAAAAGAAGCTCTTTATCATCCTCGTGGAGACGATCCGCAATTTCACCCTCGAGCTTCCCATGATCACCATAGGGACCCACGTCCTCTCGGCGGAGGACGTCCTGACGAACAAGCACTACGTCCCCGTCGGAGACCTTCCCCCCGATATGACCGTACCCTTTGCCGTCGCTGTCCCATCCTCGGCGGTGAAGGGGAAGGTCATCCCCCTCAAGGTGGAGGACTACTCCGGGGAGCTGGAACTTTCCGCGCCATGACGGAAAATGAAAGGCCCTTCCTGACCCTCGGCCTCGAGAGCAGCTGCGATGATACGGCCGTGGCCCTCCTCGAAGGGCCCCGTCAGGTCAGGGCTGAACTCCTCTCCAGCCAGATCGCCGACCATGCCCCCTTCGGAGGGGTCATTCCCGAGTTCGCCGCCCGGAAACATCTCGAGGCCTTTCTCCCCCTCACTGCGGAGGCCCTTCGCCGGGGGGGAGTCACCGACCCCCGGCGGGAGATTTCCCTGATCGCCGTGACGGCGGGGCCGGGCCTCATGGGGTCCCTGCTCGTGGGCGTCCTGGCCGCAAAGGCCCTGGCCCTCTCATGGAGCGTACCCCTGATCGGTGTGAACCATCTCGAGGGGCATATCTTCGCCAACGTGGTCTCCTTCCCAGAACTTGTTCCCCCCTTCCTCTCCCTTATCGTGTCGGGGGGGCATACGGAGATCGTCTTGGCGGAGAGTTTCGGGAAATATGTCTTTCTGGGAGGAACCCGGGATGATGCGGCAGGGGAGGCCTACGACAAGGTCGCCAAGGTGCTTGGCCTTCCCTATCCCGGGGGGCCGGAAATCGACCGCCTGGCGGCGGCGGGGGATCCCTTCGCCTTCGACTTCCCCGTCCCCATGAAGGGCAGTCCGGAGATCGTCTTCAGCTTCAGCGGGCTGAAAACCTCCGTCATAACGGAAATCCGCAGGCGGGAGCAGAGAGGGGAACCCCTTCCGGTGGAGGATATCTGCGCCTCCTTCCAGAGGGCGGTGGTGGATTCCCTCATGGGGAAGCTCGGGCTTGCGGTGAAAAAGACGGGGATTAGAGATATCTCCATCTCCGGCGGAGTGGCGGCGAACAGCAGCCTCCGGTCGGCCCTCTCGAAGAGGAGGGGATGGAATGCCTGGCTTCCCCCGGTGAATCGATGCACCGACAACGCCGTCATGATCGCCGGAGCGGGTTTCTCCGCCTTTTCCCGGGGGCACCGGTCAGGTCTCGACCTCGCCGCCGACCCCTCGTGGCAGATATGGTAAGACGATTTACAGAAACCTCCGATATTGAAAGATAATCAGAGCAAATCTGCTGGAAAGACCCCTTAAAGCCCGTTATTTGAAACTCATCGCAGTTGTGAATATCCCCTTCCCTCCGTAATATCAAGTGCGGACATTAGCACTCGACTGATGTGAGTGCTAGCACAATGTAGAACATATTTTGAGGAGGGACTCGATACAATGAATCTGAAACCGCTTGGAGATCGCATCGTAGTCAAAGTCATCAACCATGAGGAAAAAACCCGCGGCGGCATCGTACTGCCCGACACCGCGAAGGAAAAACCCACCGAGGGCGAAGTCCTCGCCGTGGGCACCGGAAAAGTTCTTGAAAACGGCCAGAAGCTGCCCCTCGAGGTAAAGATCGGCGACCGAATCATCTTCAGCAAGTACGCCGGAACCGAGGTCAAACTTGACGGCGAAGATATGGTCATTTTCAGCGAGCGGGACGTGCTCGCGATTATAGAGAAGTAGTTCCATTATTCCCTGAGGAGGTAGAAGACGAATGGCTAAGATTATAATTTTCGGAGAAGAAGCCCGCCGCGCCATGCTCCGCGGTATTGATAAAGTTGCAGACACGGTTGGAGTCACCCTTGGGCCCAAGGGGCGCAACGTCGTGCTTGAGAAGAAATTCGGTTCCCCCACGATCACCAATGACGGTGTGACCATCGCCAAGGAGATCGAACTGGACGACGTGTACGAGAATACCGGCGCCCAGCTTGTTAAGGAAGTCGCCTCCAAGACAAACGACATCGCCGGAGACGGCACCACCACCGCGACAGTTTTCGCCCGGGCAATCATCGCCGAGGGAATGAAGAACGTGGCCGCCGGCGCCAACGGAATGCTTATGCGCTCGGGGATCGAGAGAGCCATCGACCTCGTGGTGGACGAGCTCAAGAAGAAGGCCATCGCAGTGAAGAACCGCGACAAGATCGCCCAGGTTGCCTCCATCTCCGCCAATGACCGGGCAGTGGGTCAGCTCATCGCCGAGGCCATGGACAAGGTCGGCGAGGACGGAGTCATCACCGTTGAGGACAGCCAGACCGTCGGCACCACCCTCGAGATGGTGGAGGGCCTTCAGTTTGATAAGGGGTACATCAGCCCCTACATGGTCACCGATCCCGAGCGGATGGAAGTCGCCCTTGACGATGCCTATATCCTGATTCACGACGGCAAGGTCAGCAACATCAAGGATCTTCTTCCCACCCTCGAGAAGGTCGTTCAGACCGGCAAGCCCCTGCTCATCGTTGCCGAGGATGTGGAAGGCGAAGCCCTCGCAACCCTCGTGGTGAACAAGCTGCGGGGTGTCATGCAGGTTGCCGCCGTCAAGGCCCCCGGATTCGGCGACCGCCGCAAGGCCATGCTCCAGGACATCGCCATAGTCACCGGCGGCCAGGTGATCAGCGAAGAGATCGGCATCAAGCTTGAGAGCGCCGAACTCTCCATGCTCGGCAAAGCCAAGAAGATCCGCATCAATAAAGAAGAGACCACCATCGTTGAAGGCTCCGGAAACCCCGAGGAGATCCGCAAGCGGTCCTCCCAGATCAAAAAGGAGATCGAGGATTCCACCTCCGAGTACGACAAGGAAAAGCTTCAGGAGCGCCTTGCCAAACTCGTCGGCGGCGTGGCGGTCATTCAGGTCGGTTCCGCTACGGAGACCGAGCAGAAGGAACTTAAGCACCGTATCGAAGATGCTCTCAACGCCACCAGAGCAGCGGTGGAAGAGGGAATTGTTGCCGGAGGCGGCGTGGCTCCCGTGAGCTGCATGGAAGCCCTTGACAAGTTCGCTGCCACTCTGTCGGGTGACGAGCGCACCGGCGCCATGATCGTGCTCAAGGCCCTTACCTCTCCCATGCACCTCATCGCAGAGAACGCAGGATACCAGGGTGACGTGGTGATTGAGAAAATCCGCAGCCTCAAGAGCGGACACGGCCTGAACGCCATTACGGGCGAGTACGTCGACATGATCGAAGACGGCATCATCGACCCCGTGAAGGTGACCAGAAGCGCCCTGCAGAACGCCGGCTCCATTGCAGCCATGGTTCTCACCACTGAGGCAATCGTCGCCGACAAGCCCGAGAAGAAGGATTCGGGCGGCATGGGCGGAGGCGGCATGGGTGGTATGGGCGGCATGGGCGGTATGGAGGGCATGTACTAGAACGAACGGAAAAACGAATCTGTCTTTCCCTTTCAGCCCCCCGGAACATATGTTCCGGGGGTTTTTTTGCTCCCCTTTCTGTGGATTGAAAGGGACCTTTCTGATAAGATACCCATTGCGACAGACTCCTGTGGAGGTGTACATACTTTGGACAATATCGTCATTCTCGATTGCGGTTCCCAGTTTACCCAGCTCATCGCACGGCGGGTCAGGGAACTGAAGGTTCACAGCGAAATCCTTCCCTGGGATGTCTCCCTCGGGGAGATCGAGAGCCGCAAACCCTGCGGCATAATCATCTCCGGAGGGCCGATGAGCGTTTCCGACGAAGATGCCCCCTCCGTGCCGGAGGGGCTCTTTTCCCTTGGAGTGCCCGTGCTGGGAGTCTGCTACGGGATGCAGCTCATCAC
Organism: Synergistaceae bacterium; assembly: GCA_022837505.1. Lineage (GTDB taxonomy): Bacteria > Synergistota > Synergistia > Synergistales > Aminobacteriaceae > JALHFZ01. The sequence goes on from JALHFZ010000005.1 coordinate 69,236, forward strand.
CCGCATGAGGGGAGGCCGGGTTACATCGGGGAAGGCCAGAGAGTACGGCCGGACGGAGATCTCGGTCTCCGGAAAATCCCCTCTCTTCGAGGGGATCCCCTCCTTCTTCGAGGTATGGATGAGCCATGCCGACCACATAGAGGAACTCGCGCCCGGGTTCACCCCCCTCGCCGAGACCTCCGGAGGCGTCCCCGCCGCCATGGAAGATGCTGAAAAGGGGATCTGGGGGCTCCAGTTCCACCCGGAGGTGGTGCACACGCGATTCGGCACGGAGATACTCTCCAACTTTCTCTTCAGGGTATGCTCCTGCTCCCCCGACTGGGACCTCGGCGACTGGGTTGAATCCATGACGGAGGAGATCCGGAGGAAAGTGGGGGAGGAAAGGGTCATCTGCGGCCTCTCGGGAGGGGTCGACTCCTCCGTGGCTGCCGTCCTGACGGCCAGGGCAATCGGCGACCGTCTCGACTGCCTCTTCGTCAACAACGGCCTCCTTCGCCTTAATGAGGCGGAGGAGGTCCTGGAACAGTACAAGAAGCTGAACCTCCGGGTGCACTACGTGGATGCCTCGGAACAATTTCTTTCGGCCCTCTCCGGGGTTACCGACCCCGAACGGAAGCGGAAGATAATCGGAGAGACCTTTATAAGGGTCTTCGAGAAGGCGGCTGCCTCTTTTCAGGACGCAGGCTGGCTCCTCCAGGGCACCCTCTACCCCGACATCATCGAAAGCGGCTTCAAGGGGAAAAACGCCTCGGTCATCAAAAGCCACCACAACGTGGGGGGCCTCCCCGAGGATATGAAGCTCAACCTTCTGGAGCCTCTCCGGGATCTGTTCAAGGATGAGGTCCGGAGAACGGGGCGGCTTCTCGGCCTCCCCGAGGAGATCCTCTCCCGCCAGCCCTTCCCCGGCCCGGGGCTTGCCGTCCGCTGCCTCGGCGAGATCACTCCGGAAAGGCTTGAAACCCTCCGGAAAGCCGACTGGATCTTCAGGGAGGAGATCGCGGCGTGGGAGAACTATCCGGAGATATGGCAGGCCTTTGCAGTCCTTCTACCCGTCAAGACCGTGGGAGTGATGGGAGACTGCCGTACCTATTCAGAGGTAGCCGCCCTCCGGGCGGTGGAATCCCATGACGGCATGACCGCTGACTGGGTCCGCGTACCCTACGACATTCTCGACCGGACGGCCCGGAGAATCTGCAATGAAGTTCCGGGGATCAACCGGGTAGCCCTTGACGTGACAAGCAAACCGCCCTCCACGATCGAGTGGGAGTAGGGGGCCCGAGAGGAGCATGGGACCATGTTTTCAGAAAGCAGGCGTGAAGCGAAGAAGCTGAGGGGGTGGTTTCTTCCCTTTCTTTTTATTTTTCTGGTCATGGGGTATCTTTCCTACAGCGTCTCCTACCCCCTGATCAAACCCCTTGCATGGGCCGTGCTTCTCTCATTCATCGTCCACCCCTTCTACTGCTGGCTCAGAAAGAAGATCACCTTCAAGAAGTCCCGGAGCATCTCCGCCGGAATAGCCACGGGCGTCATCGCCCTGGTCATCGTTCTTCCCGCCGTCTTCGGAGGGTACGTGGCCGCCCGGGAGGGAATACGCCTTTACGACAACATCGCCCCGGTCATATCGAAGATGGACAAGGCGGGGGAGCTTGATCTGTCCAAACTTCTGCCCGATATAGTGGCAGAATGGGTGAACCCCGTCATTCAACGCTACCCGGGAGTCCGGAGCCTCCTTGAGCAGGGGGGGAAGTGGATTGCCACCACCGCTGTTGACACATCGAAGGATGTCGTGGGCAGCACCTTCACCATCGCCTATTATCTTGTGATCATCGTCATCGTCTGCTTCTTCTTCATAAGGGACGGACACATCATAGTGGATTACCTAAAGGACATCATGCCCCTTCCCACGGAAGAGCGAAAGGCCTTTTTCGACCGGGCTCAGCAGATACTCCAGGCCGTGGTCTACGGCCTTATCGTGACCGCCGTCGTCCAGGGGATACTCGGAGGAATAGGGTGGTGGTACACGGGCCTTCCGAGCCCCATTTTTTTCACCGTGCTCATGATGTTCTTCTCCATGATCCCCTTCGTGGGGACGACGGTCATCTGGGTTCCCGGGGCGATTTACCTTTTCTATACCGGGGACACCACCAACGGGATCATCCTCTTCGTATGGGGAATGGTCGTCGTGGGGATGGTGGATAATTTCGTCCGTCCCCTTTTCATCTCGGGAGGCGGCAAGGCCCACCTTCTCGTGGTCTTTATCGGCGTCATCGGAGGGCTGGCTGTCTGGGGGTTCATGGGGCTCTTCATGGGGCCCCTGGTCCTGAGCCTTTTCATCTTCCTGCTCGACAGCTACAGGCGGATGTGGACTTCCTATGTCAACCCGGCTCTCCGGCCTCCCTGCAGGCCGGATGATCCCATCGAAAAATAGAGGATGATGCGCCCGTGCCCGTCCTGATTGCCCTGTCGGGCTTCAAGAATTCGGGGAAAACCACCCTCGCGGGGGCTCTTCTCACTCTTTTGACTGAAAGGGGGCTTTCCGTCGGATATGTGAAGCATACTGACAGGGATGTGCTCTCTGACCCCTCCACGGATTCAGGAAGGGTGACGGCCCTGGGGATGCAGGCCCTCTACTGGGGGGTGGATGGGATCAGAATGGAGATCCCCGGACAGATTGCACCGGAGGAACTTCAGTCCTTTTTTCCCTGCTTTGATCTCGTCCTGGTGGAGGGGGCAAAATCCGTGCCTCTCCCGCGGATATGGGTGGGGCCCCTTCCCTCCGCTGCTGAAGAAATTTCGGGCATCTTTGCCGTCTACGACCGCAGTGCATCTTCGGGAGACGGCAAATTCCTCTTTACCTCCGGAGAAGAGGAGGCCCTGGCGGAGCAGGTGGAGAAATACACTGCCCGGAGGGGTCCCCCTGACTCTGAACTCTATGTGGAAAGGGGAAGAATTCCGCTGAAGCCCTTTATCGCCCGGATGCTCGCCGGAACCCTCGGCGGGCTGATCGCCCCTCTCAGGGGAGTGAACTGGCCCCGGAACGGCGCGGCCATTTTTCTTAAAGGCAGGAAGTAAACCTTTAATTTTGGAATGGAAGCTTGTATTTTGTATTTTTGCTCCCTATAATGGCATCCGGGCGCTTTTCCCCCCTGTATCCAGGGGAGAAAGATACTGAAATGTTTTTATATTGCTGAGGAGGTAATGCTGATGGACGCGCTGTTGTTGTGGATTGTGGCCGGAACGGGGTTTCTCGCTCTCGCCTTTGCCTTTGTTTCCTACGGAAAAATAAAGGCCTCCAAGGTGGATAACCCCCGGGTGGTCGAGCTTTCGGAAATTATTCACAAGGGTGCCATGGCTTTCATGTACACTGAGTACAAATGGCTTCTTCCCTTCCTTCTGGTAGTGGGCGCCCTGCTCTGGTGGGGAATCGGAGTGCCCGCCGGTGTGGCCTTCATCGTGGGAGGCCTCTGCAGCGCGGCTGCAGGGTATGCCGGCATGGTGGTGGCCACCAGGGCCAACGGCAGGACGGCCTTCGCAGCGACGAGGGGGATGAACGAAGCCCTCGGCATGGCCTTCAGGGGCGGCAGCGTCATGGGGATGTCCGTTGTAGGTATCGGCGTCCTCGGCATTCTCGCCTGCTTTGCTCTCTTCGGCGACCCGGCCCTCATCACGAGCTTCGGCATGGGGGCAAGCTCCATCGCCCTCTTCGCCCGTGTGGGGGGCGGCATCTACACAAAGGCGGCGGACGTGGGAGCTGACCTCGTCGGAAAGGTCGAGGCGGGAATACCCGAGGATGACCCGAGGAACCCTGCCGTCATCGCCGACAACGTGGGAGACAACGTGGGGGACATCGCCGGAATGGGAGCGGATCTCTTCGAATCCTACGTCAACTCCATCATCGCCGCCATGGCCATAGGGATAACAGTCTTCGGCTCCCGGGGAGTGGTCTTTCCCCTCATGCTCGCTGGAGTGGGGATCCTCTCGGCCATCATCGGAACAACCTTCGTCAAGGTAAAAGAGGGGGGCAACGCCGCTGTCGCCCTGCGGAAGGGGACCTTCGTCACCGGCGGCCTCATGATCGCCGGAGCCCTCTTCGTCACCCGGGGGATGTTCGGTGATTTTACCCTCTTCTGGGCAGTCCTCTCCGGCGTGGGAGTCGGTGTGCTCATCGGTTTCGTCACCGAGATCTACACCTCCGGCGACTATGCCTCGGTGAAGCATATCGCCGCCTCCTCGAAGACAGGCCCGGCCACGGTCATCCTGTCGGGAATTGCCGTGGGGATGAAATCCACCGTCGTCCCGGTGCTCCTTATCTGCACGGCGACCCTGATAAGCTACCGTTTCGGCGGGCTCTACGGGATCGCCTGTGCTGCCGTGGGAATGCTCTCCATCACCGGAATGGCCCTCAGTGTTGACGCCTACGGTCCCATTGCCGATAATGCCGGCGGGATCGCCGAGATGAGCCATCTTCCGAAGGAAGTCCGGAAGATCACAGATAAACTCGATGCCATCGGAAACACCACTGCAGCCATGGGGAAGGGACTGGCCATCGGCTCCGCCGCCCTGACCGCCCTTGCCCTCTTTGCCGCCTACGCCCATTCGGTGAACCTCACGGTCATTGACCTCAACGACCCGAAGGTCATGGTCGGCCTCTTCCTCGGCGGAATGCTCCCTTTCCTCTTCAGCGCTCTCTCCATCCAGGCGGTCGGCCGGGCCGCTGAGGCAATGATAGACGAGGTCCGCCGCCAGTTCCGGGAGATCCCCGGGATCATGGAGGGGACGGGCAGACCTGAATACGAGCGCTGCATCGACATCTCCACCTCCGCGGCCCTCAAGGAGATGGTCATCCCCGGGCTTCTCGCGGTCCTCTCCCCCGTCGCTGTGGGGTATACCCTCGGCGCCCAGGCCCTCGGCGGCCTCCTCGGAGGCTCCATCGTCACGGGAGTCATGATGGCCATCTTCATGTCCAACGCGGGCGGTGCCTGGGACAACGCCAAGAAGTACATCGAGGAGGGAAATTTCGGAGGAAAGGGCACGCCGGAGCATGCCGCGGCCGTTGTGGGCGACACCGTGGGAGACCCCTTCAAGGACACCGCGGGGCCGAGTCTCAACATCCTCATCAAGCTCATGTCCGTAGTCGCCCTGGTGCTGGCCCCTCTGTTCATCTAAAACGCGTCAGTCGAGGGGGAGGGGAGACCCTCCCCCTTTTTGCGCTCTGAAGGGAAGGTGAGAAGAATGCAGTCGGATGATGTCCGCCTGGTCAAAGAGCGTCTTGATATCGCAGAGGTCATAGGAGACCACGTCCGGCTGAAAAAGTCCGGAAATAATTTTCTAGGGCTCTGCCCCTTTCATGATGAAAAAACCCCCTCCTTCAGCGTCTCCCCCTCCCGGCAGACATGGCACTGCTTCGGCTGCGGCAGGGGCGGGGATGTCTTCACCTTCGTGATGGAAAAGGAAAGCCTCTCCTTCCGGGAGGCCCTTGAGATCCTCGCTGAAAGAGCGGGGATCACCCTGACTGCCGACTCCCGGTTTTCGAGGAGAGACCGGAATCTCTATGACGTCCTCGAAAAGTCCCTGGCCCTTTACCGCTCTCTTTTGAAAGCTCCGGAAGGGGCGGCGGCACGGAGCTACCTGGAAAGGAGGAATCTCCCCCCGGAAGCCTGGACCTCCTTTGAGCTCGGCTGGGCCCCCGCCTCCTGGGATACCCTCTGGAAAGCCCTTTCCAGGGAGGAGATCACCTCCGCCCAGGCCCTTGAGGCGGGACTCATCCTCGAGGGGAAGAACGGATTCTACGACCGTTTCCGGGGCAGGATCATCTTCCCCGTCCGGGATATCGCAGGCAAGCTTCTCGCCTTCGGCGGGCGCCTCCTCGACGGTGAGGGGGCGAAATACATCAACAGCCCCGAAGGGACCCTCTACAGCAAACGGCGGAATCTCTACCTCCTTCACCGGGCAAAGGAGGCGGTCCGGACCCTGGACCGGGTCATTCTAGTGGAGGGGTATATGGACGCCCTGAGGCTCCATCTCAGCGGGTTCCCCGAGACGTGCGCCTCCCTCGGCACAGCCCTGACGGAAGAGCAGGCGCTGCTCATCCGCCGGCTTACCGACCGGTGCTATATCTGCTACGACTCGGACCTCGCAGGGCAGGAGGCGGCCGTAAAGGGGATGTACGTCCTTCAGAAGGTCGGCCTCGACGTGCGGGTGGTGGAGCTCCCCCGGGGAAAGGACCCCGATGATCTTCTCTCCCTCCCCGAGGGGCAGGGGATATTCTCGAAGGCCCTCTCCTCGGCCCGCCCCCTCGTGCTCCATCACATTCACCTCCGGCGGGAGATGCTCTCCCAGCCCGAAAAGCGACGAAAGGCCGCTGATGAGATTATCTCCGGGATTGCCCTGCTCTCCCCTGTGGATGCCTCCCCCTATCTTCCCGCGGCGGCGGCGGCCCTCGGGATCTTTCCCCACGAGCTGAGCGCCATGATAGAGGAGGCCAGGAAGAGAACCCCGACGGAGGAGAGGGGAGGGGGGGAAAGGGTTCAGGAGGAGATCGAAGGGGAGGACTCCGGGCTCCTCGATCTGCAGGAGGCGGCCCTGTGCACCTGCCTCTGGAGGGATGAATCCGTCCGCACACGGGCGGACGGGAAGAAAATTCTCGGCCTGCTCACGGATGAGAGGCTCCAGACCCTCGCTGCGGCCCTGCTGTCGACCCCGTCCCTCGGAGAGCTTGAGGCCCACTGGCACACCCTCGGGGATGCCTTTCCCCTGAGGGCGATCTCCCTCGGAGGGACTTTGTGTGATGAACTCGCCTCCGCCGGAGAGGCCTCTGTCCTTCTCATGGAGATGCTTGAAAAGCGGCGGCAGCGGAGGGAGTACGATCTCCTGCGGCAAAGCCTCTCCCGGGGGGAGGCTTCACAGGATGACCTCCTCCGCTTCCGGCAGCTTGCCCGCTCCCTTAAGGGATCACCCTCGGAAGAAAAGGGAAAAACCCAGGGAAAAACTTTGTGAAAGAATTGAAATAGAGCGCTGATATTTGATATACTCCCTGTGGCTTTGTTCATGGAGGTAAAAAAATGCGTATGGACAAGTTCCTTAAGTTGAGCCGTCTCATACGGCGCAGAACGGTGGCCAGGGAGATTACATCCATCGGGGCGGTCCGTATCAACGGAAGACCAAGCAAGCCCGCCTCCGAGGTGAGGGCGGGGGATGTGGTGGATATCGCCTACCCCTACAGAGTGCTCACCCTTGAAGTCCTCTGTGCGGAAGAGGCGGTGCTGAAAAAAACCTCCCCCGACGATGCCTACCGGATTATCGAAGAGCGGCGGGTGGAACCGACGGAAAAGCCATGGTAGACGGCCGGAAGGCCGAAAACCGGCAGACAGAAGAGGAGCTGATTGCATGAGCATGATTCTTGGAGTTCATGGACGGGAAATTATCGATTCCCGGGGAAACCCCACGGTGGAAGTGGAAGTATGGCTCGACAGCGGGGCGACGGGAAGGGCCTCCGTCCCATCGGGGGCGTCCACTGGCACCTATGAGGCGGTGGAGCTCCGGGACGGCGGACAGCGGTACGGCGGCAAGGGCGTCATGAAGGCCGTGAATGCCGTGAATGAGAGAATTGCCCCGGAGATCACCGGGATGGATGCCGATGACCAGGCTGAACTTGACTCCGCCCTCATCGAACTGGATGGAACTCCCAACAAGGGAGAGCTGGGGGCCAACGGAATTCTCGGAGTCTCCCTGGCGGCCGCCCGGGCAGCCGCGGCTGACCACGATCTCTCCCTGTGGTCCTGGATCGGAGGGCTCGGCCCCTTCTCCCTTCCGACCCCCATGATGAACGTCATCAACGGCGGAGCCCATGCGGACAATAATGTGGACATTCAGGAGTTCATGATCGTCCCCCACGGAGCAGAGACCTTTCAGGAGGCCCTGCGGATGGGGGTCGAGACCTACCACGTCCTGAAGAAGACGATCAACTCCAGGGGGTACAGCACGGCGGTAGGAGACGAGGGAGGGTTCGCCCCCGACCTGAAGAGCAACTCCGAGGCGATCGACCTGATCCTCGAGGCAGTGGAAAGGGCGGGGTATGCTCCCGGAAAGGATATCAGCATCGCCATCGACGCCGCCGCCTCTGAATTTCTCCGGGACGGAAAGTATCACTTTGCCTCGGAGAACAAGATCTTCTCTCCCGAGGAGATGGTCTCCTACTATGAAGGGTTGTGCGAAAAATACCCCATCCTCTCCATTGAGGACGGCATGGGGGAGGACGACTGGACAGGGTGGGCTCTCATGACAGCCCGCCTCGGCAAGAAAATCCAGATTGTGGGGGACGACCTCTTCGTCACCAATCCGGAAAAGCTCCGCCGGGGGATTGAGGAGGGAATTGCCAACGCGATTCTCATCAAGCTCAACCAGATCGGCACCCTTTCGGAGACCCTGAACGTCATCGCCCTGGCGAAACGCTACGGCTACGGCACGGTCATCTCCCACCGATCAGGAGAGACGGATGACGCCTTCATCAGCGACCTTGCGGTCGGGACGGGAGCCGGTCAGATCAAGACGGGCGCTCCGGCCCGGATCGACCGGGTGGCGAAATACAACCAGCTTCTGAGGATTGCCGAGGATCTCGAGCGGGCCCCCTATGCGCGCCTCTCCGAGTTCAGGGGAAATCCCAACAGATAAAGTGTCCATACACACTTCGAAGGAGGAATACCAATGAAAAAGATCATCTCCACAGCAAACGCTCCCGCCGCAGTGGGACCTTACAGCCAGGCCGTCAAGGCAGGACCCTTTCTCTTCTGTTCCGGCCAGATAGGGGTCGACCCTTCAACAGGGCAGTTTGCCGAAGGGGGCGTGAAGGAGCAGGCAGGGCAGGTAATGAAGAATGTTCAGGCCGTCCTTGAGGCGGCGGGATATTCTCTGGCAGACGTACTCAAGGCAACGGTTTTCGCAGTGGACATGAATGATTTCTCCACGGTGAACGGAGTCTACGCCTCTTACTTCGAGCAGGATCCCCCCGCACGCTCCTTTGTCGAAGTAAGCGCCCTTCCGAAAGGAGCCCTGGTGGAAGTTGAAGTCATCGCCTGGAAAGAATAGCGCCGAAAAAAAAGGAAAAAGAACTCTCCCCTCCTCTCCGCTGGAGGAAGGAGAGAAGCAGAAGATCGCCGAACCCACCATCGAACGGCTCGTCCAGTACCAGCGTTTTCTGGAGCAGCTGGCGGCAGAGGGGCAGAAGGTCGTCTCCTCTCAGGAGATGGGGGAGGCCCTGTCCTTCAAGGCAAGCCAGGTCCGCAAGGATCTCTCCTACTTCGGAGAGATCGGAAAGCGGGGCGTGGGGTATCACGTGGACAGGCTCCACAAGCATATCGGTTCGATCCTCTCCTCTCCGAGACAGTGGTCTATTGCCCTCGCGGGAGTCGGAAAGCTCGGCCAGGCCCTTCTGGGGTACAAACCCTTTCAGAATGAGAAGTTCCAGATCAAGGCCCTCTTCGATCACAATCCGGCGAAAATCGGAAAGGAAATACGGGGGATCCCCTGCTATTCCCTGGAGGACGCGCCGCGGATCGTCGAGGATGAGAAGATCGAGATCCTCATCCTGACCGTCCCCGCCGAGTCGGCCCAGCAGGTCGTCGACAAGGTATCGGAGGCGGAGGGGATCAAGGGCATTTTGAACTTCTCTCCGGTGTCTATAACCGTTCCGGACCATATCCTCGTGTATGCCGTGGATATCTCCGTGGAACTTGAAAAGCTTCTTTTCTATCTCAAGCACAAAGAGAGCTAGCTTTTGGTACAATATGCGGGGCCGAAAAGCGGTTCCCCATCAAACCCTATCAAGGAGGCGTTGTAATTGGAGCAGCAGTGCGGACAGTTAACGGGCGGAGGGCAGGGAGGCCTCATGGGAATGCTCTTCCCCCTTGCAATCTTTGTAGTCATCTTCTACTTCTTCATCATCCGGCCCCAGAAGAAGCGGCAGAAGGCTCAGGACACCCTTCTTTCCTCCCTGGCACGGGGAGACCAGATCGTCACCATCGGCGGTTTCTTCGGAACCATCCGGGAAGTGAAGGATGACAGCCTTGTGGTGGAAATGGCCGACGGCGTGAAGATGCGCATCCTCAAGTCGGCGGTTGCCACAAAGAGGGCCCAGACTACCCCTCAGCCGAAGGAGACTGTGACCGTCTCCGGAGAAGAAGATAAGAACTGAGGACGGAGAAAAGCATCGGTCAGAAAAGCGGAGGGGGCACCGGAAGACGCCCTCTCCGCATAGAGTGATTCCTGTAAAAGAGGTTCAATTCGCGGAATGTTCAGGAGGGAAAAAATATGCTCAGACGAGACCGCTGGCGGCTTGGAATAGTCGTCGTAGTGGTGCTTGCGGCCCTGATAACGGTCTTTCCCATCACAGGGAAGATAAATCTGGGGCTTGACCTCAAGGGCGGAGCTCACATCGTCCTTCAGGCAAAAGAGACAGCCGAGAACAAGGTAACGGAGGACAGCATCGAACGGCTTCTCGCCGTTCTTCGGAACAGGGTTGACCAGTACGGCGTGGCCGAACCGGTAATTCAGAGAGAGGGCAGAGACCGGGTGATCGTTGACCTTCCGGGAATTCAGGATCCCGATGCAGCTCTCGAGCTGATCGGCAAGACTGCCCAGCTTGAATTCCGGGCAGTGGAACAGGCCACTCAGCCTGTTCCTCCCGGCCCCCAGAGGCCCAACTACGACAGCGACGAAGAATTCCAGCGAGCCCAGGAGCGCTGGACCAAGGCGAAGGAGGACATCGCCTCCATGAAGGACACCCTTCAGGAGCGGGGAAAGGCCCTCGAGGGGTCCCTCGTGACACGGGACGAGGAGGGGCGCTACTTCCTTCTCGGCGGGGTTCTGGTGGGAGGGAAGGAGCTCGTCGACGCCAAAACCCAGTATGACAATCTCGGCCGGGCAGTGGTGAGCATCTCCTTCAGCAGCGAGGGTGCAAAGCTTTTCGACAAGGCTACGGCTGACAACGTGGGGCGGCAGGTTGCCATCGTCCTTGACGGCATAGTAATATCCGCCCCGGTAGTTCAGGAGCGCATTACAGGGGGAAATGCCCAGATATCGGGCCGGTTCACCCCCCAGGAGGCGAGCAGGCTTGCCATCATGCTGAGGGCAGGGGCACTCCCCATCGCCGTTGAAGTCATCGAAAACCGCTCTGTAGGCCCGAGCCTCGGAACGGACTCAATCAACTCCGGTATACGGGCCGGGCTCATAGGAGCTGCTCTTGTTTTTCTCTTCATGCTGCTGTACTACCGCATGCTCGGCGTTGCGGCCGATGCGGCTCTTGCGGTGACTATCCTGCTTGTCTTTGCCGGACTCATCGCTCTGAAGGCGACCCTGACACTTCCCGGAATCGCGGGAATCGTGCTCACCATAGGGATGGCGGTGGACGGCAACGTCCTCATCTATGAGAGAATGAAAGAGGAGATGAAGGCGGGGAAAACCCCCCTGGCGGCTATTGACGCCGGATTCAAGAAGGCTCTCTCCAGCATTCTCGACTCGAACATCACGACCCTGATCGCCGCCGGTGTCCTCTTCTACTTTGGCAGCGGTCCCGTGCGGGGATTCGCGGTGACCCTGAGCGTAGGTATCGTTTCGAGCGTCTTCTGCAACGTCCTCGTAACGCGGACCCTCCTTCAGTATTTCATGGGAGGACGGGGAGCGGCGGGAACGCTGCTGCGCCGGTCCTAGAGGAGACGATCATGAAAATATTTTTCATAGACTTCATGAAACAGCGCAAGACGGCCCTCCTTATCAGCCTTATCCTTATAGTGGCGAGCCTGGGACTGATCGTCACGAAGGGGTTGAATCTCGGAATCGACTTCACCGGCGGCAACGTCGTCCAGGTGGAATTTGCCGAGGCCGTGCCCGTTGGAGATGTCCGGGAAATTCTCTCCTCCGTCGGCCAGGAGGGTGCCGTAATTCAGGCCTACGGCGACCGGGGAGTCATCATCCGCATCAGCGCCAACGAAGAAGAGGTCCGCAAGCAGGTGGTGGATGCCCTTCGGGCCCGGGAGGCTGGGATGCAGGTCATCCGTCTCGAGAAGGTCGGCCCGGTCGTCGGGGCCGAACTCAGAAAAGAGGCGTTCATCGCCCTCCTTCTTGCCCTGGGAGGAATACTGGCCTACATCACCGTTCGTTTCCAGTTCCGCTTTGCCGTCGTCAGCGTGGCGTCCCTTCTTCATGACGCGGTGATCACCCTCGGGATATTCAGCCTCACGGGGATGGAAATATCCTCCTCCTTCATCGCGGCCATCCTCACTATCGTGGGCTACTCTCTCAACGACACCATCGTAGTTCTCGACAGAGTCCGGGAGAACTGGAAGTATATCCGGGAAAAGGGGATCACGGACATGCTCAATATGTCCGTCAACCAGACTCTTTCCCGGACGATCAACACCTCCCTCACGACCCTGCTGCCGCTGATCGCCCTGTACCTCTGGGGCGGCCCGGTCCTTCAGAGCTTCTCCTTCGCACTCCTCATCGGCGTGGTCGTGGGGACCTACAGCTCCGTCTACATCGCCTCAGGGCTCCTGGCGGAGTGGTGGATCAAAGCTCCTCAGAAAATCCGGTAATTTCGGGATACAACCGGCTGTTCAGACAGGAGGGCCCCAAGGGGGCCCTCCTCTCTTTTGACTGTCAGTTTTGAATACAGAGTGCTTTTGTGGTATGCTGATATTCAATTTTTCGGGCCGAAAAAGAAGAAAGGGGAGTGGAAAGGCCTGTAAAAAGGAGGAATATACATGGACAACAGGGAAACTATCCGTCCCTTCAAATTTATGGAATGCTCTCTTCTGCCCCTGAGCACGGGCATTCGGGTGCAGACCCTTCGGGAACTCAGGGCAGCTTTGCCTTCCGTTCCCCGGAGCTCCATCTACTATCATTTCTGGGGAAAGATGCTCCGCCCCCATATAGCCGAATCGGAATATATCAATGATTTCGCCTCCTGGGTCGACGGCAGCCTCGGAGATACGGAGCTTGCCGAGGCCCTGAGCGCCATCAACCCGGTCACCACCGACCTCGGGGAGATTCGCTCCCTCCTGGAGGATATCCTTGACGGCCGCCTTGAAGAGGATGGTTTTATGAGCTGGAAGAAGAGCGACCGGGAGTTTTACTTCATCGCCTGCAAAAAGCTCATGTTCGACACGGGGAGGGAGACGGACTCCCTGAGAAATTTCCCCCTGGCAGTGAAAACCGCAAGCCGGGAGAGCTTCTTCCATCATTTTCTCGATGCCCGAAGACGTTCTTCTGAGGGAAAGGATGATTTCTCCCTCTGGCTTGAACAGTTCGGCAGCGAGACCGAGGCTGTCCGCAGGCGCCTCGAAAAGGTCGACTCCTATCTCTTCTCCCTGGGGGAACTTCGAAACCAGATCGTCTCCATTCTCGAAAAAGGCCTTCTGAAGGAGGGGAAATAACCATGTCTTCCATATTGCAGAAGTACGGCGAGGTCATCGGCTTTCCCGCCATGGACGGCCTCATGGCCATCGCTGACAGACTCCGGGGGAAAAAAATTGTCCATGTGAACTCCACAAAGGCCGGAGGAGGGGTGGCGGAGATCCTTCTCTCCATGGTCCCACTCTCCCGGGAACTCGGCCTCGATGTCTCCTGGGAGGTCATAGAGGGGGACGAGGCGTTTTTCGCCTGCACGAAGACCCTCCACAATTCCCTTCAGGGGATGTCCGGAGGGCTCTCCGACCTTCAGGGGGAGGCATACATGGAGACGAACAGGAGAAACGCCGAAAGGCTGAGGCCAATCCTGGAAGAGGCGGATTACGTCTTCATTCACGACCCCCAGCCTGCCGCCCTGCTGAACCTCATGCCGGAAAGAAAGGGCAAATGGGTCTGGCGATGCCATATCGACGTGAGTGCCCCGAACAGGAGCGTCTGGCGCTTCGTAAAAAAACAGGTGGAGGGGTACGACGCGTCCATCTTCTCCCTCCCTGACTTTGCCCAGCCTCTCCCCCATCCTCAGTATCTGATCACTCCGAGCATCGACCCCCTGAGCGAAAAAAATATCACCCTTTCGAGGGCCGAGGTCGTACGAACCTGCGAGGACCTGGGGGTCCCCCTCGACAAGCCCATGATCCTCCAGGTCTCCCGTTTTGACCACTTCAAAGACCCCCTGGGAGTGATCGAAAGCTACCGGATCGCAAAGGAGCACGTGGATATCCGCCTCGTCCTCGCCGGCGGGGGGGCCACGGACGACCCTGAGGCCGGAGAAGTCCTCGAAAGGGTCAGGGAGGCCGCCGCCGGGGATCCCGACATCTCCGTGCTGCTTCTCCCCTCGGATGCCCACCGGACCATCAACGCCCTCCAGACGGCCTCCGACGTGGTGATGCAGAAGTCAACGAAGGAGGGGTTCGGCCTTACCGTAAGCGAGGGGATGTGGAAGAAAAAGCCGGTCATCGGCGGAGACGTGGGGGGAATACGCCTGCAGATAATAAACCGCTTCAACGGCTTCCGGGTCCGTTCTCCCGAGGGGGCCGCCATCCGCATCCGATATCTCCTCACCCACCGGTGGAAACGGGAGCGGATGGGAGTGAACGCCCGCCAGTATGTCCTCGAAAACTTCCTCATCACCGGACAGCTCCGAAACTACCTCTCCCTGCTCATCTCCCTCGACGGAGGAGAAGGACAATGGGAACGCTGGATTTAATTCCTCCCGGAGAGGGGATCGCCGACCTTGGTCCCTTCCTCTCATCCTTTCCTTCAGCCCGCCCGCTTCTTGTAAGCGACTATGACGGCACCCTGGCCCCCTTCCGCAGGGAGAGGGGAGAGGCCCTTCCCGGAGAAGATGTCCGCTCCCTGCTCACGGAGATTGCAAAGAAGGGGGGGGAGATCGTGATCCTCTCGGGAAGAAGGGCGGAGGAGGTCGCCCTCCTCCTTGACCTCCCCCTCGAAATCTGGGGAAGCCACGGGTGGGAGCGCAGAACGGCCGGAGGGTGTATTACCTCCCCCCCTCTCTCCGGGCAAAACAGGGAAAGCCTGAAATCCCTCCGCCGGGAGCTGTCTGTTTTTCCGGAGGATGCCCTTGAGATCAAACCCATCTCCTGTGCCCTCCACTGGCGCGGCCGGCCCAGGGTGCAGGAGCTGTATGCCCTTCGGGAGGAAGATCTGGCCTCGTCGGCGCGAAAGGAAGGGTTCCAGGTCCTTCCCTTCAGCGGAGGGGTCGAATTCCGCCTCCCCCTCGCGTCGAAGAGGACCGCCATGGAATCGATCCTGAACAGGAAGTCCCCCCGGGATCCGGTGTGCTATCTGGGGGACGACCTGACCGATGAGGATGCTTTTGAGGCCCTCCGGGGAAGGGGGCTCGGGGTACTCGTGGCTGAGGAACCCCGCCCTTCGGCCGCTCAAATGTGGATTTCCCCCTCCTCGGTCACAACTTTTCTCGCCCTCTGGAGGGATGGACTGAAGGGAAGGGGAGAGAGAATAGGATGAGGGAAAATTCCGGCAGATTTTTCGTGGTCTCGAACCGCCTCCCTGTGAGCCTCGTCTGTGAGAATGACCGCCTATCCGCCACGGCGGCCTCGGGAGGCCTGGTGACCGCCCTCAACCCCGTTCTCCGCGACCGGGGCGGGTTCTGGGCAGGGTGGCCCGGGGACGGGGGGAATGCAGGCGCCCGGAGTGTCCGGCAGGTCCTCGAACCCCTGTCGGAGGAGAGAGGGTACCGCCTTCTTCCAGTGATGCTGTCCCCCGAGGACGTGAAGGATTTTTATCTCGGCTTTTCAAACAGCGTCCTGTGGCCCCTCTTCCATGATCTGCAGAGCCGCTGCTCCTTTTCTCCTTCCCACTGGGAGGGGTATCTCCGGGCAAACGAAAAGTTTGCCTCCGTCGTAGAGAAGCACGCCCGGTCAGAGGACTTCATCTGGGTGAACGATTATCAGCTTATCCCCCTGGGGGCCATGCTTCAGAAACGCAACCCCGCTCTCTCATCCTCCTTCTTCCTTCACATCCCCTTTCCGAGCGTGGATATCTTCATGAAGATGCCCAAACGGAAGGAAATCCTCCTCTTTCTTGCGGCCTATTCTTTCGTCTGCTTTCAGACCGCCCGGGACAGAAAGAACTTTCTCGACTGCCTGCGGGTATTTTTCCCCGAGATGAAGGCCTCAGGGCGGGGGCATATAACGAAAGTCACCCTCAGGGAAAAAACATTTCTCGTGGGGGGGCTCCCCATCAGCATCGATTTCAAGGCCTTTTCCCGCCGGGGTTCTTCCCGGGAGGTCATTGCCCGGGCAAGGGAGATCCGCAGGGAGATCCAGGGAGAGAAGTTCATCCTAGGGATCGACCGGCTTGACTATTCGAAGGGGATCCCCGAGAAGCTCAGGGGTTTTCAGAGGGCCCTCGAACTCTATCCGGAGCTTCGGGAAAGGATGACCCTCTACCAGCTGGTGGTTCCAAGCCGTGAGACGGTGGAGGAGTACAAGGCCCTCAAGGAGGAGATAGAGCTCCTCGTCAGCAGAATCAACGGAAAATACGGCACAACCCGCTGGGTCCCCGTGAACTGGCGGTACGGTTCCGTATCGAAGGAGGAACTGGCAGCTCTCTACCGGGCGGCGGACATGCTGCTCGTGACCTCCCTGAAGGACGGAATGAACCTCGTCAGCAAGGAATACTGCGCCTCCAAGGGGAGGGATACCGGGGTCCTCATCCTCAGCGAATTTGCCGGCGCCGTCCTTCAGCTTGCCCGGGGGGCAGTCCTCGTGAACCCCTACGACGAAGACGCCGTTGCGGCCTCCCTCCTTCAGGGTTTTTCCATGGAGGAGACGGAAAAGCGGAGGCGGATGAATATCCTGAGAAAATCCATCGCCCGCCAGAACGTCTTCTGGTGGGTGGATAACTTCCTCCGGGCGGCATCGGGAAAGAAACTGGAGGACTTCCCCTCCCGGGAGATCCCCTCCCTGTGGCCCGGAGTCGCGGAGGAGGAGGAATAACAGGGGCTCCTTCGCCCCGTCCGGAGGACAGGGGAGGGATACTTGGGTTATAATCAGAGGATGGGGCGGATACCCCTCCACTCGGGGGCAGCCGGCTCCCTTTGGAGCGGTTTTTTCCGCCCGTGAAGCTCTTTTTAGGAGGAATGTACCATGCGAAGCTATGCCCTTGCCATTGCCTTTTCCGTCCTGCTTGCGGCCCTGTACGCTTTTCAGAACCCCGGAGACGTGACTGTCCGCTTTCTTCTCTGGACCCGGGATGTCCCCCAGGGTGTATGGGAAGCCGCTGTCTTTGCCGGCGGATGCGTCCTCATGTGGGTGGTCTCCCTTTCGGCCTTTCTTGAGCTTCGGACAAGCTACCGCAGCCGCTTTAAAGAACAGGACCTGAAGATAAAAAAACTCGAGGAGGAGCGGCTCTCAATCCTCCGGGCCATATCCGGGGGGGACCAGCCGATACCCCCGGCGGAGGACAAAACCCCCCGTACTCCTCCGGCCCCTGAGAAAGAGCACTACCCCCTGAAAAAACAGGACGGAGGCCCTTCCGTAAAGTGACAGCCCGCTGCAGCACCAGCCATCTCGACCTCTTCACCCCGGCGCTCTCCACGGGCAGGCTTGCCGCATCCCTGGGCTGCTCCCTGCTGACCGCTGCCGTCCTTGAGAGCCGTATCTCCGGAGGGGCATCCGCCCCGGACTACCCCTCCCCCCCCGATTGGGACGAAGCCCTGCTGGATGATCTTCTTCTGGGAAGGGGAGCCGATGAGGCGGCACAACGATGGAAGGGCGCTCCCGACCTCGGACGGGTCCTCGTCTACGGGGACTATGACGTGGACGGCGTTTCATCCACAACCCTCGCCCTCGATCTGTGCAAATCAAAGTCGACGGCGGCGAAGTTCTTCATCCCCCACCGCCACGAGGAGGGGTACGGCCTCCATTCCTCCCTTCTGAAGGACCTCCTCTCCTACGGCTGGGACACCCTCGTGATCGTTGACTGCGGCTCAAAGGACGGGGCTCTCCTTGATATGGCCCTCGCCCGGGGTCTTCGGGTCTTCGTCTTCGACCATCATCTACCCGAGGACGGCCGCCCCCTCCACCCCTCGGTGGTCAACCCCCACGGAGAAGGGGGATGCGAAAACGCCAGGGCCCTCTGTGCCGCGGGAGTCCTCTGGGCGTGGGCGTGGAAATATTCCATCCTCCCCAGAAAAACCCTTGAGAAGATGACGGATCTCGTGGCCCTCGCCACCCTTGCGGACTGCATGCCCCTCACCTCCCTCAACAGGATGCTCGTCCGGCGGGGGATGGACGTCATGTCCAGCCTCCCCCGGCCGGGGCTCGCCCGGCTCTTTGCCCGGCTGAATCTCTCCGCACCGTCCATAACTGAGGAGTCCCTCACCATGAGGGTCATCCCGTGCCTCAACGCCGCGGGGAGGATGGAGTTCGCCGATACGGCCGTCACCGTCCTCCAGGGGAGCAGCAGGGCCGAAAAAGGGGTGGAGGACCTTCTCGCCCTGAACAAACGCCGCCAGACCCTTTCAGGAGAGATCTCCCGGGAGGCCCTCCTTTTGCTTGAGAGGGGCGAGGGGTATGTGGCCCTCGGAGAGGACTGGCCTGTGGGCGTCCTCAGCGGCGTCGCAAGCCGGATATGCAGCAGAAATTCAACCCCCGTCGTTCTGGCCGCCCCCGTGAAGGAGGGGATCCGGGGAACCGTACGGGTTCCCGAGGGAGGAGACGCCATGAAGCTCCTCTCGGGAATCTCCTCAAGCCTCGACGCCTGGGGAGGGCATCGCTATGCGGCGGGGTTCTCCGTCTCCCGGCGGAAGTGGAAGGATGTGGCATCCTTTCTCGAAAGGGAGATGGCGTCCATGGAGATCGCCCCTCCGCGCCTCTCCGCCGTGGAGATGGATCCCGCGGATATCGGCCTGAATGAGTGGAAAGAGCTCTCCTGCCTCGGTCCCTTCGGCAACGGCAACCCCGCCCCCCTCTTTTTCACCGCCAGAAAAGGGAAAGAGCGTGTGCTCCCCCTGGGGAAGGACGGCCGCCATCTGCAGATCGAAAAGGACGGCATCCGCCTTCTCGCCTTCGACGGCGCATCGGACAGGGATGCCCTGAACAGCTCGGAAGGGTGGCTCTACCGCCCCCGTCTCGACTGCTGGAAGGGAACGGAACGTCTCCAGTATGTGGTGGATTATGTGGTGGTCTGACAGAACCCCCCGGAGAGTGTAGCCATGGATCCTCAGAAATTTCTCGGAGAAATGGACAGTCATACTGAACGGGAGGCATCCCACCCCGCCGAGATGGACAGAAAAGCCTCGGGAAAGCTTCGGGACAGCTATATCGGCCGGATCCCCGAGGAAGAGCGGGCCATCTCGGTCAAATTCGCATGGCATGAGCTCTGGTCAAAGGTCGTCCATTACTTCTCGAAGGAAGAACTCATGCAGCTCGGCGAGGCCCTTGTCCTCGCGGGGGATGCCCACCGGGATCAGAAGCGGTCCACAGGGGACCCCTATATCGTCCACAGCATCAACGTGGGGTCAATCCTCGCGGATATGCAGCTTGACGTGGTCACCCTCGTGGCCTCCCTCCTTCACGACGTCCTCGAGGATACGGACATCACCCTTGAGAAGCTGAAAGAGGCCTTCGGAGCGGATGTGGCGACCCTTGTGGACGGAGTGACAAAGCTCGGCAAGCTCCCCTTCAAATCCTTCGAGGACTATCAGGCGGAAAACCTCCGCAAGATGTTCGTCGTCATGGCGAAGGACATCCGGGTTGTCCTCATCAAGCTGGCGGACAGGCTGCACAATATGCGCACCCTCGGGGCCCTCCGGAAGGACAAGCAGCTCCGGATAGCCCGGGAGACCCTCGAGATCTACGCCCCCCTTGCCCATCGCCTCGGCATATATCAGGTGAAGCGGGGGCTTGAGGACCTGGCCTTCAAATACGCCGAGCCGGAGATGTACTATGAGATCCGCCGCAGGGTCCGGAAGAAGCTCCCCGAAAGGGAGGCGGTGGTGAAAAAAGCCCTCACCGTCCTGACGGAGCGCCTGGAGCAGGAGGGGATCGAGTGCCGGGTCAAGGGGCGGGCAAAGCATTTCTACAGCATCTACGAAAAGATGAACCGCAAAAAACTCCCCGTGGAGCAGCTCTACGACCTTCTGGCCCTCCGGGTCGTGGTGGACGATATCGCCGCCTGCTATACGGTCCTCGGCATCGTCCACACCATCTGGAAGCCCATCCCGGGGCAGTTTGACGACTACATCGCCAATCCCAAGACCAACATGTACCAGTCCCTCCACACCACCGTGGTGGGCCCCACGGGAGAGCCCCTGGAAGTGCAGATACGCACACGGGAGATGAACTTTCTCGCCGAATACGGCATCGCCGCCCACTGGCGGTACAAGGAGGGGGCGGGGGGACTCAACGATCTCGACACCAAGCTGGCATGGATACGCCAGGCCCTTGAGGCCGATCACGACGGATCCCCCGATCCGGGGGAATTCCTTGAGCGTCTGAAGGAGGACGTCCTCTCCACGGATGTCTTCGTCTTCACCCCCCAGGGGGAGGTAGTCTCCCTTCCGAAGGGGGCGACCCCCCTCGATTTCGCCTACGCCATTCATACCCAGGTGGGGATGAAATGCGTCGGGGCCATGGTCAACAACCGGATCGTGGCCATGGGGTACGAGCTGCAGAACGGCGATATCGTCAAGATCATCACCTCCCCCCAGGGGACGCCCTCCCGGGACTGGCTCAAGATCGCCCGGAGCAGCAAGGCCCGGAGCAAAATCCGGGCTCACTTCCGCACCCTGGAGAAATCCGAGCGAATCGAAAAACTCCAGCGGGGAAGGGATATCCTCGAACGGGAGCTGCGGAGAAGGGGTACTCCCGAATTCTCGGAGTTTGAGGAACTGCTCCCCCTTCTCAATAAAATTGCCAGGGACGGAGGGTATTCAAACGGTGAGGACCTTCTCACCGCCCTCGGCAGCGGTTCAGCAAGCGTCTCCCAGACAGCCCAGAGGCTCGCCGGAAAGGTCCAGGTGCAGCCCCCTCCCGTCCTCGAACCGGACAAGCAGGAGAAGACGGAAAAACAGACCTCCTTTTCGGGGAAGAAGGGCGAATCGGATGTAGTGGTGGAGGGAGCGGAGGGAGTGCAGGTCGTTTTGGCGAACTGCTGCGAGCCGGTGCCCGGAGATGCCATCATAGGTTTTTCCACGAGGACGAGGGGGATCACCGTTCACCGGGCGGACTGCGAGAATGTGAAGAACGCCAGGGAAGAGCGGGCTGTGGCGGTCTCCTGGGGGGACACCGGCCACCGGCGGTTCACCGCCCGGCTGAAGCTTGAGGCCATCGACCGGGGAGGACTCATCGGTGACGTGGCCCAGGCGATCGTCTCGGGTGAAGGGACCATGTCGGGGATCAAGGCCGGCGTCGTGGGGGGAAATCTTGCCCGGATGAAGCTTGAGGTCAGGGTGAAGGATCTCGAACATCTGTATAATATTGTGGCGAAACTGAACGCCGTCAAGGGAATGATCCAGGTGTCCCGGGGGTGAGAATATGAGAGCGGTACTGCAGCGGGTTTCCTCAGCATCAGTGACAGTGGACGGGAAGGTGACGGGTTCCATCGGGCCGGGACTCTGCGTCCTCCTCGGGGTCTCCCGGACGGACGGCGACAGTGAGGCGGAATGGCTGGCGGACAAGATTGTTCACCTCCGAATATTCGAAGACGATGAGGGGAAGATGAACCGCTCCCTCCTCGATACGGGGGGCTCCCTCCTGGCAGTCTCCCAGTTCACCCTCTACGGCAACTGCACAAAGGGACGGCGTCCCTCCTTTGTCGCCGCCGGAGATCCCGGCGAGGCGAACCGCCTTTACGAGGTCTTCAAGAAGGCAGTGGCGGACCGGGGTGTTCCCGTGGAAAGCGGCGTATTTCAGGCCCATATGATGGTTGAAATCAATAACGACGGCCCCGTCACCCTCCTCCTTGAAAGGGAGGGTACGGGTCCGGAGACGGAAGGATGCGGAAGAAGTGAAGTATAAACGGTTTCCCCTCGGCTCATTGTGGACGAACACCTACCTCCTCTGGGATGACGGAGGAGCGGCCTTTCTCGTGGACCCTGCGGGAGAGCTCTCTGAGGTCAAATCGTTCCTCTCGAAAAACGGCCTTTCCCTGAGAGAGGTTCTCTTGACCCACGGGCATCTTGATCATATCGGAGGTCTTGAAGAGGCCCTTTCCATAACGGGAGGAAGTGCGCGCATGTCCTCAGGGGACGCTTCCCTCGTAAAAAATCCCGATACCGGAGTCCGGGCATGGATGGGGACAGATTTTGCCGGTACAGACAAGCTTCTCTTTCTTCAGGACGGAGACCGTCTTTCCGTGGGCACAATGGATATCGAGGTGATCGCCACCCCCGGCCATACTCCGGGGTGCGTCTGCTACCTCGTGACGGACGGCGCCGATCAGCTTCTCCTTTCGGGAGACACCCTCTTCGCCTCAAGCGTCGGCAGGACGGACCTTCCCGGGGGGGATCACGCCCTTCTCGAACAGTCTCTGCTCCGGCTGGCCCGTCTTCCCGATTCCCTTCCCGTTCTGCCGGGCCATGGCCCCGAGACGACCATCGGGGCTGAAAAACGGGAAAACCCCTTCTGGCCGACGAGGGAGAGGTATTTCTGATATCATGAAGCTTTCGTCCCTTCCCCCTGAGGAGCGCCCCAGGGAACGGCTTCGTCTGCGGGGGGCTTCCGCCCTCTCCCTGGCAGAGATTCTTGCGATCCTCCTCAGGACCGGCACCCGGGGAAGGGATGTCCTTGAGCTCGTCTCCGATCTTCTGAGGGAGTTCCATGATCTGCGGGGGCTCTCCCGGGCATCGGAGGAGGAGCTGAGCACTTTTCCGGGGCTGGGTGCGGGGAAAGCCTCCTCTCTCATCGCGGCCCTGGAGCTTGGCAAAAGGCTTGCCGGAGAACGGGCAGCCCTTCCGAAGGAGGAGAAATGGAAAGCCTCCCTCGAGAGCATAGCCTCCGATCTTGCGGAGGAGGACCGGGAATATATTCACGCTCTGCACGTACGAAAGAACGGCACGGTCATCATCGCCGACCGGATATCCTGGGGCGGTATTGACGGAGCCTATCTTGATGTAAAATACCTTCTGCGGAGAGCGGTCCGGCTGAACACTTCAGGGCTGGTCCTCATACACAATCATCCGGACGGGACACTCTCCCCCAGCAGAGAGGACAGGATGCTCACGGATTTTCTTCTCCGGAGAGCCTCCATACTGGACATAAGGCTCATAGGCCATTTCGTGGTGGCGAAGGGAAAGTGGGAGTGCATCCCCTTTCCCGGAGACGCCTGGAAAGAGGGGAATGAAGGGGTTGTTTAAATATCTTTCAGGGATGTTCGGCGGTGATGTGGGAATCGATCTCGGAACCGCAAACATCGTCGTGTATGTGAAGGGACGGGGGATCGTCCTCAGTGCTCCGTCGGCGGTTGCAATCCGGAAGCGCCCCAAGGGGGGTGCCGTGGACGTCATCGCCGTGGGGGCAGAGGCAAAGGCCATGACCGGCAAGACCCCCACGGGGGTTTCCACCGTCTGGCCCCTTCAGGACGGCGTGATCGCCAACTTTGAGATGACTGAAGAGCTGATCCGCTACTGCCTTCGGGAAGCCGGAGGGGGAAGGGGAGTGTTCTCCCACCCCCGGGTGGTCATCTCCGTTCCGGCGGAGGTGACCGAGGTGGAGCGCAAGGCTGTGATCGATGCCACCCTCGGTGCGGGAGCCCGGGAGGCCTATGTGGTGGAGGAGCCGGTCTCCGCTGCCCTCGGAGTGGGCCTTCCCATTCAGGAGCCCCGGGGAAGCATGATCCTCGACGTGGGGGGCGGCACGAGTGAGGTTGCCGTGCTCTCCCTGGGCGGAATCGTGGTGACGAATTCCCTCCGGACGGCGGGGAGGGATATGGACAGCGCGATTGTGGCCATGCTACGGCAGCGCTACGCCCTGCTCATCGGAGAGAATACCGCCGAAGAGGTCAAAAACACCATAGGGTCCGCCCTGCCCCTCGACCCCGAGATGGAGATGGCAGTGAAGGGAAGGGACCTTGCGGACGGACTGCCGAAGGCCGATGTGGTCAGCTCCGTTGAGGTGAGGGAGGCCCTGGAGCCCATCATCCTGAGGATAGAGGACATGGTGAAGGTAGCCCTTGAGCAGACCCCTCCGGAACTCTCCAAGGATATAGTCGACCAGGGGATCATCCTCTCGGGAGGGGTTTCCCTCCTCCGGGGGTTTGCCGAACGGCTTTCACGGGCCCTGAACACCCCCGTGGTGGTGGCGGAGGATCCCCTCTTCGCAGTCGCCCGGGGCGTCGGGAAAATTCTCGATAATCTCGACGACATGAAGAAGGTCCTCTTTTCCGTGGAGAAGGGTTCGAAATAGGGCTTTCTCCGAAGAGACACCCCCATGGCAGATAAATCTCCGGGAAAAGAGTGGGTTCACGGTCTTCTCGTGACCATTGCGAGCCTCCTGCTTCTTGCCGCCGCACCCCAGAGGCAGATCTTCCGGGGAGCCTCAGATCTCCTCGGGACGATACTGAGCATTCCGGAATATCCGGCGGTCATCCTCGAAAAGACGGCCAGGGAGACGGCCTTCTGGCTTCGGGACAGAAGGGCCCTTCAGACGCGCCTGGAAATTCTCGAAGAGGAAAATGTGCGGCTGAAACTCGCCTGGTCGGTGGGTTCCGCCCGTAACCTTCAGCAGGATCTCGAGGGGCTCGCCGGCTATGCCCGGGTCACCCTCAGGGAGCCCCTCTCATGGTGGTCGGAAGTCCGGATCAACAAGGGGCTCCGGGACGGTATCCGCTCGGGGGACCCGGTACTGCAGCGAGGGTTCCTCGCCGGGCGGATCACCTCTGCCGAGGCGGGCTTCGCCTGGGTTGAGCTGATCACCTCCTCATCCCTCATGGTCCCGGTGGTCATTGAGGAAACCCGGGATCTCGGCGTGGTCGCCGGCGACGGAGAGGGGGGGCTCTGGCTGCTCTACGTTCCCGAGGGGCGCTCCCTGTCGGAGGGGATGACGGTGAGCACCGCCATGGTGAGCGAGGCCCTTCCCCCCGGAATAAAGATCGGTACCCTTTCATCGGAAACCCGAAGGGACAGCAATTCGTACCTCGCCTGGAGAGTGCTGCCCGGCTCGACCCTCTCCAATCTCTATGCCCTCGAGGTTCTTGCCGGCACTCTCAGGGAGCAAAGGGGAGGGCAGCCCCTCTCCGCTCCCAGGGGGGGGCCGGCGCCATGATCTACCTTCTCTCCTGGTATGCCCAGGATTTTCTCCAGGTCCTGGGGACAGGAACAGCCCTCGTCCCGGAGGTTTTTCTCCTGACCCTCGTGGTCCTCTCCGTCTTCCGGCCGGAAAAGGGACCGGAGATTCTCTGGGCCGCCTTTTTCGGAGGGGTTCTGTGGGACCTCCGCTGGGTGGGTTTTCCGGGCATCACCTCCCTCCTCTACGGCGTAACCCTCACGGCGGTCCAGTTGTTCTGGAATTCCCTCCCCGTATCGGGAAGAACAGTCCCCCTCTTCGGGGCATCCCTCCTGGGGGCGAGCATTCCCATAGCCCTCACGCGAATCTTTCTCTCCCGCTACCGGGAGGGGGGCATCTTCACCGCCTGGCTGCTCCAGCAGAGCTATATGCTCCCCCTCATTCTCCTTGCCTGCGCCCTCTACGCCTGGAGGCTGAAGAACAGCGATGTCTGACCTGAGAGCCCTTCTCGACGAACGGCTGAAGCTCTGGCGATGGATTATCGCCGCAACCCTCATCCTTCTCGGAGGGGGACTGTATTATTTCCAGATACTCCACGAGGATACCTATGTGCGTCTCGCCTCGGGGAACCGCCTTCGGCTCATACGCTTTCCCCCCATCCGGGGGGAGATCTACGACCGGAACGGCGCGCCCGTGGCGGCAAACGTCACCACCTTCGATATCCTCGGGTACCCCCTCGATATCGAGAAGAACGACATGATAGAACACCTGGCCGCGCTCCTCTCGAGGCACGGCATCCCCGTCACTGGGGAGGACCTGGAGAAGAACGTGAAAAAACAGTACTGGGCCCCCTACCGGGTTGTCCGGGTCGTCACGAACATCACCCTTGCCCAGATGGCCGATCTCGTGGCTGACCCCGAATTTCCGAGGCAGTTTTTCCCCCTTCCCGTCCGGAGGAGGACCTACCCCGCGGGGAGCCTTGCCTCGAACATCACCGGATACGTGGGGGAGATCAGCGAAAGCGAGATGAAACTGGCCGCGGGAAAGGGGTACGTCGGAGGGGACCAGACGGGGAAGACAGGGATCGAACGGCAGTATGAAGATATCCTCAGGGGAACGCCGGGAGAAGAGTCTGTGGAAGTGGACTCCCGGGGACGGCGGGTGAAGAGCATCCATATCCGGCCCCCCGAAGAGGGAGAAGATCTTCATCTCACCCTTGACCTCGGCGCCCAGCGCCTCGCCGCCGACCTCATGAAGGGGTACCGGGGGGCCTTGGTGGTCATGGACGTAACCACGGGGGGGCTTATCGTCCTCTACTCCTCTCCGTCCTACGACAACAACCCCCTCGCCTGGGGAGTCACGCCGAAGGAATGGAACGCCCTCATGGCCGATCCGGACAAGCCCATGATGGACAGAAGCATAGGGGGGCAGTACCCTCCGGCATCCACCTTCAAGGCCCTTGTGGCCCTGGCGGCCCTGACGGAAAAGGCGGTGACCCCCTCCACCACCTTTTACTGTTCCGGGGAGTTCCGCCTCGGAAGACGGGTCTTCCGGTGCTGGCGACGGTCCGGCCACGGCACCATGAATCTGCTGACCGCCCTCCAGAACTCCTGCGACGTCTATTTCTACCAGGCGGGGCTCAAGCTCGGCATAACGAAGCTGATGAAATGGGCGGAACTCTTCGGCCTCGGCTCCGCCACGGGGGTTGACCTTCCGGGGGAGAGTTCTGGAACGACCGCCGGACCGGAGTGGAAGAAGGCCCGCATTAAAGAAGCATGGTACCTCGGTGACACGGTGAACTATTCCATCGGCCAGGGGTTTCTTCTGACCACCCCCATACAGCTTGCCCGCCTCTACGCCGCCCTCGCCAACGGCGGGATGCTCGTGACCCCCCACCTCTCCTCCGGAGGAGGGGAGCCTCCGAAGAAGCTCGATGTCTCCGGGAAGGATCTCGACATCGTGAGGAAGGGGCTCGACTATGTCGTCCGGCGCGGAACGGGGCGCCAGGCGGGGAGCTTCGGGATCACCGTGGCGGGGAAGACGGGGACCGCCCAGAATTCCCACGGGGACGATCATGCCCTCTTCGCGGGGTATGCCCCCATGGACGACCCGAAATATGTCGCCGTGGCCATCATCGAAGGGGGGCTTCACGGAAGCTCCGTAGCCTCGCCCATGGTGGGAGAGATCCTGTCCTATCTTCTCCTTCCCGAGTCGAGGGCAAAAACACAATGATTTTTCAGGGAGGAACAAATATGTCCTATGCGGCAAACAGCAGGAACTCCCCGGAGGAGGGGATAATCCTCAAAGGAACGGGGTACGGCCTCCGGATGATCTTCTCCGAGGACCCTCCGGAGGAGGAGCTCTTCTCCTCCCTCAGGCGGCTTTCCGCCGAAGTCCCCGTCCTGTCGGGCAATCTCGGCGTCGTCCTCGATTTTCAGGGACGCCCTTTGACCCGGGCCTTTATTCTGCGCCTTCTGTCAGAGTTCGTCTGGCCCGGAAATATCCGTGTCCTCTCCTGGATATGCCTCGACGGAGAGACTATGAACAATCTGCGAAGCATGGGGGCGGCCACGGGTGAGCCTGTGCCGGAGAGAACCGGACGGGGAGAGAAGTCCGCTTCCGGCTCCCTTATTCTTCACCGCTCCCTCCGGTCCGGCCAGAGGGTTGAGCACGACGGGGACATCCTGATCATCGGCCATGTGAACGACGGAGCGGAGGTCTTCGCCTCGGGGAGCATCTGCGTCTGGGGAAGGCTCAAAGGGACTGCCCACGCCGGGCTCGACGGCGGTGAGGAGCATACTGTGGTCGCCGGACTTTTTGAGGCCGCTCAGGTCCGCCTCGGATCAAAGGTGAGCGCTTCTCTCGGAAGCGGTATGGAATGGTGGGGAAAACCTGTTATCATTACCTGCGAGAACAATTCCCTCATCGTGAGGGAACTGCAGCTGTAAAAAAGAACCCCCAGGGGTCCGCAGACCGGAGCCCCTGACGGGCGGGAAGGGGAGAATTTTTTTGGATCCTCGTGTCATCGTAATAACTTCGGGGAAAGGCGGTGTGGGGAAGACCACCACCACATCGAATATAGCCGTGGCCCTCGCACGGGGAGGACACCGTGTCGTTGCCGTGGACGCCGACATTGGCCTTCGCAATCTTGATGTGATCATGGGGCTTGAAAACCGCGTGGTCTATAATTTCATCGATGTCCTCGAGGGGACCTGCAGGCTTCACCAGGCCCTTGTCCGGGACAAGCGGGTGGAGAACCTTTTTCTTCTGCCCGCGGCCCAGACCCGGACGAAGGACGCGGTAAACTCGGCCCAGATGGAAGAGCTGTGCGCCATGCTCCGGAAGGAGTTCGACTTTATCCTCCTCGACAGCCCCGCCGGAATCGAAAGCGGGTTCCGGAATGCCGCTGTGGGGGCCGATGAGGCCATCGTCATCGCCACCCCCGAGGTCTCCTCCGTACGGGATGCAGACCGGATCATCGGTCTCCTCGAGTCCATGGGGAAGACCCCCATCCGGCTCGTCATCAACCGCCTCCGGCCGAACCTCGTCAGGCAGGGGGATATGCTTGAGGTGAGCGATGTCCTCGATATCCTCGCCATCGACCTTCTGGGGATCGTTCCGGAGGATGACAGCGTAGTGAAGGCCTCCAACCGGGGGGAGCCCCTTACCTTCACGGATACGTCCCCTGCGTCAAAGGCCTTTCAGAGGATCGCCCTGCGGATCGCCGGAGAAGATGTGCCCTTTCCGAAATTCGACGAAGACCGGTCGTCGGGTTTTTTCGCCGCCCTGCGGAAGTTTTTCGGTCGAACGGAATAGGAGGAAGAGGACATGGCCATGGAATTTCTCAAGAAGTTTTTTTCCCGGGGCGGTTCGAAGAACACCGCCAAGGAGAGACTGCAGATCGTCCTCATTCACGACAGGGCGGACATTTCCCCGGAGATGCTGGACAGCCTCCGGAGGGACATGATCGGCGTTATCACCCGCTATATGGATATCGACACGTCGAAAATAGAGATGGATTTCGACAGGGAGGACCGTTCTGTGGCCTTCGTGGCAAACATACCCGTCATCCGGATCAAGAGAACACCCCTGCCGGAGGAGACGGGAGGAGAGAAAAAAGACGATGGAGGAAAAAAGACTCAGTCTAAGAGAAAAACTGGCCGGGCTTGACAAGCTCCAGCTTCTGCCGGTCCTTTTTCTTTTTTTCCTCGGGATTCTCTCCATCTACAGCGCGGGAGCGGGAGCGTCCGGAGGAGGAATGAAATTCGCCCTCCGCCAGCTTGTCTGGGGGGGCATCTCCGCCGCCGCATTTTTATTTGTGCTCCACACGGGGTATGCCCGGATCCTGGGAGCTGCCTATCCGATCTATATGGGGACGCTGGCGGTCCTTTTCTCCGTCATGATCCTCGGGCTGACCGTCAAAGGGTCCCAGAGCTGGCTCTCCCTGGGGTTTCTCCGGTTTCAGCCCTCGGAGTTCGGCAAGGTGGCCCTCATCCTGGTGATGGCGAAACATCTCTGCCGATACCCGCCCCTGACGGCATCCTCATTTCTCTCCGCCCTCGGCCTGGCGGGGGCTTCGGGAATGTTGGTGCTCCTTCAGCCCGATGCCGGAAGCGCCCTTGTCTACGGCGCCATCACCATCGTAGTTGTCGTCGCTGCGGGGACGCCCTGGAAATACCCCCTCACCCTCGGCGGCACAGCCCTTCTCCTGATCCCCTTCGGCTGGGGGGTTTTGAAGGAATACCAGAAGGCCCGCATCCTGGTATTTCTCGATCCCTGGTCCGATCCCCTCGGGGCGGGGTACAACGTCATCCAGTCCCGGATCGCCGTAGGATCGGGCGGCCTGCTCGGCAAGGGGTTTCTCGAGGGAATGCAGAGCAAGCTGCGGTTTCTTCCCGAGCCCCACACGGACTTCATCTTCAGCGTTTTCTCCGAGGAGTTCGGTTTCGCCGGGGCCATAGGAGTTCTCGTCCTTTTCGGCCTTTTATTCTGGCGGCTTATCGAGACGGGGATGCGGACGAAGGACAGCAGGGCAAAGGTCCTTATAGCGGGAGTTTCCGCCTGGATCTGGTTTCAGACGGCCGAAAGCATCGGCATGAGCATGGGCCTTCTTCCCGTGACGGGACTGCCCCTCCCCTTCGTGAGCTACGGAGGGAGCTCCCTTCTCTCCCTTTCCATCGCCCTTGCCCTGGTCCAGAGCGTCTACCTCTCCACTCTGAAGAGTTATTGAGGGAAGACTCCCCGGGGAAAAGGGGGAGAGGGGCTGAGTACCGTGAAAAATTTGAGGGCGGCTGATTTCCTCCGGCGAAAGCCGGGGGGACGGACTGTCCTGCAGGAGGATTTTTATGGAATATCCGGAATATAACGACGAGATGTGGCCCCTTCTTTCCGATGTGAAGCGCCCGTCCCGGTACGCCGGATGCGAGTTCGGCGCCCGTCCCCCGAAAGAGGGAAAAAATGGCCTTGTCCGTTTCTGCCTGGCCTTTCCAGACGTCTACGAGATCGGAATGAGCTTCCTCGGTTTTCAGATCCTTTACTTTCTTCTCAAGGATCACCCCCTTGGGGATGCCGAGAGGGTCTACTGCCCCTGGACGGATATGGAGGCCCTGCTGAGGGAAAAGGGCCTTCCCCTGACGAGCATCGAAAGCACCCGGCCCATGTCGGCATTCGACGTGGTGGGCTTCACCCTCCAGTATGAGCTGAGCTACACGAACATCCTCACCATGCTCGACCTCGGCGGCATCCCCCTTCTCTCCGAAGACCGGGGGGAGAGGGACCCCCTAGTGTGCGCCGGAGGAGTAGGGGCCCTGACCCCCGAACCTCTCGCCCCCTTCATCGATTTTTTCTGCGTGGGAGACGGGGAGGAGCTTCTTCCCGAGGTGGTGAACACCCTCTCCCGGATGAAGGGGTATCCGAGGGGAGATCGGCTTGAGGCCCTTTCAAGGATCGAAGGGGTCTATGTCCCCTCCCTCGGGGAGGTTCATTATGAGGAAGGGGGAGGCGTCCGGATGACCTTCCCGGGAAGGGAGAAGGCCCTTCCCGTACGCCGGAGGGCTGTCGCCT
Organism: Synergistaceae bacterium; assembly: GCA_022837505.1. Classification (GTDB taxonomy): domain Bacteria; phylum Synergistota; class Synergistia; order Synergistales; family Aminobacteriaceae; genus JALHFZ01. The sequence goes on from JALHFZ010000005.1 coordinate 100,471, forward strand.
CCCTTGATGACGCCTACTTCCCCTCCATGCTCCTCGTCCCCTCGGGGGGAATCGTCCACGACCGGATCCCTGTGGAACTTTTCCGGGGGTGCACCAGGGGGTGCCGTTTCTGCCAGGCCGGGATGGTGACCCGTCCTGTCCGGGAGCGGTCCGCCTCTTCGGTGGTTGAAAAAACGGTGGATCTCGTTCAGAAGACGGGGTGGGAGGAGGTAGGGCTTCTCTCCCTCTCCTCCTGCGACTACACGGATATCCGTCCGGTCATCCGGGAACTGACGGAACGCCTTTCGCCGCTGAACGTGACAGTCAGCCTCCCCAGCCTCAGAATGGATACCTTTTCAGTCAATCTGGCCGCCCAGGTCCAGTCCGCCGGAAGGGGAGGGGTCACCTTCGCCCCTGAGGCGGGAACCCAGAGGCTCCGGGATGTCATCAACAAGGGCGTCACCGATTCTGATTTCGACGCCTGCCTCACCGCCGCCTTTCAGGCGGGGTGGGACCGGATCAAGCTCTATTTCATGATGGGCCTCCCCACGGAGACAACGGAGGATCTTGACGGTATCGTCCAGATGGGGGAGCGGGCACTCGCCCTCGGAAAGAGCTGCAAGAAAAGGGCGAAGATCACCCTTTCCGTGGCCGGCTTCGTCCCCAAGCCCCACACTCCCTTTCAGTGGGAACCCCAGCTCTCCGTGGAGGAGCTGCGGGAGCGGGGGCGGTACCTCAAAAGCGCCGTCGGCCGCCTCTACGGAGGAAAGAACAGCCCAATCACCCTCAAGTACCACGAGCCTGAGCAGACCTTTCTCGAGGGAGTCTTCGCCCGGGGGGACCGGAGGCTTGCCCCGGTGCTTCTCGCCGCATGGAGGAAGGGGGCCCGCTTCGACGGGTGGACCGAGACCTTCTCCTGGCCCCTCTGGAGGGAGACCTTCTCTGAACAGGGGGTCGACCCTGCTTTTTACACCTCCCGGGAACGCCCCCTCGACGAACCCCTTCCCTGGGATCATATCGATGCCGGGGTCTCCCGGGAGTTTCTCGCCCGGGAGAGCAGGCTTGCCCGGCAGGGGATCCTGTCCCCCGACTGCAGACCCCTCGGTTCCGACGAGGGGAGCCCCTGCCGGTTCTGCGGCATTATCGACTGCCCCGTGGCGGAGAGGAAGGGAAGATCATGACCAGAGTGCGTCTTACCTTCTCAAAGCGCGGCAGGGCCTGCTTCATCCCTCATATCGCCCTCCCCACGATTTTCTCCCGGGGGGGAAACCGGGCAGGCATCCCCTTCGAACTCTCCGAGGGGTTCACTCCCCGGCCGAGGATCAGCCTCGGACCGGAGCTCTCCGTGGGCGTCCCCGCCCTGTTCGAACCCTTCGAAGTCCGCCTTTCCTCCTGGGACCCCGCCATGGAGGGGGAATGGAATGCCTGCCTGCCCCAGGGGTTCGCCCTCACCGGAAGCGTGGAGATAACGGCCCTGCCGGGAACCCCCGGAGCACGGGCCCTGAGCAGATGGTGCGAGGGGGGCTCCTGTCTTCTGGCCCTCCGGAAAGGGGTGGAGGGGAAGGACCGAATTCCCGGCTGCCTTGAAAATCTTGTGCGGAGGGAGGAGCTCCTCTTCTTTGAGGAGGTCCCCGGTCTGCCCGGGGGTTTCTTCCGCTGCATCATGAAGGATCCCTCCCGAAGAGGTCCCGGGATGCTCGTGAAGGCCCTCGCGGAGGAGGGGATCGTCCGGGGATGGCCCGAGGTCTTTCTTCTTCGGGAAGCCGTCGGCACCCTCGGGAGCTTCTCTCCCTCCGGTGCCCCCCGGGTGCTCCCCCTTGCCTGTTCCCCCGTCGGGGCTCTGAAAGCCCCCCCTCTGTCTGCCCCGGAAGGAGAAGAATCATGACATCCAGAAGAAGCAGAAGAAAAAAAACGACTGCCCCCCGGCCGGAGGTATCGCCGGAGGAGCACAAACCCCTGGAACATACCGGCACGGACGCTGCGGAGATCCAGTCCCGGAAGATCATCGCCAACTGCCTTGAACCCGAGGAGACACGGGTTGCCATCATAGAGGACGGCCGGCTGTCGGAGCTCTACGTGGAAAGAATGTGGGAACGGCAGAAGGCGGGGGAGATTTACAAGGCCCGGGTTGAAAGCGTCCTGCCGGGAATCCACGCAGCCTTCGTCAACCTGGGGGACGGCAGAAACGCCTTCCTCTATCTCAACGACGCCGGGGGGCTTGACCTTCAGCCAAACCAGGAGATCCTCGTTCAGGTCACGAAGACCGCCCGGAAAAACAAGGGGGCCAGGGTGACCTCCCGGATCTCCCTTCCCGGACGCTACGCGGTGCTCGTCCCCCACGGCAGGGAATCGGGGGTTTCAAAACGGATCACCGACGACCACGAGCGCAAGAGGCTCAAGGGGATCGCCCGAAAACTCCGGGGAGAGGACTACGGGATCATCCTCCGGACCGCATCGGAGGGGGCGGATGAAGAGGCCCTCGCCCATGATGTGGAGACCCTCCTCGCCCTCTGGCGGGACATCGAGCATCATGAAAAAATTCAAAGCGCCCCCTGCCTTCTCTACCGGGACCTCGGCCTTCTCGGCCGGGTCCTCCGGGACGAACTGACCCGGTCGGTCTGCGAGATCATCGTGGACGGAGAGGAGGAGTACGCCAATGTAACGGGGTGCCTTTCCGCCCTCTGTCCGGGCCCCCTCCCTGAAGTAACCCTCTACCGGGGGACGAACCCTCTCTTCGAATTCTACGGTATCGAAAAGGAGATCGACGCAGCCCTCGAGAGGAAGGTATGGCTCCCCTCCGGAGCCTATCTCGTCATCGACTACACTGAGGCGCTCACGGTCATCGACGTGAACACCGGGAAGTTCGTGGGCAAGACCGATCTGCGCCATACCGTCCTCGACACGAACCTGGAGGCCGCAGGGGAAATCGCCCGGCAGCTCAGGCTCCGGGCCATAGGGGGGATCGTGGTGATCGACTTTATAGATATGGATCACTCCGAGGACAGGGAGAAGCTGCTTGAACGCCTTGAAGAGGTCTTTCTTACCGACAGGTACCGGGCCAGGGTCTTCGGAGTCTCCCGCCTCGGCCTCGTGGAGATCACCCGGAAGCGGGCCCGGCCGGATATACGCACCACCCTCACCCGCAGCTGCCCCTTCTGCGGCGGCACGGGGATGGTCTACCGGGAGGACACCATCTCCATGACCATAAAGCGTTTCCTGAGAAAGGTGTCCGGGGCGAACAAATCAGAGGCCCTTCTTCTCGAGACCAACCCCGTGGTGGCGTCCTACATCCGCGAGACCTATCTCTCCCTGTGGGAGGAGGAGCTCGGACGGCGGATCTTCCTGGCCGCCGTGCCGGATTTCCCCTGGAGCAAATACCGCCTCGATGCCCAGGGAGAGCTCGGACAGATCGAACGGCGCATTGAACAAATTGAAAAATGGGAGGCCCCCCTCGTTGTTTATCGAACGGCTTCATCTTAAGGGGTTCAAAAGCTTCGGATCAGCCTCCGAACTGTTTTTTTCTCCCGGCCTCACCGCCATCGTCGGCCCCAACGGAAGCGGAAAGAGCAACCTCCTCGATGCCCTCCGGTGGGTCCTCGGCGACGGCAGCGCCCTCCGGCTGCGCATCGCCCGGCAGGGGGACCTTCTCTTTTCCGGAAGCCCGAGCCTCCCCCCCGCTTCCCGGGCGGAAGTCACCCTCTCCCTCCGGAAGGACGACCGGGAGGGCTCCCCGGGATGTCTTCTTAAACGCATCTATTCGGAGGATTCAGGGACCGTCCTCACGGTGGACGGCCTGAGGATGCGCCTGTCCGATCTTGACGGAGTGAAGCGCCTCTGGCATCTCGAGGGGGACCAGTTCGCCTTCATAGGCCAGGGGGAGATCGCCGACACCATCCATCACCGCCCCGCCCAGAGAAGGGCCCATCTCGAGGTCCTCTTCGGAATCGACCAGTACAGAAAGAAGAGAAACGAGTCCCTGGTGAGGCTGAGCGCTGCCGGTGAGGAGAACCGCCGCCTTGATGCCCTCCTGGCTGAACTCACCCTCCGCAGGGACTTCCTCGCTCCGGCGGCGGAGATCGCCCGCAGAGCCCGTTCCCTCACGGATGAACTTGAGGAGAAAAGGAGGACGGCCTATTTCCACCGGCGGTTCCTCCTCGAGGAGGAGCAGAAGACCCTCGGAGAGGAGATCTCCCTCCTCGAAGAAAGGGCAGGGCAAAAATCCCGGTGGAAAGAGCTGTGGGAGAAAATGGGCGCCCGGTCCCTCGCCCGCAGGGGAGCTCTGGAAGAGAAAATCGAAGCCCTTCGGGGCGAGCGGGAGGAACTCCTCACCCGGAGGGCCGCTCTGCAGCGGAACTGCTTCGCTGCGGCGTCCTCCGTGCGGGAGATCAGGGACCGCCTGGAGGCCCTGGGGAGGGAGGGGGAGGATCTCTCGGAAAAGATCCGCCTCCGGGAGGCGGAGGCCTCCGTCCTTCTCGGCGAGGAGGAGGAGCTGGCCCGGGAGCATTCCGCCCTCCGGGAGGAGTGCGGCGTCCTGCGGAAATCCTGGGAGGAGCATTTCGCCCGTCTCGAGGAGGGGCGGATCCGCAGAAAAAAACGCCTCGATGCCCTCTCAGCCCTCCTGGCGGAGAAGGAGATCCTCGCCTCGAAACTGCAGTCGAAGGAGGCCGTGGAGAAAAACTGCGCAGCGGATCTCTTCTCGGCGGAGGAGGCGGCAGAATCCCTCGGAAAAACCGGAGACTCCCTGAGGGAAAAGCTCAGAATTGCCGGAGAAGGGGAGGAAAGGGCCAGGGAGCGCCACGGGACCTCCCTCGCCCGATGCCGCACCACCGCTTCTCTACTGCAGCAGGGCAAAAAAGAAAGGACTGCCCTTGAGCGGACCCTTGAGGATCTTAAAAATGCCCAGACCGCCCTCTCCCCTGAGCCGGTGCGGGTTCTGATATCGGCTTCCCGCCTCGGAAAGCTCCCCTTCCCCGTCCGGGCGGCCGCCGAGGCCTTCACCTGCCCTCCCGAATTCACCCTTGCCCTCGAATCCTGGCTCGGCGGAAGGCAAT
>JALHFZ010000166.1 GCA_022837505.1 Synergistaceae bacterium
CTGTCAAGAGCAGGAGCGGGGTCAGCCCTCAGGAGCGGGGTCAGACCTACACATTTGACAAAGAGAATCATCTTGTCAAATGTGTAGGTCTGACCCCGCTCCTGAGGGCTGACCCCGACTCTGGCCTGACCCCGCTTTGTCACTCTTCAAAAGTAAATCTTTTTGTAAGAGACGCGAATAGAGGGCGGCTCCAATTCTCCAGGCTCCGGCTATCTTGCAGGAAGGGATAAAGATCTTTCTTGGCCGCTTCCACGTCCAAGCGAGAGACTCGGTCTTCGTAAAGCCTGAGCAGGTTTTCTCCGTGAAGAGGTTCGAGTTCGGACCAGTGCCCGCTGTGCCGAAGCTTGTTTTCCAGGTAGGGGAGATTGATCGCGACGTTTTTGCGGACAAACCAGAGGCAGTCGTACCAATCGCGCCCCTTCACCCGAACTCCCCATGTGCGGCAGAGAAGGGCATGCATTTTCCCGGCGAAGAGACAAGGGAGAGTCATCGTGCGAAGGGGAAAGGGGATGGGGTAGAGGGGGTAGGTGATTTCTTCCCTGAAGTTCCTGGCCTGTCCCGTGTCCACTTCCAACTTGATCCGAAGAGTTTGATTTCTTGGAAATTTTTTCGCCAGGTCGTTCAAGCCCGAAGGGACTGAGAGCGAAAGGATTCCCGTAAGGGGCTCCGTTCGAATTCGGGCGGAGGCGATCCCTCCGGGGGAGATCGTTGGGCTTGGTTCAAAGGAGGCTTCTACCTCAAGTCGTCGCAAGGAGTTCTCTACAGCCAAACCGAAGGCGCCAAGTTCAATGGTCTCTATGGAGGGGCGAAGAGAGAAATCCAGGTCTTCGGAAAAACGATCGAGCCCGTGAAGAACTCGTAGCGCCGTTCCCCCGTAAAAGGCGACGGATTCGAAAAAGCCGCCCTCATGGAGGCCGAAAAGGACGATTTCCTGGAGGACCTCCCTCAGTGCCTTTCGAGCGCTTTCGGGATCGTTGATGTCATAGCGGGATAGCATTTCCCTCACCACTTCAACCGCCATAGGGTTTCACCTCTCTCCATCGCCTGAAAAAGAAGGCAAGAGACGTCAGCTTGCGGGAGCGGTAGGCCTTTCCGAAACGGAGGAGTTCTCCGATGTTTGCGTCGGTCCAGAAGCTTTCTTCCAGGCGGAGGTCCTCCGCAAGGTAGGTCTCCCAATCGATGGGGGGAGAGAGATCCTCCAACCAGATTTTGTCGGCCAGGGCCTTCTCCGGAGAGGCCACAAGGAAACGTTCCTCGTTGCCTGCGCTGTCCGGCAGGGTCGCCAAGGTCCGCCCCAGACGGAAGGCGCCCTCGGGGATCCGAGAGTAGGTAAAGGAGCCTGTGGAAGAATGGTATTCCCTGCTCCGCCGAGGGGTGACGGAGGTAAGGACCTCCACGGATTCGGGGATGAGGCCGTGGAACTGGAGGGCATATTCGAGAGAAAGGGTGGAGGGGAGGAGCAGCTGATTGGCGAGCCATCGCAGATGAAGGGATCGACGCCGCCAGAGGGGACCGAGAACGAACCATTCCCGGCTGACCCGTTGCACCACCCCTTTTGCTGCCAGAGAGGCAATGCAATCCTGAGGGCGACGGTAGCCCCGTCGCGAAAGGGCTTCAACCAAGAGGCTTCGTGGAAATTCCTCCCGCTTGAGTTCCGCTGTCAGCTCAGGCATTACAAGTCGGGTCATGGATTTCCCCCCCGGTTGCATTTTATCATCAAACACAAATGACATAAAGCGATAAATACGACAAAATATCGATTTTTTAGCATTGTGACATT
>JALHFZ010000167.1 GCA_022837505.1 Synergistaceae bacterium
TTCGATCATCGCCCTAGGGGGTGTCGACGGATTCTTGCCGTCCTTCGAGAGGGCTTGCCGTTACAGACCTACCTTCGTGTCCCTTTACATGAAATACCTTGCCGGGCTGGGATTTTCCGTGGATGAAAGCGTTATGAGAGGTGATTTCGTCCGGTGGACCGGTGACTGTACAACGCTTGGGAAAGGGGAAATACTTGAATATGAGGCCGCTTAACGAAAGAGCCGCCGCCCTGGCGCGACAGATGGCGGAAAGGGCCGAGGAATTGGATATTGACGTCATCCATACCGCGAAAGGCACCGTGGTAATTGACGCCGGGGTAAAAGCCTCGGGATCCCTTGAAGCGGGACGTTTCTACGCGGAGATCTGTATGAGTGGATTGGGAAAGGTGTCTTTTGTGCCCTACAGCATGGAAGGCCTTTCTATGCCCGGGCTCTGTGTCTCCGTGGTAAAACCGTCACTTGCCTGTATGGCTTCTCAGTACGCGGGGTGGCAGGTTTCCTTCGAAAAGTTTTTCGCGATGGCTTCAGGGCCCGGGCGAATTCTATGGGGCAGGGAGGATATCATCAAGGAAATCGGGTATATGGAGAAGAGCGACGTCGCCGTGCTGACCCTCGAGAGTGAAATGCTTCCCACCGACGAGGTGATCGACCGCCTGGCTGGAGAGTGCGGAGTATCGCCGGATTCATTTTACCTGGCTTTAGCGCGAACGAACTCTATTACCGCATCGGTCCAGGTCGTGGCAAGAGTGGTGGAGACGGGTATGCATAAGATGCATCAGTGCGGTTTTGACATAGGAACGGTGAAAAGCGGATGGGGTACCGCACCCCTTGCCCCGGTGGGAAAGAACTCCTTTGAGGCCATGGGCTGGACCAACGACGCGGTCCTGTATGGGGGTGACGCCTGGTATCACGTTGAAACCGATGATGCCTCCATAGAGGAAGTAATAGACATACTGCCTTCTTCCGCTTCTCGGGATTTCGGAGTCCCTTTTTCGGAACTCTTCGGGAAATACAAAGGGGATTTCTATAAGATCGATCCCCTTCTCTTCAGTCCCGCGAGAGTGACGATCAACAACCTTTCCTCGGGAAGAATCTTCAGGGCGGGTTCCCCGGCACCGCGGGTGTTGAAAAAAGAATGGGGACTTTAAAGGCGGCTATACTAGGAAGGCCCGACGGTTGGCATGTCCGCTCCCTGCGTGACTCTCTTGCCAGACGTGGAATAGAGGTGACCTGCTTACCGTCGACCCGCATTATTTCAAGGTGCGCCCCTTCGGGAGCCCCAATGATCGAATCGGGGGGAGTCGACCTGGAATCCCTCGACATGCTTTTTGTGAGGTCCCTTCCCGGAGGCTCCCTTGAGCAGGTGATCTACCGCGTTGACGCACTCCACAGGTTGCGGGACCTGGGGGTGAGGGTGATCAATTCCGCCTCCGTCATAGAGAGGACCGTCGACAAGCTTTTCACCCTTTGCCTCTTGGAGAGAGCGGGGCTACCTGTCCCAGCGACCGTGGCCTGCGAAAGATCGGACCAAGCCATGGAAGCCTATGAAGAGCTAGGGGGAGACGTGGTTGTCAAACCTCTTTTCGGTTCGGAGGGGCGGGGTATGCTGAGGGTTTCAGATATGGACCTTGCCTACAGGGTTTTCTCGGCCCTGGAACAGCAAAATTACATTTTTTACCTCCAGGAATTTCTCCCTCACGCCAACACGGACTATAGGCTTTTTATCGTCAATGACAAGGTCCTGGGAGCTATGCGCCGGACGGGCCG
>JALHFZ010000168.1 GCA_022837505.1 Synergistaceae bacterium
TACAGTCCGGGCCGAAGAAAAGCAGCGTGGGGATCCGGGCCGTGCCGGTGTATTCCTGGAGGATATCTTCATAGGGGGTCCGCTCAAAGATGAATACTTCGATAAGGGGGTTCAGCTCGATCATCCTGCGGACGAAGGGCATGGCGACCACCGTGTCGGGGCAGTAGATCTCAGCGAAGGCGGCTACCCTGACGGGCCTGTTCACCCTGCGGATCGCCTCTTCAAACCCGGGAGAATAGACCGTATGCCCGAGGGCTTTGAACTGCCTCTCCCGCTCCTCTTCGTATCCCCCGAGGAGATACTGATCGTAGGAACATCCCTGCGAAAAGTCGATCATATCTGTTCGTCTCCCCTCTCTTCTCCCACTGTCAGTAGTCTATAGTATACCAAAAAAGAATTATAATCAAAAAAATTCGGCGGTTTCAAACCCCTTCCGGCGTCTCTTTCTTTTCATGAAGGCTTCCTCGGAACCATGAAAAGAAAACACCGACGAAACAAACGGACGCGGAGATGAAAAAACAGATCCGCACTGCCGTGAGAAAGACGCCGTAGAGTTGGGGCGTCACAGACTCCTTCCCCAGGAGGGAGGCAAAGATGATGGTGATCACCGCCATGCTCGACATCTGCCCCAGCACACGCATAGTCCCCACTGAGCCGGAGGCGACGCCGTAGAACCGGGCCGGAACGGACCCCATGATGGCGTTGATGTTCGGTGATGAGAAAAAGGCGAACCCCACTCCGAGAAGCACGAGAGCCGAGACGATCAGCCCCATGGGGGTCCTCTCCCCCAGAAAGGCGAAGAGGGCAAGGCCGAGCCCCGTGGAAAACATCCCCGCCGAGGCCAGAATTCCCGGCTCGATCCGGTCGGAGAGACGCCCGGCGAAGGGGGAGAGAGAGGCCTGAAGAAGGGGTTGGATCATCATGACCATACCGGCCTCCGAGGGGGTCATCCCCTTGATGTACTGAAGATAGAGGCTCAGCAGAAAGGCCACGGAATAGGTGGCGGCGTAGTTTATGAGGGCGGCGATGTTTGAGAAGGCGAAGACCCGGTTTCCCGAGAAGAGGCGCACATCGAAGAGGGGATCTTCCGTCCGCAGCATTCTGCGGAGAAAGAGAAGGAAAACTCCCCCGCCGGCCATCAGCAGGACTCCCCCCTGAAGGGAGGGAAGAATGGAGGCCCCGTACATGACCGAGATGAGGGAGACTCCGTAGAGGAGGCTTCCCGGAATATCGATGCTCTTGCTCCTCCCCTCTTTCCATTCAAAGGGGACGAATTTCACCAGCAGACCGATGGCCAGCCCCGCAAGAAGGGCGTTGAGGTAAAAAATGGAGGTCCATCCGAAGGCCGAGATGAAAAAACCTCCGATGAAGGGGCCTGCGGAGGACCCCATGTAGACGGCGGCCACATTCACTCCCAGGGCTTTTCCTCTCTCGTTTGACGGAAAGACCGAAGTGAGAATGGCCATCCCCATGGTCAGCATGAGGGCGCCCCCCACCCCCTGAAGGCTGCGCAGCAGAAGAAAGAGGGGCAAGTTCGGGGCGAGGGGGCAGAGAAGGGAGGAAAGAGCGAATATCCAGGTCCCCGCCAGGAGGACCCGCTTCCTCCCCCAGATATCCCCCATCTTCCCCGCCGGAACCAGAAAGACCGCCGATGAGAGGAGATAGGAGACGGCAACCCAGCTCAGCAGCACGGCGCTCGCGGTGTAGGTCCGGGAGATGGCGGGCAGGGCAAGATTCACCGCCGAGAGCATGAAAGGGGAAA
>JALHFZ010000169.1 GCA_022837505.1 Synergistaceae bacterium
TCCATCAGGGTTCGCTCCTCCGTGATCTGCCGCTTCAAGACCTCGATGAGCTCCTCCTGTCTCTGCAGGTCTGTCTCCCTGGCACGGAAGACAGACACAGGCATGATAACGGACTGCCCGTCAGGGGTGACCTTTATCGGCCCGTCGGCGTTCGCGCTCATTGGCAGCATCAAGCAGATCACCAAGAGGGACGCCAGAAAAGTCCTTGTCTTCAATCGCCTGCACCTCCTCGTCATGCCGCTTCTGGGTCTCATCGGCTTTCTTCCCTATGGAGCGGATCTCTTCCAGGACGATATCCGCGTCCTCCTGTGCCTTCGTGTATCTCTGCTGCGCCTTCCCCGCGCCGAGGCCGAGCAGCCCCAGTATAGGCAGGGCGATCCACTCGAGCCGTCCGGAGAACCAGAGCCAGAGCCCCCCCACCACGACAGCCCCGATGATCAGCCACTTCTTCATTTGCCGTCACCTCAGCCGCTATTCGGCCGCCCGAGGGCGTACCCTACAACCCCGGTAATCAGGGCAGTGCAATGCTCGGTCGGGATCTTGTCGTACATGATGGCGGCAAAAATCCCCCCCACTACGATCATGACGAGGAAGTCCCGGGGTTCGAATTCGTCGAAGACGCGCTCGATGAACCACTTCACAGTAAACTTCGGCATCACCTCACCCCCCGAAATGTTTCATGATAAGAACGGTAATCAGATTTGAAAGGGCAATCCATATTCCATTTCTCAACCCACCCCCAAGGAACATGGTGAACCACTCGTCCGGGGTCTTTGGAGTTTTTGTCCTTCGCCTTTCCTCCCCGGGTTCCCTCATAAAGAAGGCCTTTGCATCCTGATAGACTGCGTCCCTCTTGATACACCCCTCATGGATCTCCCGGACAGACTTCCAGATATCCTTGCGGTCGAGATTACATTCCATTACGTGTCCCTCAAGGTATTCGATCCGTTTGTTGTGGAGGCTGACTTCTGTCATAAGGTCCACCAATTTCGACATAGTCTCCTTGATGGTGGAGATATCCCTCTCTATCCGGCTTACATCCTGACTATCCATTATTCCCATCCAGCCACGAGATTTGATTTTGGCGTCCGCACGTCCACGTGCACAAAGTTCTTTCCCCGGTAGAGCTTTACATAGCCCAAGTGGGGGATCTCTCCTGCCTTATAGAGGGTGTAGATTAGAGCGTAGAGGGTGGCCGCCTTCCCCGTCCAGGTGATATCCGCCGCCTTCCCCAGGAGATGCTGGGAGTTTGAGACACCCCCTACTCTCCTGTTGTGCTCCGGGCACCGGACGCCGCTGTTCACCCTCAGAGGTATTCCCGCTGCTTCCCGGATAGTCTGCAGGGTCTCAATAAGAAGCGGATCGACTTTCGCCGACCCGCATCCGCATCTGCATTCAAACTCCGCCCGGGAGAAGTTCTTTGAGAGATCTCCCAATTAAATCACCCCTTCATCACCAGTTTCAATTCGATATCCTCACCGCCCTCGAGATTGGTAGCGGGGATCGGCACAATCGCCTCCGCTCCGCCTACGAGTGGAATATCCGTGTAGATGCCCGACTCGAGGGTGATGGCCCCACCGGTCAGCGGAACGCCGGAGATCTCGATCCCTTCACCGAGGGCGATCACCGGGGCGCTATCGTAGGCAGTGTTCCCTATGACCGTGAAGGCTGCGACGGAGACGCCGGCCACCGTTCCGCCCGTGATGGCCCGAACGGCCGTCTGGATCGCCGAGCCTGCGTTATTGCTCTGTCCCTGTCACCGCAAGGGTGTCGTCTTCCGCCACACCGATAGTCACCTTGATGAGGTTCCCGGTTGGGCCCTTGACTCCGGAGGTGAAGGTCAGAGTCTTCCCTTCCGCGACAGTGAATATGTTGGCGGCTGCAACGGGTGCCAGGGGGGCGCTGTCGTAGGCGGCATTCCCCGAGACGGTCATGGCTGCCACTGAGACCCCTCCTACGGCGGTGAGGGCGCGTACGGCGGTCTGGAGAGCCGTGTCGGCATTCTTACTGGCCGTCGAATTCGCCAGCTTGATAAGGATGTTTTTCGTGCCTGCCGGGTTGGTCACGGCCAGTGTATCGTTCGCCGCCGTCTCGAGGGTGAGGGTGATGTCGTTGCCGACGGGCCCCAGGGCTCCCGAGGTGACGGTCAAGGTCTTGTCTCCGAACGTGAGGATCCTCGATGCGGCACTTCGGACAGGGGGGGCCGCGTCGTACTCCGTGGAGCCGACCACCGTCATTCCGGAGACATCGATCCCTCCGACGGTGCCGAGCCCCTGGAGGAGTGCCTGAATCGCCGAGGCCGCGTTCTTGCTCGCCGTGGTGTTCGCAAGGGCGATAGTGACCTGGGAGATCGAGTCTATCTTCGATACCGCCAGGGTGTCGTTGGCGGCATTAGTGATGACGATGGAGATCCCGTTGGATGGGCGCCCCTTCACACCGCTGGTGATAGTGAGCGTTTTGCTGCTCCCGAAGTCGAAGACGTACTTCGCCGCGGCGTTCCCTAGCTGGACAACCGGGAGATCCACCGTTCCGGAGCGGACCTTGAGATACCTCCAGGGCATGACCTGGCCCCCGATCTTATCGAGGGAGGTATTCTTCCCCGCTGCCACCTTCCCTGTGACCGCCGCACCCGCGTCATCGTGCAGCTCCTGGTATATTACTCCGTCCGCCGATGTCTGGAAGGTCAGGTCGGCCGCAGCCCATCCCGATGGAACCTCGATCCCCATGGTCTTCGCTCCACCGGTATCCACAACTGTTGAAAGGCTGGCGCCCGAAACAATCCGTGCAGTGCCCATGAATAATCAATCCTCCTTTTTTCAAATAATCACGCACTATAAAAATCGCAAACTTCTCCTTTTCCGAAGGAGACCGATAAAACTCCCGCAGAGGATCGTCGCCCGGAGCAGTGACTCATATATCCGAGAAAGCTCGCCGCCACCGAGCGGACCTTATCCAGTGACACCCGGCCACACCGGTATAATCTCGCCAACCCGCGGAA
>JALHFZ010000170.1 GCA_022837505.1 Synergistaceae bacterium
CGGGGCCTTCACATCCGTATGTCCATACTCAACGACTTCCTGTCAGGGAAACCCCAGAAACTCCTCGCCCTCTTTGTTTCCCTGTCGACAGCGATCATCTTAATGTACATCGCCTGGCTTTCCTTCCGGTACGTTTTAAGAGTCAGCGTCATTTACCGGATCAGCCCCATTCTCCAGATTCCCCTTCACTATGTCTGGTCGGTGGTTCCCGTGGGCTTCGCCCTCACGGGAGTACAGTACTTCCTGACCTTCTTCCGGAATCTCTCGAGCGACAAGGTATGGGTCTCTTATTACGTGCAAGACGAAAACATGGAACCGGTAGCGGCCGTTAAAAAAGGGGAGGAGAACTGATATGCTGCTGATCATGATAGGAACCATGTGTTTCTTCCTGGTTCTTGGCTTTCCAATGATCATCCCCTTGATCCTTACCCCCATCATTGTGTCTGCCTTCTATTTTCCCACGCTCGACCCCATGAACCTTATGCAGCAGATGCTAGTGGGAATCCGTCCCCTCTCCCTGGTCGCCGTCCCCATGTTCATCTTCGCGGCAGACGTGATCACTACAGGTCAGGTGGCCCGAAGGCTTATCGACTTCGTGATGGCCTTTTTCGGTCACATGCGAGGAGGCCTCGCGGTCACCACCACGGCGGCATGCACCTTTTTCGGCGCCGTCTCCGGCTCGACCCAGGCAACAGTGGTCGCAATCGGAGGGACCATGCGCCCTTATCTTCTTCGGGACGGTTATGACGATTCCTTCTCCATCGCCCTGATCATCAACGCGGCGGGAATAGCCCTCCTCATACCCCCCAGCATCTCTATGATTATCTACGGCGTGGTCACGGGAAGTTCCGTGGGGGAACTCTTCATCGCCGGAATCGGCCCCGGGCTGTTGGTCTTCCTTCTGTTCTCTGTCTACTGCAGCTTTGCCGCCCGGAAGATGAACCTGGTCAAAACTGAAAAGATGCCCCTTACGGAAAGGCTGAAAGCTGTTAAAAAGGCTATCATCCCCATCGGGTTTCCCCTGATCATTCTGGGAGGGATCTACTCGGGAAAGTTCAGCCCAACCGAGGCCGCGGCCGTCGCGGTCCTGTACGCCGTAGCGGTCGAGATTATCATTTACCGTCATATAACATTGAAAGATCTCTACCGGATAGCCCTTTCCACGGGGATCGTCACAGCAGTAGTCTTCATTCTTGTGGCTGTGGGGGCATCCTTCTCGTGGATCATCGCCTTCGCCCGCATCCCCGAGATAATTCTGCCTCCGCTGCTCGGAGACTCTCCTTCCATGGTCCGACTGCTGTTCATCATCGCCATCGCCTATTTCCTCGGCTGCATGTTCGTCGATTCGATCGTGGTGATAATGATCCTCGCCCCCATTTTCCACCCCATCGCCGTGAAGCTCGGCATCGACCCTATCCTCATCGGCGTTCTTGTCACCATGCAGGCCGCCATCGGGGCAGTGACACCCCCCTTCGGCTGCAACATCTTCACTGCCATGGCTGTTTTCAAAAGGCCTTACGTAGACGTGGTGGAGCGGATCATGCCCTTTCTCGCGCTCTATATCCTGGCGACTCTCATCGTCATCTTCTTCCCTTCCCTCTCCCTTTTCCTGAGAGATATGGCCTTCCGTTAGCTCTATGAAAACTCGTGTGAAAGGAGGAATTCTCCGGGAAAAGTTTCGTGGTACCTGGGGTTTCTGAGTTAACAGGCAAGTTTATAAATCTTAAGGAGGTGCGGC
>JALHFZ010000069.1 GCA_022837505.1 Synergistaceae bacterium
GAATGCCGAAGCCAATGCGGCTGCGGATGCTCTCCATGGATCCTGGGCTGAACAAGGGGGAGTCGGGAGGGATCCTTCTGATAGGACCGGACGGCACGATTTTGGGAGGGTCTCCGGGGGCCGAAAAAATCCTTCCCCTCCGCAGGAACGCCCTTTTTTCCGACGAACCCGTAAAGGTTCGGGATGAGGAAGGCAACGACTATCATGTGGTGCTTCGGGAACTCGACGACGGAAACTTCATCCTGGCCGCCGTCTCGAGGACGGCCCTTCTGGCTCCCCTGACGGGGATCTGGCGCTTCTGGATTCTGACGGCCATGGGGACCTCTGCGGCAGTCTTTATGGGGATGCTCCTTTTATGGCGGTATCTCGCCGTTCCCCTCCGGGGGATCGCCGAGAAGCTCAGGACCATCCGGTGGGGGAAGGACCCCTCCGTAGTTCTGTACTCGGGCCCCCTCTCGGAACTCGAGGCCCTCTCCGGCGTGATCGGAAGCCTGGCGGAGGAGGCCTTCGCCAAGGAGGAGCTGAAGAAACGGTACGTTACGGACATCGTCCGGGCGGAGGAGGAGACCCGCCGGCATCTTGCCCGGGAGCTCCACGACGGCCCCCTGCAGTCCTCCGTGGCGGCCATAAAGCGCATCCAGATGGCCAGGGAAATTCTCCCCGGCGATGCCGGGAGGGATCTCAGAGAACATCTCAACACCGCCGAGGAGGTTGTCCAGGTCGCCGCGAGGGAGATCCGGGACTACTGCGACGAGCTTTCCCCCTCGTGGATCCGGCTGGGGTTCGTCAGCACCCTGGAGGAGAACGCCTCCCGCCTTTCCCAGGCCTACGGCGCGGCCATCCACACGGAAGCG
The DNA here is from genome assembly GCA_022837505.1 of Synergistaceae bacterium. Taxonomy (GTDB): domain Bacteria; phylum Synergistota; class Synergistia; order Synergistales; family Aminobacteriaceae; genus JALHFZ01. Next base: position 855 of record JALHFZ010000069.1, read on the forward strand.
GAGGAAACCCTCGACTCCCTCCCCGAGGAGTACGCCCTCGCCCTGATCCGGATTTTTCAGGAGGCTGTTTCGAACTCCGTGCGCCACGGCCAGGCCAGTTCAATCCGGGCGACCCTCCGGCGGGAAGGGGATTCCGTCCGCTTCACCCTTGAGGATGACGGCGGGGGGTTTGCGGCCCATCCCCTTTCCGAGAGGGAGTACGAGGCCCTCAGGACCACGGGGCACCGGGGGCTCGCCAATATGAACGAACGGGTCCGCCTGCTGAAGGGAACCATGACCCTGGAGTCGCACCCCGGAGAGGGGTGCCGGATCGACATCCTCTTCCCCTTTCCGGGAGAGTGAACGGGGTATCCGGCCCAGCCGGGGGGTATAATCGGAAAATATTTCCTCACAAGGGGTACAGCACGGAAGAAATAAAAAATTCGGCCCCCCGGGGCCATCGGAGAGGGAGGAGATCCTCGTGATCACCCGCAGCCTTATTGAACTGGTCTTCTCCGCCGCGAGCATGGAGCGGTGGAACGATCACCCCCACCCCGCCACCTTCAGCGAACTGGGAAAGCAGGCCCATAAGATGATCATGGCCTGGGTCATAGCCCGGTATGAATCGGACGGCACCGGGGTGAGGGTGAACTGGTCAGCCCTCATCGAGGGGGGGATCTTCGAATTTCTCCACCGGGTCGTCCTCACGGACATCAAGCCTCCGGTCTTTCACAAGCTCATGGAGGACACCGTCCAGCGGCGGAAGCTGAACTCCTGGGTGGCGGACAAGCTGGCCTTCGACCTTGAGGCCCTCTCCCCCGCCTTTGCGGAACGCTTCCGCCGGTACATCACCGAGGAAGAGGAGTTCACCCTCGAGCGGAAGTGCCTCCGGGCCGCCCATTATCTCGCCACAAAATGGGAATTCGATTTCGTCTATCACTGGAGCAGCACCAAGTCCATGTTCGGCATTGAGCGCACCAGAGACGAGATCTCCCGGCAGGTGAACGAGCACCGGGACCTGAAGGCCGTGGACGAGATGCTCGCCGCCAGAGAGCTTCCCGACGGCGACAAGGGGCTGTGGGGGTTCCTCTCCCTCGTCGGGCAGCTCGGCTTTCAGAAGCGGTGGGCCCAGACTCCCCGGATCCCCCAAACCTCCGTCCTGGGGCATCTCCTCTTCGTGGCGGTCATGGCCTATTTCATCTCCATGGAGATCGGCGCCTGTCCGAGACGCCGGTACAACAACTTTTTCGGCGGCCTGCTCCACGATCTTCCCGAGGTGCTGACCCGGGACATTATCTCGCCGGTGAAAAATTCCGTGGAGGGCCTCGACGACCTCATCAAGAAATATGAAAGGGAGGCCATGGAGGAACGCATCCTTCCTCTCCTCCCCCCCTCCTGGCGGGAGGAGGTCCGGTATTTCACCGAGGAGGAGTTTTTCAATAAAATCCACCCCTCGGGAGCAACGGGGCCGGAGGTCCTGGGGGGGGACATATCCCCGGAGCAGAACCATGACGGCTTCAACCCCCTGGACGGGAGGATCATCGAGGCCTGCGACAAGCTCGCCGCCTATATGGAGGCAGCCCTCTCCATCCGCCTCGGCCTCGCACCGGAGGCACTGGTGGAGGGAAAGAGGAACATCTATTCCCGGTTCGGCCGATCCTGCCTCTCGGGGTTTCCCATGGGGCAGCTCTTCGATTACTTCTGGTAGGGCTCCTCGAGGAATCGAAGGGAGGCTTCCGCCAACACTGCCGCCCCCGCGGGGAGGCAGCTTTCGTCGGGGTCGAAGAAGGGGTTGTGGAGAGGGGGATTGTCCTTCCCCTCCCGGCCTGTCCCCAGAAGAAAATAGCATCCGGGCATGTGCTGAAGGTAGACGGCAAAGTCGTCCACGGCCATCCCCGGTTCGGTGAGCCCGACTGTTCTGTCCGAACCGAGAAGATCCCGGGCGGCATTCCGGACGATTTCCGTCATCCCTTCGTCATTTCTGAGAAGGGGGTACCCCTCGGTAAAGGTGACCTCCCCCACGGCCCCCAGGATATTGGGGATATTCATCACCGTCCTGCGGATCTTCGCCCTCAGGCTTTCCCTCACGTCTTCGTCGAGGGTGCGGAGGATCCCCGAGAAGTCCGCCCGTTCGGGAAGGATATTTCTGGCCTGTCCCGCCCGAAAGGTCCCCACGGAGAGCACCGCCCCCTTTGTCGGAGAGACCGTCCTCCCCACCAGTTCGTGCAGGGCGCCGATAACCCGGCAGGCGAGGGCGATGACGTCATCCCCCCGGTGGGGCTCCGCCCCGTGGGTCCCCCGTCCCCGGACCGAGGCGTCGAACATGTCCGAGGCCGCCCGGAAGACCCCTGAAGCCGCGCCCACGGACCCTGCAGGGAGGGAGGGGTCGCAGTGAAGGGCGAAGGCCCCGTCGGGAGTGCCCTCCCCGAAGAGCCCGTCCTCTATCATGGGAAGGGCCCCTCCGGAGGTCTCCTCCGCCGGCTGAAAGGCGAGAAGCACCCTCCCTTTCATGCCTTTCCGCCTCTTTGAAAGCGCCTCCGCCGCCCCGAGCAGGCAGGCCGTGTGGACGTCGTGGCCGCAGGCGTGCATGACCCCCTCGTTGCGGGATCTCCACGGAACCTCCGCCTCCTCCGCCAGGGGAAGGGCGTCCATATCCGCCCGGAGAAGGACCGTTCTGCCCGGCTTCTCCCCTTCGATGACCGCGGCGATCCCGCTTTTCGCGGTGAATTTCCAGGAGATCCCGAGAGCAGTCAGGGTTTCTCCCACTATTCCCGATGTTTCTTCCAGGTCGAAATCAAGCTCAGGGCAGGCATGGAGCTTTCTCCGAAGGGCCTCGAGCTGCTTTTGCGAAAATTCTTCCAGGGACAGGTGTTTTTTTGTCATTCCGCACCTCCTCTCAGCAATTCTACCGAAAAAACATAAAAAAGGGACAAAAGGGGAACTCTTTATTGACCCCCTTCCTGAGGTCAGGATACAATATATATCAGAAAAAGAATGTCCATACCATTCCAGGGAGGAAAATAAAATGATGATTTCCAGGCTCTTTCTCATATTAACGGCCCTCGCGGCCCTTCTGCTCCTTCCCTTTCCGGGAGATGCCGCCGAGGGGGAAGGAAAATACACCCTTCTCGAAATCATGTCCCCCGGCTGACCCGCCTGCACGGAGATGTCCAAAGTTTTGGACGAATTCAGTGAAAAGCACGGCGACCTGATCGAAGTCAAGATCCTGAACGCCCGGGAGAATGCGGAGGTTGCCCGACTCTATCAGGTCCGGTATGTCCCCACCCTCGTCTTTCTCGACAAGGAGGGGAAGATGCTCGACAAGCGGGTCGGCTACATGCCCCTCGACGCCCTCGAAAAGCACTGGGTCAGCCTCGGCTGCGAGCTGCCCGGAATCGAGAAGTAAGGGCCCCCCATGGGCGGCCTCTACGATTTTCTCTACGGAGTCTTTCACGGAAGCGGCGGGGCGGCCTTTGCCGCCGTCTACGCCTGGGGGATTCTCGGGATGATCCTCAGTCCCTGCAGCATCGCCACCATCCCCCTCGTGGTCGGCTACGTGGGGAATTCCGAAGCCCCCGACCTCTGGACGGCCTTCCGGATTTCCCTCGTCTTCTCCCTGGGGGTCTTCGTAAATCTCGCCTTTCTGGGGGGCCTCCTCACCTCTGCGGGGGTCTTTCTCGGAGGGATCGACCGGTACACGAACTACATCGTGGCCGCGGCCTTTGCGATCTTCGGCCTTCATCTCATGGGGGTCATCAACCTCCCCTGGTTCCGGGGAGGGTCCGGCCCGACGACGAAATATACGGGCCTCCGGGGTGCCCTCGTCCTGGGGATACTCTCGGGGTTTGCCCTCGGCCCGTGCAGCTTCGCCTACTCCGCCCCGGTGATCTTTCTTGCCATATCCACGGCGGCCACCAATCTCGGAAGGGCCCTTCTCCTGGTAGCCGCCTACGGGGCGGGGCAGAGCACCGTCATCGTGGCGGCGGGAAGCGCCACGGAGGCCTTCTCCCGCCTCTTCCCCTCGGGGGGGAGCAGCCGCTGGTCCCTCTGGCTGGGCAGGATCAGCGGCCTCCTTCTTCTGGTCGCCGCGGGATACCTCATCTACAACGCGCCGACCTACTGATCCCCCCGTCTCATGTTTCTTGAAAGGCCTCCCTCCGGAGGTCATTTTTTTCCCATAGTGTAAAATGAGAACAGGAATTCATTCCATCATCTCGGGAGGGGTAAATATGGCAACACTCTTCGTGCTCCTGGCGCTTATAGCTCTTGTGGTCTTGTGGGCCATCTCCATCTACAACAGGCTCATACGGATGTACAATCTGAAAAACGAGGCCTGGAGCGGCATCGATGTGCAGCTCAAGCGGCGGTTCGACCTCGTGCCCAACCTCATTGAGGCGGTGAAGGGGTATGCCGCCCACGAGAAGGAGGTCTTTATGCGGGTCACGGAGGCCCGGGCGGCGGTGAGCCGGTCCCAGACGGTGGCTGAACGGGCCGAGGCGGAGAATATGCTCACCGGGGCCCTCAAGTCCCTCTTCGCCGTGGCGGAGAACTATCCCACCCTCCAGGCGAGCACGAACTTCCTTCAGCTTCAGGAGCAGCTCGGCTCCCTGGAAAACGACATCCAGATGTCGAGACGGTACTACAACGGCGCGGCCAGGGATTACAACATCGCCATCGCCACCTTCCCGGCAGTGCTGATCGCCCGGAGGTTCGGCTACGAAAAGGCGGACTACTTCGAGGCGGCGGAGGAAGAGCGGGCAGCGCCGAAAGTGGCCTTTTGACTGCGGGCCGGAGAGTACCGCCCATGAGATCCATCGGGAAATTCCTCGCGCCCCTCTGCCTGATTCTCGCCCTCCTGGCGGCCCCCGCCACGGGAGCGGAGGTCATCACAAATTTCGCCTCCACGGCGGAGGTGAAAGAGGACTCAACCCTTGTCGTGCGGGAGGACATCACCGTCCGGGTGGAAGGCAAGGAGATTCGAAAGGGAATTTACCGGGACTTCCCCACGAAATATACCTCCCCGTCGGGGAAAGGCATCACGGTGGGGTTCTCCGTAAAAGAAACCCTCCTCGACGGCGAAAAAGTCCCTTTTTCCACCGAATCTGTATCCAACGGCGTCCGGGTGAAAATCGGCGATCCGGATTCCTCAGCCCCCCTCGGGGTCCACACCTATTCCATCCTCTACACCACCACCGGACAGATCGGCTTCTTCGACGGTCACGACGAACTCTACTGGAACGTGACGGGGAACGGCTGGATCTTCCCCATTGAACATGCCGTCTTCTCCCTCTCCCTGCCCAACAAGACTCCCTTCACTTCAGTGGATGTCTATACGGGCGTTCAGGGGGCGAAGGGGCGGGATGCCCGGGTGCTTCCCGACAGACGGGCGGAGACCACGGCTGTCCTCGCTCCCCGGGAGGGGTTCACTGTGGCCTATACATGGCCGAAGGGGATTGTCACTCCTCCGAAACCCCCCCTTCGTTACACCTTTTTCTCCCGCTACGGATATCTTTTTTTCTGGGGTGCTCCCCTGCTCCTTCTCGTCTACTACGTCGCCGCATGGCTCCGCTGGGGAAAGGATCCACCGAAACGCTCGGTCATTCCCCTCTTCGCCCCTTCGGAGGGACACAGCCCCGGCTTTCTCCGCTACGTACGGCGGATGGAGATGGACAACGCCTGCTTCACCGCCGAGATCCTCAACCTCGCCGTCAAGGGGTTCATCACCATCGAGGAGATGACCCTCGACGAGGCCATGCAGCGCCTCGGACAGATCGGCGAGACCGGCCTCGTCAAGGGGATGATGTCCCTTGCCTCGAAGCTGGCGGGGAAGCGCTACTCCCTCCATCTCGTCCGGAATCGCCTTCGTGAAAAGCCGACCTCGAAGGAAGAGGCTCTCCTGATTTCCACCCTCTTTGCAGATTCCCGGGATGAACTGCTTCTTCAGCAGGGCAACCATGCGATCCTTCAGTCAGCCCGCTCACAGCTCGAAGCCCTCTACAAGAAGGGGGCAAAACCCCTCTTCTCGAAAAATACCTTCCCCTGGCTTGTGGGGTTCCTGATCCCTGCCGCCCTGTGGCTGCTCATGGCCTGGGGAGGGCAGGTGGAAACAGCTGTCGTCTCCGGGGTAGCAACAGTCTCCCTGCTGGTGACGGGGGAAATTTTCCTCTCCATCTGGCGGACCCTTCGGGAGAGAGGGCGCTTTTTCAGAAAGCTCCTCGGACTGCTCATCCCGGTCCTTATCTCTGCGGGCATCGCGGCAATCTTCCTCTTCTGGCTCACCGAGGCCAATATCTCCATGCTCATCCCGCCCTTTACGATTACGGGGTTCGTGATCCTCTTCCGCAGGCTTATGACCGTCCGCACCCTCCGGGGAAACGACGTGCTCCTTGAAGCGGAGGGGCTTGCCCTCTACATGAATACGGCAGAGCGGCACCGCCTCGAGATGTTCAACCCCCCGGAGGAGACCCCCGAGGTCTTCGAGAGGCTGCTCCCCTACGCCTACGCCCTCGACACGGCGGAGACCTGGGCGAACCGTTTCGAGGACGTGCTGCGCCGGCAGGAATACTCCCCCGGCTGGTACACGGGCAGCTCCATGACGGCCTTCTACACGGGAAGCGCCGTGGCGGCCATGACCTCCTCCATGGCTTCGTCCATCTCCTCAGCCTCCGCGTCTCCCGGCTCCTCAAGTGGCAGCGGCGGAGGGGGATCCTCCGGAGGGGGAGGGGGAGGAGGAGGCGGGGGAGGCTGGTAGAAGACCCCGCCGACTCCGAAGCAGAACGTTACGATTACGAAAAAAGGGGACGTTTCCGGCCGGAAACGTCCCCTTTTTTCTGCTGCCAGGAAAATATAAATCCGGGGTGAGGCTACCGGACCATCAGGGAGAGGATATGGTAGGCTGCAGGAGATTTCCCCTTCTCCCAGGGGCGCTGATACCCCATGATGACGTTGGCTATTCCCTTCCGTTCTCCCTCGAAGGTCCACAGCTCCCATCCACCCCGGCCGGTCATAGAGGAATCCGCCGGAGAGGAGGGTTCCATGGAATTTTTGCTGAGCCGGGCACCTGTGGGACGGCCTGAAGAAAGGATGGTCCAGCCGTACCCAGTGGAGGGATTTGAGGGGATACGGACCGTGTAGGTCTTTCCCTCGCCGGTGGAGGCGAGCTCAAGGGAGATGAAAAGATCTCCTTCCATGGGGAAACGGAGTCCGTCGATTCGGAGGTCCGCCGCTCTCTTCCCCTTCCAGCGGACCGCGAAGACAGATCCGGGGACCATGCCGCTCACGACGAAGTTGCCGTTTATGTCCGTCACTGCCCTCCTGACAACCTTGCCGTCCCAGATGTTCATGGGCAGCCCCACGTACCCTCTTCCGTCCATGGTGAGGACAACCCCCCGGATGTGCCCTCCGGGAACTGCGGCGGTACCTTCCGCCGGAGCAAGGCAGAGCAATGAAGCCGTGAGACACAAAAGAGCAAGCCAACGCATGAATGATCCTCCCCTTCCCGTAAACCTACGGTCTTTCTCTATAATTTCATAATAATACACATTCTGATCAAAAAAATCCAGAGACAAAAAAAGGGAGGGGAAAAAATCCCCTCCCGGATATCTTCGGGTTATTCCGGACGGCTGTTCCAACTCTGTTTCAAACAACCAGCTCCTCAAGTTTCCTTGCTCTGTACCGCTGCGTTTCTTTCGTTCTTTGTGCTCTTTCGCTGCATAAAATGGTGCTTTGCACTGTCTTCGGATCTATGATCTACGTTCGGTTTTTCCTGACTGACTGTGGTGCTTTTGGTTCTTTATGCTGCCCGTCCGGATAACCCGTGGTTACATTATACCCTGCGGCCCCGGAGGGCGCAAGGGAGGAGAGACCCCCTCAGGGGACTTTAACCGGGATTTTACGGGTAATTCTCCGAATTCCTCTCATTTAGTGCAAAATTCTATTTTTATCCTTCTCCGGGGTAATCGGGGAAAAGCTCCCCCTGAACCCCTTCGCGCCGCATCACATTCCAGACCGAGAAGGCATTTCATTCTCCTGGCATTCTTCACGGCGTAATCCCGATAGCAGTTTTTGAAGAGCACATAAGCCCGGCCTGTCTGCTCCGCCCCCTCCAGAAGGGTCCTCCGCCAGGAGAGCAGCTCTCCGTCCGAGTAGAAATAGCGGAATTTTAGTACCATCCACGTGCATCGACTTGATGGATCAATTAGTGTCCGTGTCCTTCGCCGTCTCCTTTTTCCCGGTGACCATGGGCTCCTCCCGCTTGAATTATGCTGTTCAATCCTGCAACGTTGTGGACAAATATCACGTAGGCTTCTACATACTTTCTTCCGGCTTCGACGGATTCGTCCTTGTGCTTTTTGGCGTCCATCAGGTGCTTGAAACGCTCCTTGATACCCTTCTCGGCGGCTCGGCCGATCTTTTGCGCAAGTTCGTCCACGCTGCCCATCTCAATCGCCTTGTCGGCGGCGGCCACAGGCGGTTCAATCTGACCGGCAGGCATCAGGCCCTCATAGGGTTCACCCTCGCCGGCCCGATGAATCCTTACGAGTGTTTCGAAGAAGTACATATCGGCAAGTTCTTTCGCCTCGGCGCCCTTGTTTCTCACGGCGAGCGTCTTCTTGAATGCAGCCTTGATTTCTTCCTCGTGTTCTGCCGTTACCCATTTGAGCAGAGGTGTCGGATCTCCCTTCTCAAGGGCCGCTTTTGCCTCAACCACCACAGGTCCGTCCAGAGTATCGCAATGGGCCCAAACCACATGAGGGGTGAACAACCAGTCACCAAACATTGCAACGACAAAAAAAACACCCACAATCACCAATATGCTCATATCAAGTATTCCTCCTTTGTTTTCCTCTAGCATAGCACCGATGGATCCGCTCTCCCGTGGTACACTTTTGCCTTCTAATGCCGGAAATAGAAATTCCGAAAGGGAAAGAAATGCTTCCGGGGGATTTACCCGGGATATTCCGACAATTTATCAGAACACCTTTCAATTACTATACTATATAATCCGCCTTCGTCTCGCCTCCTTACGGGTCGTCGGGGAAAAGCTCCCCCTGAACCCCTTCGCCGGCATCACATTCCAGACCGAGAAGGCATTTCATTCTCCTGGCATTCTTCACGGCGTAATCCCGATAGCAGTTGTTGAAGAGCACATAAGCCCGGCCTGTCTGCTCCGCCCCCTCCAGAAGGGTCCTCCGCCAGGAGAGCAGCTCTCCGTCCGAGTAGAAATAGCGGAATTTT
>JALHFZ010000070.1 GCA_022837505.1 Synergistaceae bacterium
CAACTCCCAGATATTCTTAAAAAATTTTGTGCACTTCAATTCGAGGGTTGCTAAATTCTTTTTTCTGTAAGGTATTTCCAAAACCTTTTGGGCATAAAGTTGCGCTGCAAGGTGGGGTTTAAACGCTCCGAAATGGCTATGGAGCGGAAATACTCCCGCCACATCTCGCGGTAATCATCCTCGTTTTCATGCTCCATTTCCACGCTCAGCTTCCCGCTATCCCGTGAAAAAGCCGGTGCGTTGATGGTTATTTGCTCAACCCTTTTGCCGTGATAGTGAAATCCGTAATCCCTCAAGGTGTCGTAAATAGCCCATTGCTGATCGGCAAAGCGATGTTTGAAATGTCCCACTGCCAAGGGCAGCACATCGTATTTCGGGGCAAAGGGAGCAAAGTATATCCCATCGGCCGACCTTTCGAAACGGATGAACATCAGCACCCTTTGTACTTCGCGAAGCACCCTGCGGTCGAGCTTGTGAATCTGTAGTACGAACGAATTGCCCAGGTCGGCCATGATGGGCCTTTTCTGAAAGAAGAGTTCGCGTGCATATTGCAGGATGAGTATTTCAACATTGTCGCTTTGCGACAGAAAGGCATGGAGGAGCTGCTCGCAGGTGGTTTTTCCGCCGTAGCGCTCAATGCCATTCAGCACCCTTTGGGCCATCACATCGTCGGTTTCAACGGTGTGGGTGGTGGCAAAAAGCAATCGTTGCCCCTGAGGACGGAGGATGACATCGGGATATTCCTTGCGCCGGAAAGCGTGGAATATGGCCGTGAGCAACCCTGCAAAAGTGCCATCGTAGAGGTACTCAAGCATTTGCCTGTTTAACCTGGTTGTATTGTATCCTACCATAGGCTCAGCTGATGGGCGTTGGGAAGTGATTGCTTGCGCAAATCCATGGTTAGCATCGAACGTACCCTTTCGGGTTGAAGTTCCTGAATGGTTGCGGTGGGTAGTTCGTGGCAGGTGATGAAATACTGAGCCCTTTTCATCACCACGCCGATTTTGCGCAGGTGATGCGAATTTAGCTTTCTGAACCTTCTGGCAGCCAGTATCATCTTGGCACTTTTTGGGCCAACTCCAGGTATGCGCAGCAGCATGTGGTGATCGGCGCTATTCACATCAATGGGAAAAATATGAGGGTTCCTGAGGGCATAAGACAGTTTGGGGTCAACGCTCAAATCCAAATCGGGATGGGCATCGTTCACAATCTCATCCACGCTGAAATGGTAGAAACGCATCAGCCAATCGGACTGGTAAAGCCGGTTTTCGCGTTTCAGCGGTGGCGCTGTAATGGCTGGCAACCTGCTGTCGTACAGGTTTGTGGGGTTGTATCCGGAGTAGTAAACGCGTTTCAGGTTTTGCGTGGCATACAGGTTCCCGGCAAGCGAGAGTATTTGTCTGTCGCTATCGGGGGTTGCGCCAATGATAAGCTGTGTGCTTTGCCCTGCAGGGGCAAAAAGGGGCGTATGCCTATATATCCTGCGCTCTTCCTTGTATTGCACTATGCCCTCTTTGATAAGCGACATGGGCGACAGAACGCTGGGGTAGTCCTTCTCGGGAGCCAGCATTTTCAGGTTACCTTCACTGGGAATCTCAATGTTGACGCTGAGCCTGTCGGCATAGAGGGCTGCTTCCTTCACCAGCCTGCTGCTGGCCCCCTATTTCGCCCGAGTCACCTCCACCCCCAACGCCCTGCTCATCCCGGGGATCGCCATCCTCTCCGTGATAGGCAGCTATGCCATGAACAACAACCTCTTCGACGTCTGGCTGATGATCGGCTTCGGCGTCGCGGGGTACTTCCTCGAGAAGGGGGGGTTCTCCACGGGGGCCCTCGTCCTCGGGCTGATTCTCGGCCCCATCGCCGAGCTGGGCTTCGGCCAGTCCCTTCTCATGTCGGCGGGCTCACCCCTGATCTTCTTCGAGCGCCCCCTGTGCATTCTTCTGTGGGTGATCACCCTTCTTCTGATGATCCCCGCTTTCACCGGAACCCTGAAAAAAAGCAAAAACAAGGTGGACTGAAAAAAGGGCCGGCAGCCGGAAGGGGCCGGTCCTTTCAACAGATATGTTCCGCCAGGGGTTTTGCCGAAAAATCGGCGAAGGAAGGAAATAAAGGCTATGCTAAAAAAACTTTTTGAAAGCGTGGAGAAACTCTTTGAACGGAAGCAGTTCAAGAGTCTGAAGGAACTGCTCAGCACCATGGAGCCCGCGGATATCGCCGAGGTGCTCGCCGAAAAAACGCCCGGCGAGCGGGTTTTTCTCTTCCGCCTGCTTCCCAAGGACCTCGCCATCGAGGTCTTCGAATTTATTGAAGGGCCTGAGCGGGAGGAGCTTCTCGGCAGCTTCACCGACACGGAAGCGGCAGCAATCATCGAAGAGATGTCAGACGATGACCGGACAGCCCTCTTCGATGAGCTTCCCGCCAAAACAGTCAAGAAACTGCTGGCCCAGCTCTCTCCGGAAGAGCGGAAGCTCGCCAACGCTCTTCTGAACTACCCGGATGATTCAGCCGGGCGGATCATGACCCCGGAGTTTATCGACCTGAAGGAATCCATGTCGGCCTCCCAGGCCCTTGACCGCATCCGGGCCACTGCCGCCAAAAAGGAGACCATATATACCACCTTCGTCATGAGCCCAGAAAGAAAGCTGTTGGGAACTGTCAAGATTGAGGACCTCATCCTTGCCGCGCCGGGGACGCCGATCACGGAGATCATGGACAACAACCCGGTTTCCCTGGTTACTTCCACCGACCAGGAAGGGGCCGCCAGGGCCATGGCCCGGTACGATCTTCAGACCATCCCGGTGGTGGACAAGGAAAATCGACTCGTGGGCATTCTCACTTCCGATGACATTCTCGACGTCGTTCAGGAAGAGGCCACGGAAGACTTCGAACGGATGGCGGGCATCCGCCCTCTCGACGAGGGGTATCTCAATGCGGGGCTCTTCAAACTTACGGGAAAGAGGCTGACCTGGCTTCTCGTCTGCATCGTCACCCAGGCCTTCTCCTCCCAGATTCTGAAGCATTACTCCTTCGCGCTGGAAAGCGTGGTTGCCCTGGCTTTTTTCATCCCCATGCTCATCGATACGGGAGGAAATACGGGCACTCAGTCCGCAACGCTGGTCATCCGGGGAATTACCCTCGGCGAGATCAAGGCGAAAGACCTCGGCCGGGTTCTTCTGAAGGAGATCATCTCCGGCCTTCTGCTGGGGTGCGTCCTCGGAGGGCTTGCCTTTCTCCGCGCCCGGATGATGGGCGACGGCGCAGGACTGCCCCTCACTGTGGCATTCTCCGTTCTGGCGGTGGTGATGATGGGCAACCTTGTAGGGGTAATTCTTCCCTTCGTTGCGACCAAGCTGAAGCTTGACCCCGCCATCATGTCGGGCCCCTTCATCACGACTGTGGTGGATATAATGGGACTTCTCGTCTATTTCGAGCTTGCCCGGAGGATTCTCAACCTGGGCTAGACCGGCCCATCCCCTATTTTTCCAGCTTCATGTCCCCGGCCCGGATCAATTTTCTCCTCCTCAAAAACTCAGAGAAAAGCAGCGTGAGAAGGGCGGGAAGAATAAAGTGAAGGACGGCTATTCCGGGCCAGGCCTTTGACCCCATGACCGCCAGGGTGGAGACCTGCCCTACAAGGCCGCTCGTGCCCATCCCGGCGCCAACGCTGCTGTTCTCCATGCGGAACAGAACAGTGGAGAGAGGGCCGAGCAGGGCTGCGGCAGCCGTGGGAGGCACCCAGATCCATGGGTTTTTGATGATGTTGGGAACCTGAATCATGGAGGTCCCCAGCCCCTGGGCGAGGAGGCCCCCGACGCCGTTTTCCCGGTAGCTCGCCACGGCAAATCCGATCATCTGACAGCAGCACCCCACGGTGGAGGCCCCGGCGGCCAGGCCGGAGAGGCCAAGGGAGATAGAGAGGGCGGCGCTGCTTATGGGAAGGGTGAGGATGAGCCCCATGGCTACGGAGAGGATTATCCCCATGGGGATGGGGTGAAGGGTGGTGGCACTATTGATTCCGCTGCCGATCCAGTACATCATCCGGGCGATGGCGGGACCGGCGAATATCCCCGCAGCTCCCCCCACGAGGATGGTCCCCGCCGGCACGAGGACGATGTCCACTCCGGTCTTCCCGGCAATGTGCCGGGAGAATTCTGCCCCCGCCCAGGAGGCTATAAAGGCGCCCACGGGCTCACCGATCGCTACAGTCACGCCGGCGGGCGCAAAGATGAAGGTTCCGGCCCCCACTGCGCCGGCGATGAGGGATGAAAAGATCCCGAGGGGGGGAGCGCCGAGGGAGAAGGCAACTCCCGCCCCGATGGCGGGCCCCATGAGAAGCTGGGCCGTTCTGCCGAAAAGAGAAACGGCGGGGAGGGAGAGCAGGTCCCCCGTCTGGCGGAGGATGAGCCCGATGATGAGGGAGGAGAAGAGGCCCAGGGCCATGCCGTTTGAGACCTTCATGAGATAGGTTCGGAACGAAAAAGAGGCCTTAGGAGCCATGAAAATCGCCTGCCTTTACAGATGTATTGACACCTGTAAAGTATATCCCTTTATTCCTCTGCCGCCAAGTAGTCTCTTTCCCTCAGCCTGGTGAGAATTTTTCTCCATGACCTCTCGTCGGGAACCTGTATTCTGTGCAGATGGACACCCCCGGTGAGAGAGGCAAGGGGCTCTCCTCCGCTTTCCCTCATTTTCTCCATGAAGTGATGAACATCCCTTTTCGTGGCGAGCATGAGGCTTCCTGTGATCTCCCCGTAGAGGGGGTGCTCGACGATGACGTTCAGCACCCGAGCTCCCTCTTCTATTAAAATAAGAAGCTCTTCCTCCATGGAGGGAAAATCATTATGCCTGGTGGCCACGGTCTTCATAAGCCCAGCGGTCTGGTCGGGCTGCACGGCAAGATACCCCTGGGGCGTCGCCACGAGGGCTGCCCCCTCCGCCCGGAGAAGAGCGAGGTCCTGTACGATCACCTGGCGGCTCACCTCAAAGCGGGAGGCGAGCTCAGCCCCCTTCAGAGGCTCTCCGCTCCCCTCAAGCAGCCGGGCAATCTCCTTGCGCCGTTCGGCGCTTTTCATGGATCACTCCCCCTTTCACACTCCGGGCTCTTCTTTCTGAGAGAACGGGATTCTCTCCTCAGAATTTATACCCCCGGAATATTTTTATGCTACCATATCTGATGTAAACCGATTACGCCATAAGGAGGCAATGCCATGAAAAACTACAGAAATCATCCCCACCTCGATACAAAAGAACGAAAATGTGCCGGGAACTTCAGGGCCGCCCTATCCTCACCCTTCGGGAGCACCATGATCCCGGCCTGCGCGAAGGCCGGCGGGGATTCCACCGGCCCAAGGAGGATCTGACCATGAAACTCTTCGGCTTTGCGGCAACCCTGCTGCTCGCTGCCGCCCTTTTCTCCCGGCCGTGCGAGGGGGCGGAGAAGATCATCCCCCTTGAGGACTTCTTCCGAAACCCTGTCAAAACAGGCTTCCGGATCTCTCCGGACGGACAGTACATCTCCTTTCTGAAACCCTGGGAGCGGAGGCTGAACATCTTCGTTCAGAAAATAGGCTCCGACGAGGAGCTTCGGGTCACTTCGGCGAAGGACCGGGATATCCCCGCCTATTTCTGGTCGGGGGACAGCCGGATCGTCTTCCTTCAGGACAAGGGAGGGGACGAGAATTTCCGGCTCTACAAGGTGAATGCGGACGGAACGGAGGAGAAGGAACTCACCCCCTTTGAAAATGTCAGGGTTACCATCGTGGACGAGCTGGAGGAGCAGGAGAACGAACTCCTCATCGGGATGAACCGCCGGGACCCCCGCATCTTTGACGTCTACCGTCTGAATATCGATTCGGGCAGCCTCACCCTCGTGGAGGAAAATCCCGGGGACATCCAGGGGTGGCTCACCGATCACGACGGTCGCCTCCGGGCTGCCGTCCGGACGGACGGAGTCAACATGTCCCTTCTCTACCGCGACAGGGAAGACCAGCCCTTCAAGACCCTGCTGACCACCGACTTCCGGGAATCCCTCTCCCCTCTCTTCTTCACCTTCGACAACCAGAAGCTCTACGTGGCCTCAAACCTCGGCAGGGACAAATCCGCCATCTACATCTTCGACCCGAAGACGGCGAAGCAGGAGGATCTGCTCTTCGAACACCCCGAGGTGGACGTCTCAGCCCTCTTTTACTCGAAGAAACGAAAGGTGCTCACCGGAACGGGGTACACCACCGACCGGTTCCACTACCACTTTTTCGACAAGGACAGGGCAGAGCTGCAGAAGGAACTCGAATCCCGCCTCCCGGGGTACGAGGTGGTTGTCACCTCCATGAGCAAGGACGAGACGAAAGTCCTGCTCCACGGCGGAAGCGACCGCACCAGGGGTGCCTATTACTTCTTCAACCGGGAGACGAAGGACTTCCGGAAGCTCGCCGAGATCGCCCCCTGGCTGCCGGAGGAGGAGATGGCGGCCATGACGCCCGTGTCCTACACTGCCCGGGACGGCCTGACCATCCACGGCTACCTTACCCTGCCGAAGGGGTCGTCGGGCAAAGGCCTCCCCGTGGTCATCAACCCCCACGGAGGCCCCTGGGCGCGGGATGTATGGGGCTTCGACCCGGAGGTGCAGTTTCTCGCCAACCGGGGGCTCGCCGTCCTGCAGATGAACTTCCGGGGGTCCACCGGCTACGGAAGAAAATTCTGGGAGGCGAGTTTCAAGGAATGGGGGAAATCAATGCAGAACGACATCACCGACGGCGTTCTGTGGCTCATCGACAGGGGGATCGCCGATTCGGAGCGGGTTGGGATCTACGGCGGCTCCTACGGCGGATACGCCGTCCTCGCAGGGCTCGCCTTCACCCCTGACCTCTACGCCTGCGGAGTGGACTACGTGGGGGTGTCGAACATCTTTACCCTCCTCGAGACCATCCCCCCCTACTGGGAGCTCGGCCGGCAGATGCTCTACGAGCAGATCGGCCACCCCGAGAAGGACAGGGAACTTCTTAAATCCGTCTCTCCGGTCTTCCATGCCGACAATATACAGGCTCCCCTTCTCGTCGCCCAGGGGGCAAACGACCCCCGGGTGAAGAAGGCTGAATCCGACCAGATCGTGGAGGCCCTCCGGGAGCGGGGGGTGGATGTGGAATACATGGTGAAGGAAAACGAAGGGCACGGGTTCCATAACGAAGAGAACCGCTTTGACTTCTACCGGGCCATGGAGCGCTTCTTCGCAAAATACCTCGGAAGCGAAAAGGAATAGCCCCGGGTTCATAGTAAGACGAACGGGCCTTCAGACCCGGGCCCCCGTATGATAAGCAAAGCCCCTGATTGCAGTTGAACAGCACCTCTAAAGTCGGATTTATGTCCAACTTCGGGGGTGCACTTCAAGTCCGTCAGGGGCTTTTTTCCCGGAGGAGAGATTCACTCTGTATACCCCCCCGAAGTTATTCTATTAGTGGTTTTTTGAAACGTACCTTTTCTGAAATCAACATAACATCCTGGGGGGTTGCTTCAGACCCCCTCTCTTTACTTCTCCTCTTCTTTCTCCTTCAGCCAGTCGATCCAGTAGAGGTCCGTCCTACGGCTTGAGAGGTTCCGCACGCTTCCCTGAAGGCGGAGCTCCTTCAGCAGCTCGATATCGAGGTCAGCGATGAGGGCCATCTCCGTGTTGGGAGTCGCCTCGGCCGCCACTGCGTCGTGGGGGAAGGCAAAGTCAGAGGGGGTGAAGATTGCGGACTGGGCGTACTGAATATCCATGTTCTCCACCTTGGGGATATTGCCCACGCTCCCCGCGATAGCCACGAAACACTCGTTCTCAATGGCCCGGGCCTGGGCGCACCGCCGGACCCGGAGATAGGCGTTCTTCGTGTCAGTCCAGAAGGGGACGAGAAGAATATCCATCCCCTTGAGGGCAAGATACCGGGAGAGCTCGGGGAATTCCACATCGTAGCAGATGAGAATGCCCACCTTTCCCACGTCCGTCTGGAAGACCTGAAGATCGTGGCCGCCCTGAAGCCCCCAGTACCGGTATTCGTCGGGGGTGATGTGGAGCTTGTACTGCTGATCCCAGGTGCCGTCCCGGCGGCAGAGGAAGGAGACGTTGTAGAGGCGGTTATTCCGCAGCTCGGGGATGCTCCCCGAGACGATATTGATGTTATAGGAGACCGCCATCTCCACGAGATTCTTTCGAAGGTCTGGCGTGTACCCGGCGATGGAGCGCATGGCCTCCGCCGGGTCCTTCTGATCGAACTGGGCCAGCAGCGGTGCGTTGAAGAGCTCGGGAAAGAGGACGAGGTCCGTGTTGTACCCCGCCTGGGTATCCACGAAAAACTCCACCTGCTGGAGAAAATCATCGAAGGAATCGAAGGTTCTCATCTGCCACTGCACCACTCCGAGGCGCACGTAGGTCTTCACCTTCGAGATGAGCCTCTTCCGCTCTTCATAGTAAATATTGTTCCACTCGAGGATGACGCCGTACCCCTTTGAGCTGAAATCCTCGGGCCAGTACTTCTCCACGATCCGCCGGTGGTGAAAATCATTGCTGATCTGGAAGGTCAGCACAGGGTCGGAGATCTCCCGGTTGTTCACCATACGGATGTACTGCTGGGGCGTCTTTTTATCGGCCCACTCCTCATACCCCGGGATCCTGCCGCCGATGAGAATGCCCTTGAGATTAAGAGTCTCGCACAGCTCTTTCCGGGCATCGTAGAGGCGGCGGCCGAGGCGCTTCTCCCGGTAGTCAGGGGAGACGAAGATGTCGATTCCGTAGAGAAAGTCCCCTTCCGGATCGTGGTTCTTCAGCATTCCGTCCCCGACTATGTCTTTATAGGTATGGCGTTCGCCGAAGCGGGAATAGTCAATGATCAGGGAAAAAGCCCCGGCTATCACCTTTCCCTTGTCCTCGATGCAGAGCTGC
>JALHFZ010000171.1 GCA_022837505.1 Synergistaceae bacterium
GTTGACGGATGCTGCCATCAGACGGTTGCCCCCTAAGGAAAAGAGGTACGTCGTCGCCGACGACAAGGGGCTCTATCTTGAAGTGCGACCGAACGGGGGAAAGAGCTGGAAAGTCCGTCTCTACCAGGACGGCAGGGAGAGAAAAACGACCCTGGGGCACTATCCCCGGATGAGTCTCAAGGAAGCCCGCCTCGAAAGGGACCGTCTCAAGATCGAGGCGGCCGAGGGCGGAGTACGGTCCGGGAAAGACGGAGTACGGCAGAGCCGGGGCACCTTTGAACAGCTCTGTCGGGAATGGTTCGAAACAAAGATTGAACCCCTGATGTCGGCCAGACACTCCCAGACTGTCCTTTCCCGGCTGGACCGAATCGTCATTCCAGCCCTCGGTGACCGGACCCCCGATGAGATCACCGCGCCGGACGTGCTGGAAGCGATGCGCCCCGTCGAGCGGATGGGGCACAACGAGACGGCCATCCGCACGACCCAGATCATCGGCCAGGTCATGCGCTACGGAGTGGCGACGGGGAAATGCACCCGCGACGTCACAGCCGACATGAAAGGAGCCCTGACGCCCAAAAAAGTCGAGCACCGTCCTACGATCACTTCCCCTGCAGCGATAGGCGCCCTCTGCCGGGCCATAGACGCCGCCAAAGGAACGCCGATCGTCAAAGCAGCACTTCTCTTCCACATGCTGACTGCCGTCCGCCCTGGCGAGCTTCGGAAAGCCGAATGGGCCGAGATCGAAGGAGACCTGTGGAAAATCCCCGCCCCGAAAATGAAGCTGCGCCGCCCCCATGTCGTTCCTCTTGCACGGCAAGCCCTGGAGGTCCTCGAAAAGCTCCATCCCATCACGGGCCGTTCTCCCTACCTCTTCCCTGCTGTCAGAAACTTCTCCCGCCCCATGAGCGACATGACGGAACTTGTCGCCCTTCGGCGCCTCGGCTACGGACAGGATGAGATCGTCCCTCACGGGTTCCGGGGGATGTTCAGCACCCTCGCTTACGAGAACGGATGGTCCTCCGATGTCGTCGAGCGCCAGCTGGCCCACGCAAAAGGCGGAGTGAGAGCCGCCTATGACCATTCTCTCCTGCTGGACCAGCGGAGAGACCTCATGCAGTGGTGGGCCGACTGGCTTGACAGCCGTCGGAAGGAATCGTTCCTCTAAGGAAATTCATCGGTACACGCCGATCGATCGAAAGAGCCCCTCAAGCTATCGAGGGGCTCCTTTTTCGTGCACTGGTCCCCGTCTTTTTGTTTCCTGAGGGTCAGACCGGTAAGCTTTCCACCGTGACGGGCTTAAATCTCTTTGACTCGATGATGCCCTCTTCCAGAAGAAAGGAGACGGATACGGCTATAGCATCAGACAAGCCGACGGAGAGCAGACCGTGACGGTAAAACCCCCCTCTTCTTTTCCGGGAAATGCCTTCTTTTTGTTTCCCGATAACGTCACCGGTAAGCTTTCAACATCATAGCTCACTCTTTTTGAAATCGATATCAATCGATCAGGGAGGCGATTGTCGGATGAGCATCGAATCACAACTTGCAGACGCTGTCACAGGAAAACTGATTCCTTTGCTGGAAGCGACCATCGAAAGGAAACTGACCGAGCACCGGCAGATCGACGGGCAGGAGAAGCGCTACGGGTTTCTCCGTCTGCCCCAGGTGTTGCAGCTGATCCCGGTCTCAAAGGCGACATGGTG
>JALHFZ010000006.1 GCA_022837505.1 Synergistaceae bacterium
CGTTCGTCAGCGCATCTTAAATTTATTTAAGCAATTCGAGACTGCCCGCATGGATCATCGATTAGATTTGCTGTATCCAGGATTAAATCAGCGATTGGCAATTCGAATGATGATATTGAGGACAACGGTCAGGATCAAGCTGATCACCACGGACGCCAGTAAAGGGATCAGGCAAGTCATCCCGGATGTTTCGATTTTAATGGTCCCTGGCAGGTTTTGCAGGCCAGGGATCCTTCCCAATAACCAGATAATCCCGCCAACCACGACGAGAATGACGCCAAAGATGAATATCCAGCGGCCGAACACATCTAGATTTTGCATATCATGACCTCGCTTATATTTTACCCGCTGCGAGGTGCTCTGTGAAAACCAGAATCGGCTATAAGGGCGGATACAGGAAAAAAAACCTGCTGTATGAAGTGGTTCGATTACGCGTTATGTTGGAATCGGTCATTCTTTACGGAACGCCAACGCGACCCAATCCCCCATTTCCATCCGTTCTACCAGCTCTAAACCCTGATTTTCAGCCGCAGCTTCCACATCTTTGGATTGCACATCCAGTATCCCCGAGAGAATGATATGATTGCTGTCCATGATGAGAATTGCCCGGGTTTTCCGGCCCTGGGTGGCATCCACGAGAAATCCCTCTCCCCGGGCCTCCTCCTTCAGCCGCTTGATCGGGGCTGAAGAGGGGTTGATGATGGCGACGATCCGCTCGGCCGCCGCCATGTTTCCGAATCCTATATGAACGAGTTTTCCCGCCATGGTTTTCCGTCACTCCACGTTCTGAACCTGCTCCCTGATTTTCTCAAGGAGGGTCTTCAAGTCTACGACCTTCCAGCGGAGGTCGGCGTCGGTTATCTTCGATCCCATGGTATTCACTTCCCGGTTCATCTCCTGCAGAAGAAAATCGAGCTTTCTTCCCTCCGAGGCCTTCCCGTCCATGATCGACCGGAATTGAAGGACGTGGCTTTTCGACCGGTCGAATTCCTCGGAGATATCCCATTTATCCCCGAGGAGGACGATCTCCTGCATTATCCTTCCGGGGTCCGCCTCTCCGGTGACCCCTTCGAGAAGGGCAGATATCCTGGCGCGGGTCTCCTCGAGAAGGGCGTCTTTGCGGGAGTTCCAGTAGATTTCCAGATCCTCCACCCCCCGGGAAAAGGCCTCCAGATACCCCTTCATCACCCCGGCGAGATGGTCGCCCTCCTGCTGACGCATGGCCTTCAGACTGGCGATGGCCGATTGGAGGATCTCCTCAAGGGCGTCCCCCGCCTCCCGCTCCACAAGGGAGAGGGCTGAGGGGGAGTCGAATACGCCGGGAAGGGTGAGAAGGGTCTGCAGTTCCGGCGGGTTTTTCTCCCCCAGTTCTTCCGCCAGCTCCCGGAGCTGAGTATGATACTCTCCGAGGACGTTCCGGTCAATGACGACGGCCCGGTAGCGGGGCGCCCAGAGTATCTCCCCGGTGAGCCTTATCTTTCCCCGTCCGAGCCCCTTCCGGAGAAGAGCGCTGACGGAGGGTTCGAAGGAGGCCAGCTCCCGGGGAAGGCGCAGGGAGATCTCCTGGTACCGCGAATTCACCGAGCCGATCTCCACCGTAAGGGTTCCCCATTCGAAGGCCCTGCTTTCCCGGGTAAAACCCGTCATGCTTCGTATCATGATCTCATCCTCTTTCCGGGGGGTTGTCGCCCCTTGTAAGCAGAAAATCATCCACCAGGGAGAGCAGCTCCGGAATTCCCGTCCCCTCCAGGGCGCTCACGGCCACGGCCGCCTCTCCGGCGGAGCGAAATCTTTCCTCAAGGGCAGTCCGGGTTTCCGGAAGAAGAAGGTCACTCTTGTTGAGAACGAAAATCCGGGGGATTTCTCCTGCGCCGATCTCCTCAAGGGTCTGCTCCACCACGGCCCGGATCTCCTGAAGGTCCGGCGCTGCGGCATCGAGGACCACAAGAAGAAAATCCGATCCCGTGATCTCTTCCAGGGTTGTCCGAAAGGCAGTCACAAGCCCCGGAGGAAGGTCCCGGAGAAAACCCACCGTGTCGGAGACCAATATATTTTTTCCTGAAGGAAGGTAGACTTTTCGGAGAAAAGTGTCAAGGGTGGTAAAAAGCCTGTCCTCCGCCACAAGGGTGGAATCGGCGCTCAGAACCCTGAGAAGGGAGGACTTGCCGCTGTTGGTATACCCCACCAGGGAGGCTACAGGGATATTCATCTTTTTACGCCGGTCCCGCTGAAGGGTTCGCTTCCGCTTCATGACCCTGAGTTTTTTTCCGATATCCCGTACTCTGCGGTCAAGTTTCCGCCGGTGCCGTTCGAATTCCGTCTCCCCCGGACCCCGGGTGCCTATCCCCCCTCCGAGGCGGGACATCTGGGCTCCAAGCCCCTTGAGGTGGGGGATCTCGTACCGGCAGAGGGCCATATCGATCTGGAGCTTCGCCTCGGAGGTACGGGCCCTGCTTTCGAAGATCTTCATGATGACAAAAGGACGGTCCCAGACCTCCAGACCCGTGATCTCCCTCAGGTTCGCCCGCTGCCCGGGGGTGAGGGTCTCGTTGCACACGAGCAGGGTCGCTCCCGCCGAGGCTGCGAAGAGACGGGCCTCCTCTGCCTTCCCCTTTCCCAGGAGGTAGGCGGGGTCAGGAGTTGTACGGTTCTGCACTATGGTCCCTGCAGTCTCTATGCCGAGATTTTCGAGAAGGAGCTTCAGTTCATCGAGAAGCACCCCTGAGGGGAAGGGCTGCCGGGGAAGTTCGAGGGCGGCGAGGATGGCCTTCCGGAAGTCCGTCATGCCGCACTCTCCCCTGAAATTTCCCCCTCAAGGGAGATGAGGGTCTTTTCAAAGCGTTCAAGAAGGCGCGCTCTCCCTTCCTTTCCCTCCTGAATGTAGGGGAGGGTGTCGATGGCTTCCCCCAGAAGGACCGAGATCTTCACGGGTTTGATCCATTTGGCCCCGGGGGGCATTGCCTGAAAGGTGCCGGTGATGAAGACGGGGACCACCGGAGCCCCTGATTTCATGGCGATGAGGGCGGCTCCCCCTTCAAGGGGCTGGAGTTTGCCGTCGAGGGAGCGCCCTCCCTCGGGGAAAACGAGCACGTTCTCGCCGTCATTCAGAAGGTTCAGAAAGGTCCGGAGGGCAGTGCCGGCGCTCTGGCTGTCCTGGGTCCGCACGGGAATGGCCCCGAGGGCACGGATCATTCCGCCGAAGATCCGGGGGCCGAACAGCTCTTCCTTTGCCAGATAGCGGAGCCTTCTCGGGAAAATCGCTCCCATGACAGCGGGATCAAGGTTGCTGCAGTGATTCACGATGACGATGACGTTCCTCTCCGGCAGAGGGGCTTTCCACTCTACGGACATACGGTTGTAAATCTTCAGGCAGATGAAGAAAAACCACTTGACGAAAAAATAGAAAATCCTGTTTATGAGGGTCATGAAGGGCTCATCCTTTATCCTGAAGTTTTTTCGCTATATGGACTAGGACAGCCCTCTCCACTTCATCGATGGAAAGACCGTCCGTATCCACCTCGACGGCGTCATCGGCCATTCTGAGAGGGGCCGTCTCCCGGGTGCTGTCGATCCTGTCCCTCTCCCGTATGCGTTCAAGGACCTCCCCGAAGGTCGAGGCGTCCCCCCTGGCCTGAAGCTCGAGACGACGCCTTTCGGCCCGGACGTGGTCGGAGGCGGTGAGGAATATCTTGACCGCCGCTCCCGGAAAGACCACAGTCCCCATATCCCTTCCGTCGGCCACAAGGCTTGTCCTCTCCCCCTGCTCCCTCTGTACCGTCAGGAGGGCTTCCCGGACGGAGGGGAGGGCGGCGTAGGGGGAGACGATGGAGTCGGCAAAGGGCGAGCGGATTTCAATCCCCGCCTCCCTGCCGTTCACTTTGAGCCCGCCGGGGGTTATTTCCACGGAAAGCCCCGCCAGGGCTTTCCGAAGTTCGTCCTTCTCCACGGGAGGGATGCCTGCCTGAGAAAGGGCAAGGGCAATCGCCCGGTAGATCGCCCCCGTGTCAAGATAGGCGATTCCGAGGGCTGCGGCGACCCTCCTTGCGACAGTGCTCTTTCCCGAGCCGGCGGGACCGTCGATGGCGATGATGAGAGGTTCCGTCATCGAAAGGCTTCCTCCATCTCCGCAAGCTCCGCCTCAGCCAGAGCCACGAAGTCGACGAGGCTGGACATGAGCTCTTCGTAATCGGTTATCTCCAGGCGCTCAAGAACCTCGGGGTAGAGATAATTCTGAAGCCCGTCGGCCCCGAGGCCCACTCCGAGCATGAGGCACAGGGAGTTGGCGAGATGGACCACGTCCACCCCGGCCTGGTATCTGGGGTCTTTGAGATCGTTGGGAGTGTGGTGATGGGCGACGGCATACTTGTAGGCTTCGGGGAGGTTCCATTTTTCAACAAGGAGAGCCCCCACAGCGGCATGATCGAAGCCGAGAACCCGGTGCTCCGCGTCGAGGAAGGAGACGTTCTCGTCCTCAACAAGGCGCAGGATGATGCCGTAGCCGAACCGGACATAGTCGTTGAGCACGACCTTTCCTATGTCGTGGAGCAGTCCGCTCACGTAGGCCTCCTCGGGAGGGGTGCGCCCCGTCCTCTGGGCTATGAACCGGGAGGCATAGGCCACGGTGAGGGAATGCCTCCAGAGAGTCCCCCTGTCGAGGGCATACCCCGAGAGGGCCTTGTCCATGACCGTATAGACCGACGCCGACAGGACGATGTTGCTGATATTCTTGTATCCGAGAAGGGCGATGGCCTCGGTGAGGCTTGAGATCTCCCGGCTGATGCCGTAGGCGGCCGAATTGGCGAGCTTCAGGGTGCGGATGACGAGCCCTTCGTCCCTGGAAAGGCTGGCGGCCACGTCCTGAGCGCTGCTGTCGGGATCGTTCAGCTTGCGCATCGTCTCGACGACAAACTGGGGGAAGGATTTTATATCCTTGATTTTGCTGAGGATCCTCGTTTTGATGAGTTCCCGGGTACGTTCGTCCATACCGTCCATCTTCCGCCCTCCTTCTACCTTCAGACCGATCCGCCGGACCGTATGGCCCGCCAGAGAGAATTTCGGGACATTTCCCGGTACGATCCGGCGGGAAGATCCCGCAGCTCCATTTTACCAATTCTTCGGCGGATAAGCATTTCCACGGAGTACCCGAAGGTTTCCGCCATGCGCCGCACCTCCCGTTTCACCCCTTCGGCAAGGACGATGGAAATCCAGCGGTTCGCCGGTTCTCTGTCCATGATGAGAAGATTCACCGGCGTGAGGAGCCTGCCGTCAAGGAGTACCCCTCCCATCCACTGCCGTACGTCCCTCCGGCTGATCTCTCCGGAGAGGAGGGCCTCGTATTCCCGCAGGACGCTTTTCGACGGGTGAAGCAGCTCCTGGGCAAAGTCGCCGTCATTGGTGAGGACGAGAAGCCCCTCGCTCTCCCGGTCGAGTCGCCCCACAGGAAAGAGGCGGTACTGTCTCAGCTCTTCGGCGAGGAGATCACCCACCACGGGATCGTAGGGGTCCTGTACGGAGCAGACATACCCCTTCGGCTTGTTGAGAAGGATATATTTCTTCTCCTCCGGAAGGATCGTCTTTCCGTCCAGGGTCACCGTCATCTCTCCGGTCACCCGGTAGGCCGGAAGGAGCACCACCTTTCCGTCGACCCGCACTCTCCCTGCGGCGATGAACTCCTCCACTCCCCTGCGGGAGCCCGCTCCTCCCATGGCGAGGAAGCGATTCAGCCGTACGCCCCGGACAGGGTTCTTTTCTTCTTCGTCTTTTTGAATCATCATAGGTTCTCATCCTCGCTGAAAGGGGTTGACTCCCCTTCTCCTGAGGGGTTCAGCTCTTCCAGTTCCTCGAGGGTGGGGAGTTCAGAGATGGACGAAAGGCCGAAGGTCTCGAGAAAAAGGGGGGTCGTCCGGTAGAGCAGGGGGGAGCCTGTTCCCTTCCTCCGCCCGGCAATCCTCAGCAGACCGTGGGACAGGAGCGTCTCGATGACCCTCTCGCACCGGACACCCCGGATATCCTCCACATCGCTCCGGGTGACAGGCTGATTATAGGCTATGACCGCCAGAGTCTCCACCGCCGCCTTGCTGAGACGGATCTTTTGAACGAGGACGGTGCTGCGGAAAAGGGAGACCACCTCGGCAGTCTCTTCCGCAGTGGTCATTCTCCACCCTTCCGGCCCCTTCTGAAGGGCGAGCCCCTGCCCCGTCCGCTGAAGAAAATCCTGAAGGGAGCGCAGCTCTTCCGCCGCCGAAGAGGGGGAGATGGAGAGCAGCTCGGCGATCTCGCTCTGCGATACGGGGGAGACCGCAACGAAGAGGAGGGCCTGAATTTTCTGTCCCGCCGGGCTCAGGATATCAGAGGGCATAGAAGACGACGTCATGAAAAAGAGCCTCCTGCTCCATCCGGATGCGCCCCATCCGTGCCATCTCGAGGAGGGCGAGAAGGGTGACGACGAAAAGGGCCGCCTTTCCCTTCCCGTCAAGCAGCTGGGAGAATCTGATGGAGCCGCAGCCGGCAAGGCGGGCGAGGATCTCGGAGATCTTCCCCTCGATCTGTTCCTCCTCGGGGAGGGCGGAGGGTATTCCGTCCCAGTCTTCGGAGGCGAAAAATTCAATCCGGCTGCTTCGGGGGAGGGACCCCCTGCGGGACTCGAAAATATCCCACCATTGCCGGCAGAGGGCGTAGAGGTCTCCAAGGTTTCCGAACTGCTCCTCCTCCTCTTCGTCCGAGGGGCGAAAAAAGATTCTGTCCTGCCGCTCCTTCCCGGCCCGGAGCCTTCCGGCGGCTATCCTGTAGGGACGGTACCGGGAGATTTTTTCAAGGACATCCCCGTCGTCGGCGACTTCCTCCCCGGCGGCAGGGTCAGCTTCCCTCCGGGGAAGGAGGGAGCGGGCTTTTGCCAGGACGAGGGTGGCCGCAAGGAAGAGGAACTCCGAGACTGTCTCCACGGAAACATGACGGGTGTTGGCCAGATAGGCGCCGTAAATGCGGACGATCTGCCCCACGGAGATCCTCGCGGTTTCAAGGGCTCCGCTCTCCACGAGAAAGCACAGCAGATCGAAGGGGCCTGAGAACCCCTCCACGTCAGCTGAAAATTCCCCGAAGCCGGGAGATCCTTCGTACAATTATTTATCCCCTCGGAACGAATCCGATGGCGGCGATGACTTCGTCCATGGTCTTCCGGGCTGCAGCTCCGGCCCGGACGGCCCCCTCCCGGAGGATGGACTGAAGGAGGTCGGGACGCCCCTCGTAGAAGGCCCGCCGCTCCCGGATGGGAGCCATGACCCTGTTCACGTGGTTCATCAGCTTTTTCTTGCAGTCCACGCACCCTATTCCCGCTGTCCTGCATCCATGGGCAATCTCCCGCTTTTCTTCCTCATCGTCGTTGAATACCTTGTGAATATCCCATACGGGGCATTTCTCCGGCTCCCCCGGGTCAGTTCTCCGCTCCCTTGCCGGGTCGGTGATCATGGTGCGGATCTTCTGCCACATTTCGTCGGGGTGATCGGCGATATTGATGGAGTTTCCGTAGGATTTGCTCATCTTCCTTCCGTCCGTGCCGGGGACCTTGGGCGTCGGGGTCAGCATGATCTGCGGCTCGGGGAGGATGTCGCCGAAGAAGGAGTTGAAGCGCCGTGCCATCTCCCGGGAGATCTCGAGGTGGGCGCTCTGGTCCTCCCCCACGGGGACGATCTCTGCCTTGTAGAGAAGTATGTCCGCCGCCATGAGGACCGGATAGCCGAGAAAGGCGTAGGTGCTCAGATCCCTGTTCTGAATGTTGATGATCTGCTCTTTGTATGTGGGGTTCCGCTGAAGCCACCCGAGGGGGGTCACCATGGAGAGGGCGAGATGGAGCTCCGCATGCTGGGGAACGTGGGACTGGACGAAGATGATGCATTTCTCGGGGTCAAGTCCGGCAGCAAGCCAGTCGAGGAGCACTTCCGAACAGTTGCTCCGGATGGTGGAGCTGTCGGCGTAATCGGACATGAGGGCATGCCAGTCCACTATGGAGTAAAAACACTCGTAGTCCTCCTGCAGCCTCACCCAGTTTGTCAGGGCTCCCGCAAGATGCCCGAGATGAAGCTTTCCTGTCGGTCTCATTCCGCTGAAAACACGCTGCGCCATAGTGACCACCTCAAAGGGAAGATCGGACGAAAAAATCATCCGTGGAATCTATCATATCACTGAAGCATTACTCTTTAAAATTCAGATATTTTCTCTTATACTGCAGGAAGAAAGGCCAGGCTTTTCCTCCCCGGAGGAGTTACGGGGTGAGATCCCGGGGAAAAACCCTTCTCTCAAGGTGAGAGAAGGGAAGGAGAACTGCCCTTTCCTCAAGCTCTTCTGAAATACACTCCGCAAGATCGGGAAGGGAGAGGGATTCCATCTCCCCGTGGTCGGCCAGAAAAAGGATAAGTCCGCTGCGGCAGGCATCAAGTCTTTCATGATACTTCATATCGGCGGTGAAATATACCTGGGCGCCCGATGCCAGGGCATCCCGCCACAGGCTTCCTCCGGAGCCGCCGCAGAGGGCAAGCCTCTTTACGGGCCGGTCCGCATCGCCGTAGGCTTCCAGCCGGGAGAGGGAGAGAGAGTCGCGGATCTTCCCGGCCCATTGCCAGGCAGGAAGGATCTCCGGAAGCTCCCCTGCCGCCCCTGTCCCCCAGGCGCCCCTTTCTGATGGGATCAGGGGAAGGGGGTCCCTCAGGCCGATGGACCTGGAGAGGAACATGTTCATCCCTCCCGGGGCGGCATCCCAGTTCGTGTGAAGGGCTATGAGGGCCAGTCCGCTTGCGAGGGCAAAGGCTATCTCCTCTCCGGGGGATCTGTCGGAGAGGATCTGTCGGACCGGTGAGAGAATAAGGGGGTGATGGGTTACAAGGACATTCGCACCGGCTTCCACTGCCCTCCTGAGGGTTTCCAGGTCGGGATCGAGGGCCACGGCCACTCTCCGGACAAAGTCCTCAGGGGACCCAAGAAGAAGTCCGGAATTATCCCACTCCTCCGCCCAGTGAAGGGGCAGCCTTGTTTGCAGCCTGCAGAGCAGCTCCTGTACCTTCATTTTCTCCCTCCCTGAAAAAAGACAAAAAAACCGTTTCCCCGGAAGGAAACGGCGATTATTCTGGTGGGCCTACCTGGACTCGAACCAGGAACCTTCCGGTTATGAGCCGGTGGCTCTAACCACTTGAGCTATAGGCCCGTAAAATCACGCTGCCGATTATACGCTACAGCGGAGGTAAACCGCAAGGCGCAATTTTTCCTTTCTTGAGGAAAACGGCAGGAAAGGGGCTGTTTATTCTTCTACGGTGATGCACGCAACCGGGCAGCTTTCCGCCGCTTCTTTCGCGCAGTCGCTTCCTTCGGGCTTTATAACCTTGGAAACTCCGGCATCGTCATCCATCGTAAAAACCTCGGGACATATCTGGGCGCACACGCCGCAACCGATACATTCATCCTTGTCAACAGAGACTTTCATGGAAGATGTGGTCACCTCCTTCCGTCAGAGGGATTGTATATCAGCCGGGAGAAATCGTCAAACTGTCTTTTCTTCCCAGAGGGAAACGCGGGGCTGGCGGTTTTCCGTCTCATCAAGGCGGAGAAGGGCTTGCCAGGAGGAGACCGCCTTCTGCTCCGGCTCGGAGGCGGCCATGAAGACCCCGATCCCCGCAACCTCAGCTCCGAACTCCTTCGCAACGAGCAGCATTCCCGCAGCGGTGCTCCCTCCCCTCATGAAGTCGTCCACGATGAGGACCCTCTTTCCCCGCTGAAGCTGCTTTGTCCCCATATACATGGCCTTCACTTCCCCCGTCTTCGTCGAGGGGTAATGAACCCCCACGGCCGATCCGTCGCTGGCACGGTTGCGGAACCGGCAGACTGCGAGGGGTATGCCCAGGGCGTGGGCTGTGAAGATGGCGATGGGTATTCCCTTCACCTCGGAGGTCATGATGATGTCCGGCCGTGTTTCGCTGAACATGGAGGCCATGGCGTATCCTAGCCTCAGGGCGAAATGGGGGTTGAAAAGAATATCGCTGTAGTAGACCAGCCCCCCGGGAAGAAAACGGTCCTCCATATTCAGAATATCCATGATTTCCTTGAGGAGGGCGTCCCGCACGGCCGGGGCCATCCGGGGGAAGAAAGACGCCCCTCCCGTCCTTCCGCGGTCAACGTTGATCCCTCCCATTCCCTCTCTGGTCAGCGCCTCGTTGATTATGGCCACATCGTCGCTTATGACCGTCTTCGAGACGAGAAAATCCTCCGCGAGGGACGTAAGGGAAAGCTGTTTCGAAGGGCACGTGAGAAATCTGGCCGCTGTTCGGATCAATCGTTCAGTCCGTTGTCCTCTCAAAATATCATCACTCCACCAGTAAAATTTTTCTTACCCAATCCAGTGCCTCAATTCTCTTCATCCCCCGCCAGGGGGGTGCATCCCTGCCGAAAAGGGCAAAGGCTCCGCTTCCGCTTCCCGATATACCCCATTCCCGGGCACCCTCCTCCTTGAACAGGGAGAAGAGGCGGGAATACTCGGGATGAAGCTCCATCAGGGGAGGGGCGAAATCATTCGGAAGCAGCCCCCCGGAAGAAGGGGTGGAAAACCCCTCGGCTATCCGGTGAATCTCATCCTCCGCCTCCCGGGGCGTCAGGGGAAATCTCCGGTTCAGCCGCTGGGAAAGAAGCGTGAAGGCCCTCTTTGTCGAGACCTTCCACCGGGGGATCACCACCAGGGCGATCCGCGAGGGCAGAGGGGCGGTCAGGAGTTCGATCTCCTCTCCCCTCCCCCGGACGGCTGCCCAGGGAAGCTTCCTCACAAAGAAGGGAACGTCTGAGCCTGTTTCCTCTCCTGTCATCAGGGGCGCTTCCCAGTGAGCGTGAATCCATGAGATGAGGGCTCCGGCGTTTCCGCTGCCCCCTCCCAGACCGCTCCCCGGAGGGATGGCCTTCAGAAGACGAATTCTCAGAGGGGGGACATCCCCCAGCTTCCTTGCGGCGGCGAGAACATCGGAAAGGATGTTTCTTCCGAAAATCTTCTCCCCTTTCACCGCGATGTCGTCCTCCTTGACATTATGACCATAAAGTGGAGTAATTGTCAATGATTCAACCGATGGAAGGGCATAAAAAAGGGAGCGGAGTTCATGATATCCGTCCTCCCGTCTGCCGGTAATCCGAAGGGTAAGATTCAGTTTGGCCGCGGAGTAAAGGTGTACGGTCATGGCGCCTCCTGAAGACCCGGCAAAAAGGATGCCCCGTCACATTGTGCCGGGGCATCCTTTGCCGAAGGAAATTGTTCGGAATTACTTCCTGGTGCCGGAAAGAAGCTCCAGCTCCACTTCGCGGGTCAAAAGCTCCGCATAGCTGAAGGAGACCTTGCTATCCTGAGATTCGACGTAAAGGGTGAAAAGGTTCGGATAGGTTTCCAGGATGACTCCCTGGCGCTCCTCGACCTTGCGGCGTCCTTTGGCTGTCCGGTAACGGACCTTCAGTCCTTTGTAGAGTGCCACCTGTTCCCGGATCGACGTGATTGTTCCTGCCATTAGGGTCACTCCCAGTACAACATATTCGTTGTATTTTACCATAAAATAGCCGAACAATCAATTTTCCGGTTTTTCAGCCGGAACGACCCCTTCCCCGTACCCTCCGGAGATGTGTCCCGGGAGTTTCGACGCCAGCAGAACCCGTTTGTCCCCCACCCTTCGGGTATACCCCTTTGAATCCAGGTACTCCAGGAGGGGAAGGATGAATTTCCTCGTGCTTCCGGTGAGATCCCGGATCCGGGCAAGGGAGATGTCGTTCTTTTCCCTCAGAAGGAGCGACAGAAGGTGCTCCTCCGTTTCTCTGGTGAAGAGGAACTCTCCGGCAACCAGGGAGACCATCCCCGTATCCCTCATCCCCTTCAGGAGAAGGGAAAAGCTTTTTTCGTCCAGCTTCAGGACTTCCCTGGCTTCGGCGATGGGTGGGGGCTGAAACCCCCTTTCCCTGCACAGAGAAAGGACCTTCTGTGAATTTTCGGCAAAGGCTGCGTCATCCCGGGGGGTAAAGTCCGCCAGGGCCGCCCTGCCGTCGATGAGATGAATGGTTCCCTCCCTGGCCATGTTTTCCATGAACGAGCGGGCAGTGCGGGAATCGAACTCCCTGAGAACAGAAAGGGCGATCTCGTCTGCCGGCGCCCCCCTGCGGGAGGGCTGGGATGCGTGGAAATCTCTGAGGTAGCGGGTCAGCTCCTCCTCCAGCCTCTGAGTCTGCCCCGGCGAGAGAAAGACCTTCCTTTCGCCGGAGAGAAAGAGGGCGGTCCTGCGGGAGGCGAGTTTTTCTCCCAGGCGGAGGATCTCCTGAGGCCGCTCCTGGAGGAAACGGACAGCATCGTCCAGGTCGAGCATTCCGAAGGAATTTATCAGCACGGCGAGGCGCTCTCCCGAAGAGGCCGCCCCGGCGAGGGAACGGACCCGGTCGGCGCAGAGTTTCCGGGCAGTTTTGCCCCGGGGCTTGGCGGCATAGGGGAAAAGAACCCGCCCTCCCGCAATGGTCTCGAGGGGGCTGTACCGCCTGAGAACGAACCGCTGATTGAGAAGGCAGACCAGCTCCTCTTCGGCCACGATCTGGGCCGGAACGGTCTCGCCGGGCTGGACGAGGGGGCTTTCAAGGAGGGCGATCCTGGCCGTCACATCGGAGGTTCCGATGTGAAGACGAACTCTCTGCCAATGCTTCAGGGGAGAGGGGGCGCTTTCAAGAAGGCGCAGCTCGCATTCAAAACAGGTCGTGGGAGCATAAATTCCCTTTTCGCACAGAACATCCCCCCGGCCGAGATCCTCCGCCGAGACCCCTCCGATGCTCACCGCCATCCGCTGCCCCGCCCAGGCGGTCTCCACAGCGGAGCCGTGGACCTGCAGGCTTCGGATTCTTCCTTCAACCCGGGAGGGGAGGATAACCCCCTCCTGCCCCGCAGAGAGTTCTCCCCTGTACCCCGTTCCGGTGACGACCGTGCCGAACCCCGCCACAGGAAAGGCCCGGTCCACGGGAAGGAAAAAGGGACCCTTCCGGGAGCGGGGGGGAACGCGGTCCACGAGGCGGACCAGCTCTTTGAGAAGAAGGGGGAGGTTGTCCCCCGAGTACGCCGAGACAGGCACGACTGCCTTTCCCTCGAGAAAGGTCCCTTCGAGAAATTCCTCTATGTCCTCGAGGACGAGTTCAAGAAATTCCCCGTCCACCCCGTCGGTTTTCGTGACGGCCACAAGTCCGTCCCGAACGCCGAGGAGGCGGAGAATTTCGAGGTGCTCCCTGGTCTGGGGCATGACCCCCTCGTCCGCTGCTATCACGAGGAGCACAGCATCTATTCCCGATGCTCCGGCAACCATCTGGCGTATGAACCGTTCATGCCCCGGCACGTCCACTATGCTGACTATCCGCCCGTCCTCAAGCTTCAGGGGGGCGAAGCCGAGCTCAATGGTGATCCCCCGCTTCTTCTCCTCCCGCAGCCGGTCGCAGTCCACGCCGGTGAGGGCCTTCACAAGGGTGGTCTTTCCGTGGTCAATATGGCCGGCTGTGCCGAGGACGAGGGAGATCTCTCTTCCTTCCATGGCTCTACCCCTTTTCCGATACAGCCCTCAGGCTGCGGCAGATTCTTTCTTCGTCTCCCCCGAGGAGGGTCCGCACATGGAAGATCGCCTCGTTCTCCCGGGCTCCCGCTATCACGGGGTTTTCCTGCCCGCGGAGAAGGGCCAGGAGATTTCCGGCGCTCCCCCACCGTTCTCCCGGAATGGCCACTCCCCATCCGGGGAGGGGTGTGGCGGGAAAGGCCCCTCCCCCTACTGCATCATCCACTTCCACCAGGGTGATCTTTTCTTCGGGAAGAATTTTTTTCAGCTTTTCGGCGAGCATCTCCGCCTTCTTCCGGAGGGCCTCCTTCGAAGCGGAGATCATGGCGAGGGTGGGGATCTCCTCTGTTCTACCGGACAGATAGAGCCTGAGGGTGGCCTCGAAGGCCGCGAGGGTCATCTTGTCCACCCGGAGGGCCCGGAGGAGGGGGTAGGTACGCAGTCTGTCGACAAGGGCTTTTTTTCCGACGATCGCCCCGATCTGGGGGCCGCCGAGCATTTTATCCCCGGAGAAGGTGACGAGGTCAACCCCCTCCCGGATGCAGTCGGCCACGGTGGGTTCTCCCCGCAGCCCGAGGGGGGAGAGGTCAAGGAGGGTTCCGCTTCCGAGATCCTCAAGAAAGAGAATCCCCCTCTCCCGGGCGAGGGCCGCCAGGTCCTCCCGGGGAACGGAGGAGGTGAACCCCTCCATCCTGAAATTTGACGGGTGGACCTTCAGAAGAGCGGCGGTCTCCTCCCCTATCCCCCCCTCGTAATCCGCCCGGTGGGTTCGGTTCGTCGCCCCGACCTCCCTGAGGTGAGCTCCGGAAAAGGCCATAATATCGGGAATGCGGAAGGAGCCGCCGATCTCCACAAGCTCCCCCCGGGAGACGACCACTTCTCTCTCAGCGCAGAGGGCCGCCAGCATCAGAAGGACCGCTCCCGCGTTGTTGTTGACCACAATCCCCGCCTCGGCTCCCGTTGCCCTGCAGAGCAGCCATTCCACGTGATCGCTCCGGTGTCCCCGCTTTCCTCCGTCAAGGTCGAACTCGAGGGTGCTGTACCCTGACGCCGCCTCCGCCACAGCCTGAACGGCTTCGGGGGCGAGGCATGACCTGCCCAGGTTCGTATGGACGACGACGCCCGTGGCATTCACCACCGAGAGGAGGCTCCGCCGGCACCGCTTCTCGAGGACCGGAAGAGCCCTCTCCAGCACCGTCTCCGCCGTTGGGGAAATTTCCGCCCCGTTCAGCAGATCCCGGCGAAGATCCGACAGGACCTCCGAGAGGATATCCTTTACGGTCGTCCTTCCCAGAAGAGAAAAATAGCGCTCCGCCCCTGGGCTCTGGAGAAGCCCGTCCATGGGGGGAAGAGAACGAAGTTTATCCGCACCCTCTGATCTTGGTTTCACCGCTCATCCATCCCTTTCAAGAACTTTCGGCTTCGGGAAGCTCCCTTTGTCACATTTGCTATTGTATCTTATAATGATTTCCGGTCGAAAAGAAGAGCTGAGCCTCTATACTGCACAACTTCGGAGGGGGAAAAATGGCGAAGGTCGATGCCCGGGGAAGAAACTGCCCCCAGCCAGTAATGATGACAAAGACGCTGGTTGACAGCGGCGAGAGGGAGATTGAAATTCTTCTTGACAATGCCGTTTCGGCGTCCAACGTGCGCCGCTTTCTGGAAAAGAGCGGCTACGCCGTCTCGATCATAGATGAGGAGGGAACCATCACCCTTGAGGGGTCCATATCAGGAAGGGAACGGATTGCCGCCCCCGTCTCCCCCGTCCCCGAAAGGGGGCTCCAGGACGCGGTTCTCCTTCTCACCGGGGACACCATCGGAGGGGAGGATACAGACCTCGGCGAAGTCCTCATGAAGGGGTTCCTCGGCACCCTCTCCCGGACGGACTGCCCTCCGGCAAACATCGCCCTCATGAATGAAGGGGTCAAGCTCGCCCTGAAGAACACCTCCACCTGCGATCATCTCACGGCCCTCTCGAAGAAAGGGGTCTCCATCCTCGTCTGCGGCACCTGCACGAGCCACTTCGGAATCACCCAGGAAGTCGGCATAGGGGTCATCTCCAACTTGTCCGAGATCGCCCGAGTCCTTCTCTCATCGGCGAAGACCATTACGCTGTAAATCCGAAAGTTTATATCAGCAGGCTCCAGATGGAGTTTCCCACCCGCATTCCCCGGGGCGTCAGGGCGACGGATTCCCTCCGCCACTCAAGACAGTTCTCGGGGACCAGTTCTCTGAGTATCGACAGAATTTCACGAAGAATCTCGCCGCCGTACCGGGAGGAGAATTCACCGAAGGGTATCCCCTCGGCCGTCCTGAGATAGAGGACCGCAGCCTCCCGGGCGCCTTCATCCTCAGAGAGCTCCAGCCATTCCATGCAGGCCCTCCCCTTTTCCCGTACCGCCCGCTCATACCCCGTAAGGGTATCTTCATTGCGGCAGCGCCTCCCTCCCCAGTACCCCCAGGCACCTGCCCCGAGGGCCAGGACAGGCTTGTTCGTCCAGTAGGCCCTGTTGTGCCTGCTCTGCCTCCCCGGCAGGGAGAAGCTGGCGATCTCGTACTGGGCAAACCCTTTCCGGGGAAGAAGCCACTGGGCGAAACGATAGAAGGGGTATCCGTCGGGACGCCCCTCAGGAGGGCGGGAGTACCACCGGCTCCCCCTCTCGAGGGAGAGCTGGTAGAGGGAGAGATGCTCCGCCCCGAGGGACAGGGCTCGGTCGAGGGAGTATTTCCAGGAGCGGAGGGTCTGCCCCCCCAGGCCGAAGATGAGATCGGCGCTCGGGGAGAGGCCCTCCTCTGCGATGGAGGCGAGGGCCTCTTCAGCCCTCC
Source organism: Synergistaceae bacterium (assembly GCA_022837505.1). Taxonomy (GTDB): domain Bacteria; phylum Synergistota; class Synergistia; order Synergistales; family Aminobacteriaceae; genus JALHFZ01. Next base: position 16,407 of record JALHFZ010000006.1, read on the forward strand.
GTCCGTCATGGGGGCGTTCAAGCCAGAGGAGCTCGGCATCGGAGAAGCTCTGAACTCCGAGGCTGACCCTCGTGACCCCCCGCTCCCTCCAGAGGGAGAGATGCTCCCTGGTGAGGGATTCCGGGTTGGCCTCCACAGTGATCTCCGGCGTCCCGCCGAGGGGGAGAGCCCCTTCGAGAGAGTCAAAAAGCCTTTTCCATTGGGGAGGGGTGAGAAGGGAGGGGGTTCCCCCGCCGAAATAGACCGTATCCGCCCATCCTCCGGCGAAGGTCCCCTTCCACGCGGCCATCTCCCCTTCGATGAGGGCGATATATCGATCCCGCCCCTCCTCCTTCAGGGGAAGGCTGAAGAAGGAGCAGTAGGGGCACTTCCGCAGACAGAAGGGAAGGTGGATATAGACGGAAAAGGGGCCCGAAGGGGGCGAAGGGAACACGCCTCTCCTCCCCTACTTGTCCTCGTCCTCTTCCACCTGAAGAAAGGCGAGAAAGGCCTCCTGGGGGATGGAGACTTTGCCGATCTGCTTCATCCGCTTTTTGCCTTCCTTCTGCTTATCGAGAAGCTTCCGTTTTCTGCTGATGTCCCCTCCGTAGCACTTGGCGATGACGTCCTTCCGAAGGGCCTTCACATTCGACCGGACGATGACCTTCTTTCCGATGGAGGCCTGGATGGGGACCTCGAAGAGCTGGCTCGGAATGAGCTCCTTCAGCTTCCGCACCACTGCCTGCCCCCGGTGATAGGCCGCGTCCCGGTGGCAGATGAAGGAAAAGGCGTCCGCCGCCTCGCCGCTGACGAGAACATCCACCCGTACGAGGTCCGCCGCCTTCAGCTCCTTGTATTCGTAGTCAAGGGAGGCGTACCCCCTCGTCTGGGATTTGAGCTTGTCGTGGAAGTCGATGATGAACTCCGCCAGGGGGAGCTCGTAGATCAGGCGCACCCGGTCGGGGGCGAGGTAGTCCATGGACTGGTAGACCCCCCGCTTGTCCTGGCAGAGCTTCATGACCTTCCCCACGTAATCGGCGGGGACGAAGAGGGTCAGCTTGATCACCGGCTCCCGCACTTCGTCGATATCCCCCAGCTCGGGAAAATCGGAGGGGCGGTGGGCCTCGATCACCTCACCTTTTTTCGTGACAATCTCGTAGATGACGTTGGGGGCCGTCGCCACCAGTTCGACCCCGAATTCCCTGCGGAGCCGTTCCTTCGAGATGTCCATATGAAGAAGACCAAGAAAGCCGCAGCGGAAGCCGAACCCCAGGGCAACGGAAGTCTCCGGCTCGAAGGAGATGGCCGAGTCGTTGAGGACCAGCTTTTCAAGGGCGTCCCTGAGCTGGGGGTATTCGTCCCGGTCCATGGGGTAGAAGCCGCAGAAGACCACGGGCTTCACCTTGCGGTACCCCGGCAGGGGGGGGGCAGGACAGGCGTTGTCCGTGATGGTGTCTCCCACATGGGCGTCGGCTATGGTCTTGATGTTTGACACCATGTACCCCACTTCTCCGGGTGTCAGCTGGGCGCAGGGGGTGAACCCCGGACGGAAAACCCCCACCTCCTCCACGGGAAAAACCCTTCCCGTAGCGGTGAACTGGACGTTCTGCCCCGGCCTGAGGGTGCCGTTCATGACCCTGATGTAGCAGATGACCCCTTTATAGTTGTCATATTCCGTGTCGAAGATCATGGCCTGAAGGGGGGCCTCGGGATCCCCCGAGGGAGGGGGTATCTTCGAGATGATACGCTCGAGGATTTCGTCAATCCCCTTCCCCTCCTTGGCGCTCGCCAGGATGATGTCCTCGCAGTCGAGCCCCACGACCTCCTCGATCTCCCGGATGACGTAGTCGGGCCGGGAGGAGGGGAGATCGATTTTATTTATCACCGGGATGATTTCAAGCCCCTGGTCCACCGCCATATAGGCATTGGCCAGCGTCTGGGCCTCAACTCCCTGGGTGGCGTCCACCACAAGGAGGGCCCCCTCGCAGGCGGCGAGAGAGCGGGAGACCTCATAGCCGAAGTCCACGTGTCCCGGGGTATCGATGAGATTGAGAATATATTCCTCTCCGTCCGCTGCAGTGTAGAGCATCTTCACCGGTACGAGCTTGATGGTGATCCCCCGTTCCCTCTCGAGGTCAAGGGAGTCGAGGATCTGGGATTTCATGTCCCTCGAATCGATGGTGCTTGTCCGCTCGAGCAGGCGGTCGGCCAGGGTGGATTTGCCGTGGTCGATATGGGCGATGATGCTGAAATTCCGTATGCGCTTCTGGTCCATTCACTGTTTCTCCTTCCGGGTATTTCCTTGTTGGGTTCAGCGGGAGCTGCAGAGTACTGATAGATCCTTTTGAAGGTTCACATTATAGAAGGAACGGCGGAAACCGTACAGTCCGGCGAAGGTCTCTTCCTCCACGATCGAGACGGCAAGTTCGTCATAGAGGGCGGAGATTTTCCTCTCCCCCCTGTCCAGCAGGCGCCGGGCCGCGGAAAGAGCCTCCGAGGAGTAAAAGGCGTGAAGGGGTTCAAGGTATCCGCCGATCCTCGGAAGGATGACCGAAGCGCGGTGATCTCCCCGGTTCCAGAGCGTCCGAATCACATCCGGAGAGAGAAAGGGCATATCGCAGGCGCATACAAAAGACCACCGAAATTTCGCCTCGGCAAGTCCGGAGGCTATTCCCTCGAGGGGACCGCGCCCCGCAACCCGGTCCTCCACGAGGCGGATACCGTAGGCACTCATTATATCCGAGAGGGTGCCGAGGGCGGAGGGCACCTGGCGGAGGGCGACGGAGAGCAGAATCTCTCCGGCAAAAGGGTGAAGGGCACGAAGCACCCTTTCCACCAGGAGGGTGGAATCTACGGACAGGAAAAGCTTTTCTTTTCCCATTCTCTCCCCCCTTCCGCCGGCAAGGACGAGGGCGCTGATTTCCATCTTCCGGTCCATTATCTCCCTCACTTCGGCACAGATTCCGCAGAACGGCGGGGTATCAGTATTATTGACATTTAAGGGTTGTGGGTCGATAATGTAAATAAACACAACCCCCCGGAGGTGCCCCATGGAAAAAAAGGACTTTATCTACGAAGGCAAGGCGAAAAAGGTTTTCACTACGGATGATCCTTCCCTCTGTCTCATCGAGTACAAAAACTCCCTCACCGCGTTCAACGCCCTTAAAAAGGATTCCATCGAGGGAAAGGGGCGGCTGAACAATCTGATAAGCTCAGCCCTCTTTGAGTATCTTAGAAAGGAGGGAATTCCCACCCACTTCGTCGAGCGGCTCGACGACCTCCGCCAGCTTGTCAAAAAGGTGACGATCGTTCCCATAGAGGTCGTGGTGCGGAACATCACCACGGGAACCCTCTGCAAGCGCCTCGGCGTGGAGGAGGGGCTCCGTCTCCCCCGCCCTCTCGTCGAACTCTACCTCAAGGATGATTCCCTGGGGGATCCTATTATAACTGAAGACCACGCCCTCCTCTTCGGCTGGGCGACGGAAGGGCAATTAATCAGAATAAAGGAAATCACCCTGAAGGTCAACTCTCTGCTCACATCCCTCTTCTCCGAACTGGGGATCATCCTTGTGGACTTCAAGCTTGAGTTCGGCCTGGACGACAAGGGGAACCTTCTCCTCGCCGACGAGATCTCCCCGGACACGTGCCGCTTCTGGGACGAGCAGACGAAGAACCGCCTGGACAAGGACCGCTTCCGGAAGGACCTGGGGGATGTCCTCGGAGCCTACGAGGAGATTTGGCGGCGCCTTTCCTCCCGGGAGGCAAGGGCATGACCTGGCGGATTGAGGTCTTCATCCAGCTCAAGGAGGGGGTCCTCGACACTCAGGGGAAGGCCGTGGAGCACTCCCTCGTCTCCCTGGGGCACACAGGGCTGAAAAGGGTGAAAGTGGGAAAATATATCCAGCTCTGGGTGGATGCCCCCTCGGCCGACCAGGCCCGGGCGGAGGCGGAGAAGATGTGCGCGGACCTCCTGGTCAATGAAATCATTGAAGGGTATACCCTTGAAGTGGAGGCAGAGTAAGTGAAGACAGCGGTGGTGATCTTTCCCGGAAGCAACTGCGACCGGGACGTGATCTGTGCCGTTCGGGAGACCCTCGGAAGGGAAGTGATCCCCCTGTGGCACCGCGAGACCGCCCTCCCCGCCGGAACAGACCTCGTCATCCTTCCCGGAGGGTTCTCCTTCGGCGACTATCTCCGGAGCGGCGCCATGGCCGCCCGCTCCCCCGTCATGGAGGCTGTTGTCGCCCACGGAAAAAAGGGGGGGCTTCTTCTCGGGATCTGCAACGGCTTCCAGGTCCTCACCGAATCCCGCCTTCTCCCCGGCGCCCTTCTTCCCAACGACTCCCTCGTCTTTCACTGCTCCCCCTGCCATCTTCGGGTCGAACGGACCGATACCCCCTTCACGAACTCCTTCACTCCCCGGCAGATAGTTCAGTTCCCCATAGCCCACGGAGAAGGCAGATACTTTCTCTTTCCCGACGAGCTGAGAGCCCTTGAAGACCGTTTGGGGGTGGTCTTCCGGTATTCAACCCCCTCGGGTGAAATTTCCGGAGAGGCGAACCCCAACGGCTCGGTCAACAATATAGCCGGGATCATCAGTGAGGGGGGCAATATCCTCGGGCTCATGCCCCACCCCGAAAGGGTCTCGGAATCGATCCTCGGCGGAGAGGACGGACGGATATTCTGGAAGTCCATCCTCTCCTTCTTTGAAAAGGGAGGCAAAAGCAATGGACTTTAAACGGTACGGCCTCCGGAAAGAGGAGTATGAGGCGGCCGTCTCGGCCCTCGGCCGGGAGCCGAACGAATGCGAGCTCCGCATCCTCGCCGTCATGTGGTCGGAGCACTGCAGCTATAAATCCACAAAGCATCTTCTGCGGCACTTTCCCTCCACAGGGGAAAAAGTAGTCCTCGGCCCGGGAGAGAACGCCGGCATCGTGGACCTCGGCGATAACCTCGGCGCGGCCTTCAAGGCGGAAAGCCACAATCACCCCTCGGCCGTTGCTCCCTACCAAGGAGCGGCCACGGGCGTGGGCGGAATCATCCGGGACATCCTCGCCCTCGGGGCCCGCCCCGTTGCCTCCATGGACGGCCTCTTCTTCGGCAGCCCTGATCATCCGGTGACGGCATCCCTCTCTTCAGGGATCGTCGCTGGCGTGGGAGGGTACGGAAACGCCGTGGGCGTCCCCACCGTGGGAGGCAAAACCGTCTACGACGAATGCTACAACGAAAACCCCCTGCTGAACGCCTTCTGCATCGGCCTCGTCCCCCTCGACGAGATCGTGAGCTCAAAGACCGCCCGCCCCGGGCAGCTCGTGGTGCTCCTCGGCTCGAAGACAGGCCGGGACGGGATCGCCGGTGCTGCCTTCGCCTCCGTACTGCTGTCGGACGACTCGAAGGCGAACAAGCCCTCCATCCAGATCGGCGACCCCTTTGCCGAAAAACTCCTCATCGAGGCATGCCTCGAACTTCAGTCAAAGAAGCTCATCGTGAGCATGCAGGATATGGGGGCGGCGGGGATCACCTCCTCCTCAAGCGAAGTGGCCGCCAAAAGCGGCGTCGGGATGATTCTTCATTTCGACAGGGTCCCCCTCAGGGCCGCGGACATGGAGCCCTGGGAGATCGCCCTCTCCGAATCCCAGGAGCGGATGCTCCTCATCGTCGACCCCCTGCACCTTGGAGAAGTTCAGGCCGTGGCGGAAAAATGGGAGCTCGACTGCGCCGTCATCGGCGAGACCAACGAAGAGGACTCCTACACCATTCTCTGGCACGGAACGGAGGTCGCCTCCTTCCCCGCCGCCCTCCTCGGGGACGGCTGCCCTCCCCGGAGATGGCCGTCGAAGAAGCCGGAAGACCTCGAGAAAAACTGGCACTTCGATATGGACTCCCTTCCTCTGCCGAAGGACTGGAACGCAGCCCTCCTCGCCCTCCTTGAAACCCCCTCCCTCGCCCCGAAGGAGTGGATCTACCGGCAGTACGACTCCATGGTCCAGACAAACACCGTGACCGGGCCGGGGCACCCCCTGAGCGTCCTGCGGATCCGGGGGCGGGATTCCCTTCTCGCTCTTGTCCTCGACGCCGATCCATGGAAATGCGCTCTCGACCCACACCGGGGGGGAGCGGAGACGGTGGCCCGGACGATACGAACCCTCTCCGTGGCGGGAGCGGATGTGCTGGGGCTCACGGACTGCCTCAACTTCCCCTCTCCCGAGGTGCCTGAGCAGTACTGGGCCCTCGAAGAGTGCATCCGGGGGATGGCGGAATGCTGCGAAGCCTTGAACTGCCCCGTGGTCTCGGGAAATGTGAGCCTGTACAACGAAACACCCTCCGGGGCCATCTGCCCCACCCCTGTGGTGGGAACGGTCGGCCTGATCCCCTCCCTAGAGGTCTATCTTCCTTCGGGGAGGTGGAAGGAGGGGGACCGCCTCTTTCTGGCCGGCCCCTGCAATTCCTCCCTCGGAGGGAGCCAGTACCTCCTCTCCCTCGGCCATAGGCAGGCCGAACGCCCCCTCATGTTTTCTCCCGAAGGGGAGGCCGATTTTGCCGAAAGAGCCCGGAAGACGGCCCGAATGAAGGGGGCATCGAGCGGACGGGCCCTGGCCGGAGGGGGCCTTGCCGTGGCCCTCGCAAAAGACGGGGCGGAAAGCTCTCGAGGAGCCCGGATCGCCCTTCCAGTTCCCACCCGGCACGATGTCGTCCTCTTCGGAGAAGGAGGCCCCCGGGCCCTCTATTCCGTCCCAGTCGGAAAAGTCCCCCTCTTCCGGACCATCTGGAAGGGGTACCCCCTTCTTGAAATCGGAAGGGTGGAAGGGGACACCCTCACGGTGGAGGGGGCCTTCTCCCTTCCAATCGGAGAACTGACCTCCCGCTGGAGGGTACGGTAATGTGCGGCGTCTTCGGCGCATGGTCCCCTTCGGGACGGAAGGTCCTCGAGGACGTCTACCTCGGCCTCTACGCCCTGCAGCACCGGGGGCAGGAATCGGCCGGTGTGGCGTGGATCAACCGGGAAGGGGGGATCTCCTCCCGGAAGGGGATGGGCCTCGTCCACCTCGCCCTCGATCAGGCCACCCTGGCGGCAGAGCAGACCTCCTGCGCCATCGGCCATGTCCGCTACTCCACCGCGGGAGGTTCAGAGATCAGCAACGCCCAGCCCCTTACGGCGAGCACCTCGAGGGCCTCTCTCGCCGTGGCCCACAACGGCAATATAACGAACGCCCTGGGGATCAAGCTGCTTCTTCAAAACCGCGGGGCGATCTTCCACTCGGGAACGGACACGGAGGTCATCCTCCATCTCATGGCCCACCAGCCCCACAAAGAACCTATCGACGCCCTGATCGATTCCCTCGTCCGCCTTCGGGGCGCCTGGTCTTTGGCCATGCTCGTGGGTCAGAACCTCGTGGCCGCCCGGGACCCCTGGGGGTTCCGCCCCCTGGTCATAGGAAAGCGGGACGACGTCTACTATGTCTCTTCCGAGACCTGCGCCCTCAACCTCGTCGGGGCCTCCGTGGTGAGAGAGGTGGCCCCCGGCGAGGTGGTCACCTTCGGCCCCGACGGAATGGACTGCCTTCCCCTCCCTGTGGAGGTTAAACGCCACTTCGCCTGCTCCTTTGAGTACGTCTATTTCGCCCGGCCTGACAGCGTCATCGACGGACGGTCAGTCTACCAGGTCCGCAAAACCCTCGGAAAAAAACTCGCCCTCCGGAGCCCCTGCCCTGAGGCCGACCTCGTCACGGGGATGCCCGACAGCGGCACCATCGCCTCCCTCGGGTACGCCGAGGAGAGCGCCGCTCCCTACGAGCAGACGGTGGTCCGCAACCGCTACGTGGGGCGCACCTTCATCGAGCCCACCCGGCGTGTCCGGGAACTGGGGGTGCGGATCAAGCTCAACCCCATCACCGAGGTACTCACCGGAAGGAAGGTCGTCGTGGTGGACGACTCCATCGTCCGGGGGACCACCTGCCAGCGGATGATCTCCATGATCAGGGACTGCGGGGCCAGCCAGGTCCATGTGCGCATCTCCTCCCCTCCCGTCCGCTTCCCCTGCTATTACGGCATCGACACCCCCAGCCGGGGGGAGCTCGCCGCCGCCCGGATGAATCTGACGCAGCTCGGCACGGAAGTGGGGGCCGATTCTCTGGCCTATCTCACCGAGGAGGACCTGGTGGAATCCATAGGCCTTCCCCGGGAGTGCATCTGCACCGCCTGCTTCTCGGGAAACTACATGGAGGGGGGAGAAGAGAATGAGCCTGAGCTATAAAGACGCAGGGGTGGACATAATCGAAGCAGACCGGTGGGTTGAGACGATACGAGGGATCGTCCGCTCCATGCCCCCCTCGCCGAACGTGGTGGGAGGGATCGGCGGCTTCAGCGGCCTCTACCGTCTTCCCGGCGGGCTCGTCCTCGCCGGATGCTGCGACGGAGTGGGGACAAAGGTCGAGGTGGCGAAGGCCGCTGGAAACTTCGCCTTTCTGGGACAGGATCTCGTGGCCATGAATGTGAACGACCTCGTCACCTGCGGCGCCCGGCCCCTCTTTTTTCTCGACTATATCGCCTGCGGAAAGCTCGACAGGGGTGTTCTCACCCCCATAGTGCAGAGCATCGCTGCTGCCTGCGCGGAAAGCGGATGCGCCCTTCTCGGAGGGGAGACGGCGGAGATGCCCGGCACCTACGGACCGGATGGACTCGACCTCGCAGGCTTCGCCGTGGGGCTTGCGGAAGAAGGAAAAATCCTTGACGGCTCGGCCGTGCAGAAAGGGGACGCCGTGGTAGGCATACCGAGCTCAGGGGTGCACAGCAACGGCTTCTCCCTCGTCCGCCGGGCGCTCCTCGCCTCCGATTATGCCCCCCTCAAATTGGATGACCGTCCTCCCCTTCTCGGCGGACAGACCCTCGGGGACTGCCTGCTCACCCCCACGAAACTCTACGTCTCCCTGGCTCTGAAGGCCCACTCCACGGGAATGGTCCATGCCATGGCCCACATCACCGGAGGAGGGCTCTACGACAACATCGTCCGGGTGATCCCCGAAGGGCTCTCCCTTTCCCTGAAGTACGACTCCTGGCCCCGGCCGGGCATCTTCTCCCTTCTGGCGGAAAGGGGCGTAGAGGAAGACGAGATGCGCGCCGTCTTCAATCTCGGCATAGGCTTCGTCTTTCTCCTGGCTCAAAAAGACCTTCCCGCCTTTCACTCCCTTCTTGAAAAAGAAGGGGAAAAGGGGTACGTTATCGGCACGGTGACGGCATGACCTCCTTCGCCATCCTTCTCTCCGGAAGGGGAAGCAACATGGAGGCCCTGGCGGAGGCCGTTCAATCGAAGAAACTCTCCGGACGGATAGCCTTCGTGGCCTCGGACAACCCCGAAGCGGCGGGACTCAGGAGGGCGGCTGAACTTGGCCTTAGAACGGCAGTCCTCCCCTACGCCGAAGGAAAGAAAAGGGGTGAGGAAGAACTCAGGGAACTCTGCCGTCTCCATGGAGCGGAGTGGATCATCCTCGCCGGTTTTCTCTCCATTCTCTCTCCGGAGTTCGTCCGGTCCTTCCGAAGCCGTATCGTGAACATTCACCCCTCCCTTCTTCCCTCCTTTCCGGGAAAGCACGGAATCGAGGACGCCTGGCGCAGGGGTGTGAAGATCACCGGGGTGACGGTCCACCTCGTGGATGAAGGGGTGGATACCGGCCCAATCCTCGCCCAGCAGGCGGTGGAAATTCTCCCCGGCGAAACCCTCGAAAGCCTTGAGGAGCGGATTCACCGGGCGGAGCATTCCCTCTACGGAAAAACCCTCTCCCTTCTCTTCGCAGGGAAAGGACTTACTGAAAGGTGTTGAAGTACATGAGAACAAAACGGGCACTTCTCTCCCTATACGACAAGTCGGGCGCAGCGGACTTCGCCCGGAGTCTTTCCGGGCTCGGCTGGGAAATCTGCTCCAGCTCCGGAACGGCGGCCTATCTTCGCAAAGAGGGGCTTGTGGTCACCGAGGTCAGCGACATCACCGGCTACCCCGCAATCCTCGGGGGAAGGGTCAAGACCCTTCACCCCCTGATCTTCGGGGGGATCCTCGCCCGGAGAGACACCCCCGGGGATATGGAGGAGATGGAGAAGCACGGAATCCCCCTCTTCGACATGGTCGTCTGCAACCTCTACCCCTTCGAGGAGACGGCCCGCCGCTCCCCCTCCCTCGACGAGCTCCTCGAGAACATCGATATCGGAGGGGTCTCCCTTCTCCGGGCCGCGGCCAAGAATTTCAGACAGGTGATCGTTCTGACCGATCCGAAGGACTATGCCGCCGTGGCAGAGGAGCTCTCGGCGGAGGGGGACGTCACCCTTCCCACCCGGGAACGCCTTGCCCTCTCCGCCTTCCGCACCACCGCCTTCTATGACGGCACCATCCTCGCGGGGCTGACGGAGGCTACCGGATCGGGTGAACCTCTCCTTCCCGACCGTCTCCCCCTGGTCGCTGCAAAGGCCCAGGACCTTCGCTACGGTGAAAACCCCCACCAGGAGGCGGCTCTCTACCTCCCCCCCCTCGCCGACCTCCCCTGGGAACAGCTCGCCGGTAAGCCCCTCTCCTACAACAACATCCTCGACGTGAACGCCGCCATGCGGGGGTGCGCCCTGATGCAGAACTGCTGCGGCGCTCTGGTGATCAAGCATACGAACCCCTGCGGGATGGCCCGGGGGGAGACCCCCCGGGAGGCCTACGAGCGGGCCTTCGCCTGCGACCCCCTCTCCGCCTTCGGAGGCGTGGTGGGGCTCTCCCGCCCCGTGGACCTTGAGACGGTCCTCGCCATCGCAGACCGCTTCACCGAGGTCCTCCTTGCACCGGAGTACGACGAAAAAGCCCTCGCCCTCCTCGAGGAGAAAAAGCCCTCCCTCCGAGTCCTCCGGTGGAAGGGCGGACGGGTCTACCCCATGACCTACACTGGCACCTGGAGCGGCCTGCTCGTTCAGGAAGATTCACTGCCTCCCCTGCCAAACCTCTCGTCGGGCGAGTGGATCGGCACGCCGAGGGAGGACCTGTGGGAGGATATTCTCTTCGCCTGGAAAGTCGCCGCCCTCTCGAAGAGCAACGCCATCGCCGTGGTGAAAGACGGAGCGGCCGTGGGGATCGGCCGGGGGTTCTGCAGCCGTCTCCATGCCGTGGATTTCGCCGTCCGCCAGGCGGGGGAAAAGTGCCGGGGGGCGGTTCTCGCCTCCGACGCCTTCTTCCCCTTCTCCGACGGAGTTCAGGCCGCTGCCGACGCGGGGGTTGCAGCCATCATCCAGCCCGGCGGTTCGGTGAAGGACGAGGAGGTCTTCGCCGCCGCCCGGGAACTCGGGATCTCCATGTTCATCTCCGGCCACAGGACCTTCCGTCACTGATGACGGATACCTCCATGGCTGAAAAAAGAAATTTTCTCGTACTGGGATCAGGGGCGAGGGAGCACGCCCTCGTCCGGTCCCTTTCCCTGTCGGCTTTTGCGGACACCCTTTATTGCGCGCCGGGGAACCCCGGAATAGGTGGGCAGGCCCGTCTTCTCCCCCTTCCCGCCATGACGGCGGAATATGTACTTCCCCTTGTGAGGAAACACTCCATCCACATGGCGGTGATCGGCCCTGAGGCACCCCTAGCGGCAGGTCTGGCGGACGATCTCCGGAAGGAAGGGGTGGCCGTCTTCGGCCCCGGGAAAGCCGGGGCGGCCCTCGAGGGGAGCAAGGCCTTCGCGAAAAAATTCATGGAGCGCCAGGGGATTCCGACGGCTCTCTGGGACCTCTGCACCACCATGGAAGAGGCCGAAGAGGCCTTAGAAAAACGCACCCCCCCCTACGTGGTGAAGGCCGACGGGCTCGCCGCGGGGAAGGGAGTCTTCGTTACATCCTCCCTTGAAGAGGCGAAGGAGGCGGCGGAAAATCTCCTCGTCCGTGATCTTCTCGGAGAGGCGGGGCGGAGGATACTCGTGGAGGATGGCCTCGAAGGGGAGGAACTCACGATCCTTGCACTGACGGACGGAAAAACCTATCGTCTTCTCCCGCCGAGCCAGGATCACAAGCGGGTTTTCGACGGAGACCGGGGGCCGAATACGGGCGGGATGGGGGCATACTCCCCCGTCCCCCTCGCCGACCCGGCCCTTATGGAAAAAATCCGCAAAACCATTCTCGAACCTACCTTCGAAGGTCTCAGAAGGGAGAACATCCCCTACTGCGGGGTGCTCTACGCCGGCCTCATGGTGGACGAAGGGGGAACGCCCCGGGTGATCGAATACAACGTCCGCTTCGGGGATCCGGAGGCCCAGGTGGTTCTCCCCCTTCTTGAAGGGGACCTCGGGGAGATCCTCCTTGCCTGCGCCGGAGGGCGCCTTGAAGAGATCGAATGGAAGGAGACATCCCGGTGGGCTGCCGATGTGGTCCTGGCCTCGGGAGGGTACCCCGGCCCCTTTGAAAAGGGGAAGATCGTCTCGGGGCTCGAAGAAGCGGAAAGGGGGGAAAACTTTCTGCTCTTTCACGGAGGAACGGCCCTCTCACCGGAGGGGAAAATCTGCACCGCCGGCGGACGGGTCTTCAGCGCCGTGGGAGTCGGCGGCACCCTTGAGGAAGCCTTGGAGAGGGCGTATGCAGGAGTCTCCCTCATCTCCTTCGATTCCATGCACTACCGCAGGGATATCGGACAAAAAGCCCTGATTCGCCAGAGGAGGAAACCATCATGACAGAGAGTCACGCCCCTGAAGTGGGAATGCTGCTCGGTTCGAAATCCGACCTCCCCCTCGCCAGGAAGGCGGAAGATATCTTCGCCTTCTTCGGCGTATCCTGGGAGATCACCATCGCCTCAGCTCACCGGACCCCTGAGGACGCCTCCCGGTACGCCGGAAACGCTGCAGGGCGGGGGATTCGCGTCCTCATCGCCGCTGCGGGCCTTTCTGCGGCCCTCCCGGGCGTGGTTGCCGCTCACACGTCCCTTCCGGTGATAGGGGTCCCCGTCAATGCAGGCTCTCTGGGCGGCATTGACGCCCTGCTCTCCGTGGCCCAGATGCCCCCGGGAGTACCCGTGGCTTCCATGGGGGTGGACGGTATAAAAAATGCCGCCCTCTTCGCCGTTCGAATCCTTGCCCTCACCCGCCCCGAACTGGCGGAAAAGCTCTCCGCCTGGTCGAAAAAGGAGGGGGAAGGGGTCCGGGCCTCCCGGCAGGAACTGGAAGGACTGCCGACGCCGCCGGACGGGGCCTTTCAGTAGGACCGGAGGAGAGGAGATGACAGTAAGCTCCGAAACCATCCTAAAAGAAAACCACAGTTTTTGAAGGAAATAAAGAAGAGTTGAAAGAAAGAGTCCCCCTGCCAAACAAACTGCAGGGGGACTCTTTGTGACTTCAGAAATTTTAAGGAAGCAGGAAATGAAAGGAAATACCACCCGTGGAGACTTCGCTCGAAAGGGCGCGGAGGAACGGTTTTCCATCCTTTTTGTTCCGAAAAGACTTTTACTGGGCCGGAATATCGATGGCCTCCTTCGATTCGTGAACCTGGCGCCAGGTCTTGATGGGCAGTCCCCAGATCTTGATGAACCCCACGGCCGCCTCATGGTCGAAGGCATCCCCTTCAGAATAGGTGGCGAGGGTCTGGCTGTAGATCGAATGGGAGGATTTCATCCCCCGAACGACGGCCTGCCCCTTGAAGAACCGGACCTTGACGGTGCCGTTCACGTACTCCTGGGTGGTATCGATGAAGGAATTGATGGCGTCCAGCAGAGGAGAGAACCAGTACCCTTCGTAGGCAAGGCGGCCGAACTGAATTTCGAGCTCCTTTTTCGTGCTCAGGACCTGCTTGTCAAGGGTGAGCGTCTCGAGAGCCCGGTGGGCGTTGATCAGGGTGATGGCCCCGGGGCATTCATAGACCTCCCGGCTCTTGAACCCCACAAGCCGGTCTTCGAGCATGTCGATCCTCCCCACTCCGTGCCGGCCGGCCTGAACGTTCAAAGACTCGATAAGCTCCGGGCCGTCCATCTTCACTCCGTCCAGGGCCGTGGGGATGCCTCTGGTGAAGGTTATCTCCACGTATTCAGGCTCGTCGGGGGCGTCCCAGGGCTCAACGGTGAGGGTGTAGGCGTCGGAGGGGGGTTCGTTCCAGGGGTCCTCGAGGATGCCGCACTCGATGGACCGCCCCCAGATATTGTCGTCAATGCTGTAGGGAGACGCTGCGGTGGCATGGACGGGAATTCCCCGGGCCCGGGCGTACTCCATCTCCGCCTCCCGGGTGAAGTGCCAGTCCCGCACCGGAGCGAGAACCTTGAGGTCCGGGTTGAGGGCATTGGTGCAGACCTCGATGCGCACCTGGTCCTGCCCCTTTCCGGTGCATCCGTGGGCAACGGCCTGAGCGCCTTCCTTTTTCGCGATCTCCGCCATCACCTCGGCGATAAGAGGGCGGGACAGGGCCGAATTAAGGGGGTAGGTGCTCTGGTACATGCCGTTCGCCTTGAGGGCGGGCCACACGAACTTTTCCACAAATTCCTTCTTCAGGTCGAGAACATAGGCCTTGGAGGCACCGCTCCGCAGGGCCTTGTTCTTCGCCGCCTCCAGGTCAACCGCCTGCTGCCCCACATCGGCTGTCATGGTAATCACATCGTACCCCTGCTCGGTAAGCCACATGACCGCTACGGACGTATCGAGGCCGCCGCTGTACGCAAGAACTGCCTTTCCCTTTTTCTCCATTATTCAACCCTCCATAGATTCTGCCCTGAAAATGAAAAGCCCGCCCGGAAAAAAGCGAGCTTCTGTCCGAAGAGATCCTCCGCCCCCCCTTTACAGGGACGGAGAAAGACGTAACGGACAAAATTATAGAGGAGAATGAACATTTGTCAAGTATTTCCTTATATTTTACTTGAAGTTTATTTCAGCGGCTCCGTTCGTCTCAAGGGCCCCCAGGGAGGGGAAGTGGGTCATGTCCATATGAACGGGAGTGACGGATACGTACCCCTTCGCCACCGCCCAGACGTCGCTCCCCTCCACGAGATCATCCTCGGCCTTTCCGGAGATCCAGAAATAGGATCTCCCCGAGGGGTCCTTCATCCTTGTCACCTTCCCCTCGTACACCCTTGTACCCTTCCGGGTGACCCTGATCCCCTGGAGTTCGCCGAGGGGAAGGTTGGGTACGTTCACGTTGAGAAGCACTCCCCGAGAGAGGGGGTAGTCCTCAAGGAAGGAGAGAAGGGAGGCCGTCACCGCAGCGGCGGTTTCGTAATGGTGTTCGGGATCGCTTTCGCTGCAGTTAAGGGAGACGGCCATGGAGCTGCTTCCCAGGATGATCCCCTCCATGGCGGCGGAGACGGTCCCAGAATAGGTGAGGTCGTCTCCCAGGTTCGGCCCCCGGTTGATCCCCGAGACAACCATATCGGGGTTCGGGAGAACCTCTTCATGGGCCAGGAGGACACAGTCAGAGGGTGTTCCGTCGCAGGCGAAGGCGGAGCTCTCCTCGGGGTATGCTCCGGAGATGACCGGCCAGAGGCGGAGGGGGCGGGTCAGGGTGATGGCATGCCCCACGCTGCTCCGCTCCCGATCCGGGGCGACGACGCTGATTTCGTGGCCGGCTTTTCCGAGGGCTTTCGCCAGGGTGACCAGTCCGGGAGCGAAGACGCCGTCGTCGTTCGTCAGAAGAAGTCTCATGGGCGGCCTACATGAGGATGAGACGGAAGAAGAACATGACCACGGGGCCCATGATGGCCTGGACGACCCCAAGAGCCACGAGGGCCATGAGGACAAAAAATCCGTACCGTTCGAGCCAGTAGTAGTACCTGAGCATTGACTGGGGAAGAAGGGGGTAGATCAGCTTCGACCCGTCCAGGGGGGGGATGGGGATGAGGTTGAAGACGGCGAGCCCCAGGTTGATGACGATCATGAGGATGACGAACTGCCGCAGGGCCGGCACCGAAAGAAAGGGGACAGGGAAGAGGCGGGCCAGGGTCCCGAAGAGAAAGGCGGTCAGAAAGTTCCCCGAGACGCCCGCTATGGAGACGAGGACCATGTCCCTCCTGGGGTGCTTGAAGTACCGGGGGTCGATGGGTACGGGCTTCGCCCAGCCGAACCGGAAGATCAGCAGCATGAGGGCGCCGACGGGGTCAAGATGGGCCAGGGGGTTCAGGGTCAGCCGGCCAGCCCGCTCCGCCGTGGGGTCTCCGAGGCGGTAGGCCATGTATCCGTGGCAGAACTCGTGAAAGGTGATGGCCCAGAGGACCGCGGGAACGCTCAGGAGCAGGTCCGCAAGGGCAGGCATTCGAAACATGGAGCTCACTCTCCTTTTTTCTCTGGGGAAGGGAAGCGGGTCACTACATAGTCCGCCTCGTCCTCCCTGGTTTTTAAAAGCCCGTCGAGGCGCTGCATTTTCAGCTCTTCGAGGATGATGCCGATGAGAGGCCCTCGGGAGTACCCCATGGACAGAAGATCGGCCCCTCCCAGGAAGGGTTTGACTTCGTGCAGCCTGGTCAGATAGAGCAGAATCCTCCGCCGTACCCGCCAGCGCTCCGTGGCGGCGCTCCAGAAGAGGGCCGTGACAGGGTTCACTTCCCGAAGGCAGGCGACGATCTCCGAATTGGACGGTCCCGTGCGGCCGCCGAGGGCATGCTCTATGGCTCTCAATTCCGAGAAGCATTTTACTACAATTTCCCTTTCCGATTCAGAGAGGTTTACCCTGTTCAGGGCGGAGAGACGGATGTTCTCCGGCGATTCCATGAGGAGGGCCGCAAGAAAGCCGAGCCACCCCTTTCCCCGGAAATCGGGGAAATCTTTCGAGATCCGGGCCCGGAAGACCCCCAGCCGACGGAAGGTCCGGCGGCCCACAGGGCCGAAATGGTTTCCGGGGAAGAGGACCTCCCAGACGCCGAGCTCCTCCATCCGGCTCGCCCCTCCATAGGGGAGGCGTTCGCTGAAGGAAAGTTCGAGTTCGCTCCGCAGGCGGAACCCCGAGAGCCGGGCAAGCAGCCCCCCCCGGACGCAGCTCCGGAGGAGGCGGAGGGTGTTGTCCTCGATGGAAAGATCAAGACGCTGTTCGAGGCGAATTGCCCGGATGACCCGGGTGGGGTCCTCCACAAAGCTCAGATTGTGAAGGACCTTTAGGGTTTTTCTCTCGAGATCCCGCCGTCCGCCGAAGAAATCCACCAGTATCCCCCAGGTGGGCTCGCTGATGGAGATTGCCATGGCGTTGACGGTGAAATCCCGGCGGTAGAGGTCATGCTTGAGGGAGTCGCTCATCACCTGGGGAGAGGCGAGGGGGAATTCGTAAAATTCCCGCCGGGCGGTGGCCACGTCGACCTTGCGGCCGTCGGGAAAGATGAGAGTTCCGGTCTTGTAGCGCTCATGGATGGAGATTCTGCAGCCGTCCTTCTCCCAGCTTTTCAAAAAGCGAAGGGCGTCCCCCTCGATGACGATATCGAGATCGAGGTTGTCCCTGCCGAGGAAGAGATCCCGCACGAGGCCCCCCACGATATAGGCCCTCATACCGAGCTTCTCCGCCCGGTCTCCGAGGTTTCTGAGGAGAAGCTTGGCCCTTTCGGGAAGACGCTCCTCCAGGAGGGGTTCGGCATCCTCCGTCCAGGGCATCTCCACGGGCCCGGTCTGATCTTCCCTGGGGAGGGATAGGGGGTAGAGGGCCTTTACGAGATCCGTCCGGGTGATGATGCCGACGATGCGCCGCCCGTCCACCACGGGAAGGCGTCCGATCCCCTGGGTGACGAAGAGGCGGTGGGCCTCGGCGATGGAGGCGTCCTTTGGGACCGTGAGGACCCCCTCCGTCATGAACTCCCTGATGAGGGTCTTTCCGAATCCGTGGAGGTGGGCCTTGTCCAGGTCCTTCCGGGTGATGAGGCCCAGGATGGTCTTTCCCTTCACCACCGGAAGGGCCGAGTGGCCGTACCGGATCATGATGCGGTAGGCCTCGTCCACCGGCGTGTCGGGGGGGATGACCATCACCGGAGAGGTCATGATGTCCGAGACGGTGATGGCGGGGGGGACTGCGGTTTTCAGCTCCTCCTCCATCTTCCGGACGAGGGGAAAGGGCTTGACGTTCTGAAGGGTCACCGATGCTGCCTGGGGGTGTCCTCCCCCTCCGAGGGGGGTCAGAAAGTTCCCCATGTCGAGAACATCCTCGGAGCTCCGCCCCACAAGGTAGGTCCGGTTGTCCATCTTCACCGCTGCGATGGCGATGTCCCCGTCAAAATAGTCCCGGAGGCGGTGAACGAAGAGGGAGAGGCCGTCCACATAGTCGGGGGATTCGGCCGCGGAGAAGACCGCCTTCGCCCCGTTGATGAACCGGACCCAGCTGTTTTCGATGAGGCTGTCGAGGATGCGCCGTTCAGAGGCGGAGAAGGTCATCTCAATGAAGTTCGGGACGTTGGCAAGATCCGCCCCCATCTCCTTCATCCGGGCCACCGCATTGAAATCCCTCGTGGTGGTGCCGCCGAAGGTAAGCCCTCCCGTATCCTCGTAGATCCCCGTGGCGAAGAGGGTCGCCTCGGCCGGAGAGATGGGGATCCCCCTCTCCAGGAGGATCTCGACCACCATGGTGGTGGTGGCCCCCAGAGGTTCGATGGCCATGAATTCCCCGTCGATATCGTCCGCCGAGGGGGGGTGGTGATCGTAGACGTGGACGGGGATGTCCTTCTTTCCGAGGAGGGCGGCGAAGGGGCCGATCCGTGAGCGGGAGCGGGTATCCGTCACGATGAGCATGGTGATCTCCTCGAAGCGGATCTTTCTCGGGGTGAGGACCGTCCACTGGTTCGCGTGGTTTTTCAGAAATTCCCGGACGGTGCGGCTCGCCGACCCGGCAAAACAGAGGATGGCATCGGGGTAGAGCTTCTGTACCGCCACCATGCTCGCCAGGGAGTCGAAATCATTCCCCATGTGGCTTGTGATGACCTTCATGGCCGGAGGCCCTCCGAAAGGGCGTTCCGGTACTTCCACGGAAGGCGCCGGGGGCGGACGAGCATGGGGAAAACGCCCGGGTAAGGGGAAAGAGCTTCTGTAATTTCATTGAACCACTTCTCGAGGGTGAAAAAATCAAGGATGAATTTCGTACCCCCCGTTTCACCCCCTTCACCCGTCCGGAGGAGAAAATCCGTCCCCAGCCCCTTCCGGTGAAGGAGGGCGGAGAACTCGCGGGGGCTTTCACCGTCGGAAAAAGAGACCGTGGCCAGAGTGAGGGAACTCAGTCGCCGGAAGCGTTCTGCGAGGCGATCGGCCTCCTCTGTGAGTTTTTCGAGGGTCTGTTCATTCTCTATCACCAGATCGGCCAGGGCCCGTTTTTCCCCTCCGGGGAGCAGAAAGGCCTCCCGGCGGGCGATCTCGTTTTTATTCCACCCCCGGGAGGCGTTCCGCTCCCGCCGTATTTCCTCCGGTGCGGTGACATAGATGGCCGCATCAATCCACCAGGGGATCCCCCCCTCGAAAAGAAGGGGGATCTCCGCCACGACCCATCCCTCAAGGGAGGACGCGGCCCGCTCCATCTCAATTCTGACCAGGGGGTGAAGAAGGGCGCAGAGCCACCGGTATTCCTCCGGGCCGGAGAAGGCCTTGCCAGCCACGGCGGAGGGAACCACCCTTCCGTCTTCACCGACGACGCCCCTCCCCCACCGGGAAAGGGCGGCATCCAGGACATCCCTCCGGGTCCACAGGGCACGGACCACTTCGTCGGCATCGAGGACGGAGGCCCCCCTTTCTTTCCAGAGACGGGCGAGGGTCGATTTACCAGCCCCAACGTCTCCGCTGAGTCCGAATGCCAGCATGGGTTTTTTCCTCCTCGCCCCGATCGTCCACCTCTTTGAACCGGTCGGGGATTTCCCAGAGAAAGCGGGAAAAACCGTTCCGGTAGGTGGTTCCGAAGAGCCTTCGCGACCGTGCCCCCGAGAGGTAGAGCCTTTCCTCCGCCCGGGTCATCCCGACGTAGCAGAGACGCCGCTCCTCCTCCATGTCCTCTCGGTCCTCGAGGCATTTGAAATGGGGGAAGACAGCCTCTTCAAGGCCGACGAGGAAGACCACCGGAAATTCGAGCCCCTTGGCCGCATGAAGGGTCAGCATATTCACGGCGTTCTTCTCGTCGAGGTTCAGCTTCTCGAGATCCGTGAAGAGCGCCGCCTCGGCTAGCATCTCCGAGAGGTCCCCTCCCGGGGGGACGATGGACCGGAGCTCCATGATGTTCTCCACCCGCTCCTCCCAACCGTCGGGGTCGTCCTTTCGGAGGACATCCTCATACCCCACGGTCTGCAGGATATAGAGGAGGATGGCCCCGAGATCCTCAGACTTCGAGAGGATATTCAGCATGTGCCGGGCGAGCTCCCGGAACCCTTCGCCGGCCTTTCCCTCCACCACCTTTCCCCCGGTGAAAATGGTCCTCCAGTATTCGTCAGGGGGAAGTTCCGGAAGGGATGAGAGAAACAGAAAGGCTTTTTCAAGGCTTTTCTTGCCGATCCCCCTGGCGGGGATGTTGGCTATCCGTGCGAGGGACATCTGGTCGAGGGGGTTGACGGCGCTTTTGAGGAAGGAGAGTATGTCCCGTACCTCCTTCCGCTCATAGAAGGCCGTTCCCCGGACGACCCTGTAGGGGACCCGGTTTTCGAGAAATTTCTGTTCGTAGACCCGGCTCATGGCGTTGATCCTGTAGAGTATGGCCATGTCACCGAAGCTGTACCCCTCCCGGTCGTGAAGGCGGTGGATCTCCGAGACGAGGAATTCCGCCTCCTGAAACTCGTTCTGCCCCAGGAGGGTGTAGATTTTCTCCCCCCTGTTTCTCGAGGTCCACAGATCCTTCTTCCGCCGCTTCGAATTTCCCTCGATCAGGGCGTTGGCCCCGCCGAGGATATTCCCCGAAGACCGGTAGTTCTGGTCAAGGACCACCACCTTCGCGGAGGGAAAGTCCTTCTCGAAATTCAGGATCATCCCCATGTCCGCTCCCCGCCATCCGTAGATGGACTGGTCCGGGTCGCCCACCACCATGATCCGCCCCGCGGCCCCGACAAGCTTTCTCAGCAGGAGGTACTGGGGGCGGTTCACGTCCTGGTACTCGTCCACGAGAATCCAGGAGAGGCGGTCCTGCTCCTTCTTCCGAAGGGTTTCGTTCGACGAGATCAGCTCGAGGGGGAGGATGAGAAGATCGTCGAAATCAAGGGCGTTCTGTCTCCGAAGCTCCTTGTTGTAGGCGGCGAAAACGTCTCCGTAGACCCCCTCGAGGAGGGGGGAGCTCCTTCCCGAGTCCCTGAGGCAGTCGTTCTTCACCATGGAAATCCGGTCGAGCATGGATGACGGATCAAACTGCTTCGTATCCATGTTCAACTTCTCCATAATCTGTTTGACCAGGGTGCGGCTGTCTCCCCGGTCGAAGATGCCGAACCCCTCCCGAAGGCCGACCTCCGGAAGGAAGGCCCGGTTGCGGAAGAGAAAGCGAAGGCCGAAGGAATGGAAGGTGCAGACCTGCATGACCTTTTCGTCCCCGCCCACCAGGCTCCTGACCCGCTCCTTCATCTCGTTGGCCGCCTTGTTGGTGAAGGTCACGGCGAGAATATCCCAGGGTTTGGCCTCCCCCCGGGAGATAAGATAGGCCATCTTCGAGGTGAGCACCCGGGTCTTGCCGCTCCCTGCCCCGGCGAGAACGAGAAGGGGGCCTTCCGTCCAGGCTACAGCCTCCCGCTGCCTCGGGTTCAGGCTCTCGAGAAGCTTTTTTTCATCGACCATGGGCTCTCTTTTCTCTGATCCGCTCCTGCAGGAGGGAGATCCACCGGTCGTACCCCTCTCCGGAAGAGGCGTCGAGCAGGAGGACTGGAGCTTCGGGGTTGAGTTTTTTCACGTCTTCGGTGAACATCTCCATATCGAAGGAGAGGTGGGGGAGAAGATCCGTCTTCGTCAAAAGCACGACCTGGGAAGAGGCGAAGAGATAGGGGTATTTCAGGGGTTTGTCCGCCCCTTCGGGGGTGCTCAGAAGGGCGGCCTTGAAATCCTCTCCGAGGTCGAACTCCGCCGGGCAGACGAGGTTCCCCACGTTTTCGATAAAGAGCACATCCACCGAGTCCAGGGGGAGGGATTCCATGGCCTTCTGGACGATATTCGCCTCGAGATGGCACCCTCCCGCAGTGTTGATCTGCACCACCGGGATATCCCATCCGGCAAGGCGTTCGGCGTCCCTGTCCGTCGCCAGGTCTCCCTCGATGACGGCGAAGGGAAAGCCCCCCAGTTCGGCGGTCTTCTCAAGGAGGGTCGTCTTGCCGCATCCGGGGGAACCGATGAGATTCACCATCAGAAGACCTCTCTTCCGGTTCTCCTCCCGTATGGCTGCGGCGAATTTTTCATCCTCCGCCATGATTGACTGCTGCAGGGTCACTATTTTTTTCATGGATTTTCTTCTACCTCCAGTGATTCGATTTCCAGTTCCATACCGGCAAGGGTCTCCCTTGAGGGGGAGCCGCAGGCGGGACAGAGTCCGTCCTCCTCTCCCCACATCTGCCCGCACTCCCGGCAGCGGTATTCGAGGGGGACATCGGTCACGAAAAGCCGGGCCCCCTCAAGGGGAGTTCCCTTCGTCACAGTTTCAAAGGCAAAGGAGAGAATCTCGGGGTTGACCTGCCTGAGCACCCCTATACGGAGGCGCACCTCGGAGATCTGTGTCCACCCTTCCTCTTCCATCATTTTCTCAAGGGCCGTCACTATGGATTCGACCAGGGAAACTTCGTGCATATCGTCCTCCTCATCGGGATATTCTATGAAAAAAGGGACCCGGAGCGGGTCCCCCTGGAGCGAAAACCTTCTCCGAAGAGCTTATTCGGCCGGTTCGATGAGGCCGTAGCCTCCGTCTTTTCTTTTGTAGACCAGGTTGACCGCCCACGATTCCGCGTTGCGGAAGAGAAAGAACTCGTGGTCAAGCAGGTCCATCTGCATGGTTGCCTCCTTGGCGCTCATGGGGCGCAGGGGGAAGCGCTTCACCTTGACTATGTCCTCCTGGGGAGGAATAGGGGGTTCCATCTCCGATTCCGGAAGGCCGAAGGAGATATCATGGGTCTTGAGCTGCGCCCGGTCGGTGAGGTAGGAGTTATGGCGTTTGATCTGGCGTTCAAGGTTCTTCAGCGCCTGATCGAAGGCCTTTTTGATGTCAGGAGCACTCTCCTCCCCTCTCATGATAACCCCATTGGCATTTGATGTAATCTCAACCATGAACATTCCCCGTCCGAAACTCACGACTACCTGGCCGTCGAGAATCTTGCTGAAGAATTTATCCAGCTTGGACATTTTGTTCTGCATATACTCCTTGAGATCATCCTTCAGGTCCACCCCGCGGGCGACAAATCGAACCTCCATGCCAATCCCTCCATTCATGCTCAGTACTTATGGTATCATTTTATCACCCGTGGCGAAGGGAGGCAATCGCGCCTCGTCTTCCCTTCTTTTCCGGAAGAGAGTATAATAGATTTATAAATATATTTTGCAGGAGGTATCATGCCATGCACATATCAGCCAGGGCACAGAAGATGGAACCGTCCGCTACTCTTGCTGTCACCGCGAAGGCGAAGAGCCTGAAGCGGGAGGGTAAACCCGTCATTTCCTTCGGAGCGGGAGAGCCTGATTTCGACTCCCCCCCCTCAGCAATCCGCTATGCCGAGGAGGCAATGAAAAAAGGGCAGACCCATTACACCCCCGGCACGGGAATTCCCGAACTGAGAGAGGAAGTCTGCCGCTACTACAAGGAACATTTCGGCCTTGAATATACTCCCGGGAACGTCGTGGTCGGATCCGGCGCGAAACCCCTCATCTACGAAGCCCTTGGCTGCCTCATCGACTCAGGCGACGAAGTGCTCGTCTTTACCCCCGCCTGGGTAAGCTACGTTGAGCAGATACGGCTCTTCGACGGCGTGCCCGTCCTGGTGGACACGAGCGGAACGGACTTTGTCCCCCGTATCGCCGATGTGAGGAAGGCCGTGACGCCCCGCACCCGGGCCATGATCATAAATACTCCGAACAACCCCACGGGAGCGGTCTACGACGAGGAATGCCTCCGGGATCTCGGCCGTCTTGCCGTGGAGAAGAATATCGTCATCATCTATGACGAGATCTACGAACGACTTGTCTACGGCGATGCCGTCCACCACCAGATTCTGAACCTCGTTCCCGAGGCGCGGGATCTCACCGTGATCGTCAACGGCGTCAGCAAGGCCTTTGCCATGACGGGATGGCGGATCGGATACGCCCTCGGGCCGTCCTCCCTCATGGGGTATCTCGGAGACATGCAGGGGCACATCACCTCGAACGCCAGTTCCATCGCCCAGTGGGCTTCCGTGGGGGCCCTCCGGGAGGCCGAGACGGACGTGGTTACCATGCAGAAGGCCTTCAGCGGACGGCGGGATCTTGCCGTGAAGCTCATGAAGGAGATGCCCTACGTTTCCTTCACTGAGCCCCGGGGGGCCTTCTACGTCTGGTTCAGCATCAGGGAGGCCCTGGGCAAGTCCTGGAAGGGGCAGCCCATCCGGTCGGACGAAGAGTTCTGCAAGGTTCTTCTCGAGGCAAAATACCTTGCGGTCGTTCCGGGGAGCGCCTTCATGTGCCCCGACAATGTCCGCATCTCCTACGCAAGCTCCGAGGAGGAGATCCGTGAGGGTCTCGGCAGACTGAAGGAATTCCTGGAAGAACTGAAATAATTTTTTCTTCGCTGCTCATTAACACAAAAGCCCTCCGGAAATTCCGGAGGGCTTTTGTGTTAAGTTACTGAGGAAAGGCCCCGGGGTTCACGAGGTCCGGCGGCCGCTTCCCCTCAAGGGCAGCGAGGAGATTTTCCGCAGCCTTTCTCGCCATCCCCTCCCGGGCTTTTATGGTGGCGCTTCCCAGATGGGGAATGGCTGTCACATTAGGCAGGGTCAGAAGAGGATCGTCCGTCGGGATGGGTTCCTTCTCGAAGACGTCGAGCCCCGCTCCCCAGATCCACCCTTCCGAGCATGCCCGATAGAGGGCTTTCTGATCCACCACAGGACCTCTCGATGTGTTGATCAGAATTGCGGTCTTCTTCATCTTTCTCAGCTGTTCTTCCCCTATGAGCCCCCTCGTCTCGTCGTTCAGAGGGCAGTGAAGGGAGACGAAATCGCTCTTCGCAAGCAGCTCGTCAAGGGAGACCTGACGGGCGTTCAGCTCCCTCTCGGCGGAGGGCCGGGGAGAACGGTTCATGTAGAGGATGTCCATGGAGAACCCCTTCGCCCTGCGGGCCACGGCCTCGCCGATTTTCCCCATCCCCACGATCCCGAGGGTTGCCCCGGAGACATCCCGGCCGAGAAGAAGGTCGGGGTGCCAGGTCTTCCACTCTCCGGCGCGGAGGAAGTTGCTCGACTCAAAAACCCGGCGGGCTGTGGCCAGAAGGAGGGTGAAGGCGATATCCGCCGTGGCGTCGGTAAGGACGTCCGGGGTGTTCGTTATAAGAATGCCCCTCCGGGTGGCGGCATCCACATCGATATTGTCGTACCCTACAGCGTAGTTGCTCACAACCTTGAGGCGGGGGCAGGCGTCAAGGAGCTCTTCATCCACCCTGTCGGTGAGGGTCAGAAGAAGACCTTCGGCCTCAGCCCCTTTTTCGAAAAGGGCCGAACGGTCCACCGGCCTCGGCTCCTCCCAGACCTCGAAATCAACCCGCCCCTTCAGAAGATCGAGTCCCGTGTCCTGTATCCGCCTCGTCACATAGACTTTCGGCAGGGCCATTATGCGCACCTCCTGAAAAAGAAGAACCCCTTCCGGCTATTCTTCAATAATCTCTTTTTCCTTCGCCTTCAGCGCCTCATCCACTTTTTTGATGAATTCGTCGGTGATGTCCTGAATATCCTTGGTGTATTTCTTCAGATCATCCTCGCTGATATCGGAGTTCTTTTCCATCTTCTTCAATACATCGTTGCTGTCCCTTCGAAGATTCCTCAGGGCAATCCTGCTTTCCTCGGCATATTTCCCCACCAGCTTCGACAGCTCAAGCCGCCGCTCCCTGTTCAGCTCGGGAAGGTTGACCCGTATGATCTCCCCGTCGTTCTGGGGCGTCACGCCGAGGGAGGAGGCGAGAATCCCCTTC
>JALHFZ010000172.1 GCA_022837505.1 Synergistaceae bacterium
TCCGTGGACCTTCGGCGCGGATCTCCGACCTTCGGAAAAACCTTCTCAATTCTCCTCAGCGGGGAGAACAGGACAATGGTCTTTGTTCCCTCGGGTTTTTTCCATGGATTCTGTGTCCTCTCCGAGTGGGCGGATCTCCTGTATAAATTCACTGCCCCCTGGGAACCGGTTCTTCAGAGGGGGATACGCTGGAATGACACGGAATTAGGGATATCCTGGCCGCTGAGCGATCACCCCGTTCTTTCAGGAAAAGACGATGCTCTTCCTTTTCTTGAGAATTTTCCTGAAGTTGAACTTTTCGATGCGGGGAGCCCCCCATGGTGAAGTATCTTATAACCGGCGCCAGGGGGCAGCTCGGTCTTGAAATGGCATCCCGTATAGAGGGATCACACAACAAAGCTCTGTCTTTCAGCCATGAAGACCTTGATATAACTGATCTTATGACGGTGAGACAGTGCGTCCGGGATAATCAGCCCGACGGCATAATCAACTGCGCTTCCTACAATGCCGTTGACCAGGCGGAAAATGACTGGCAGAGGGCGTACCTCGTCAACGGAATAGGAGCGCAAAATCTCGCGATCGCCGCTGACGAACATAACATACCCCTGGTCCATTTCAGCACCCATTTCGTCTTCAGCGGCGAGCAGAGAATACCCTATACACTTGCCGACCGCCCCGATCCGATCAGCCGATACGGAAAAAGCAAGCTCCTCGGTGAGGAAGGGGTTCGGAGTTTTTCCCGATCTTTTATCATCGTCAGAACCGGATGGCTCTTCGGCGAGCATGGAAAGCCTTCGGCCAGTTTTCCGGCGAAACTCCTTGAATGGATGGAGAAAAAAAATACCCTCTCCATCGTAGACGATCAGATTGCAGCACCGTCCTATGTGCCTGATCTTGTCGCCGCATCCCTCTCCCTGCTGCAGAAAAAAGCCTGGGGGATCTACCATTTCAACAACGGAGGAAGCTGCAGCCGGTATGAATGGGCCTCATACATGGCCGGAAAGATCGCGTGGAAGGGGACAATCACCCCCGCCCGGACGGCAGATTTCCCCGGTGGAGCATGCTGTCCTCGACACCTTCCCCCTTGACGCAGTCAGTGATGGAATCGAAATCCCCCACTGGAAAGACGCCGTGGACAGGTATATCAAGAGAATGAAACTGCAGCAGGAGAGGTGATATCCATGAATCAAGATGCTCTTCGAAAAAAAATAATGGATCTGGTCGAGAGGGAAGGCTTTTTCGACGATCTGGAAAAGAAGTCCTCTTTCTTACCGGGAGAATCCCCCGTCTACTTCGCCCTTCAGAACCTCGGGGCAGAGGAGTTTGAAAACGTGCTGCAGGTGCTTCTCTCTCAGCGTTTTGTGGGGGCGGGATTTACAGAGGCTTTCGAGAGGGACTTTGCCGCCTTCAGTCAGCGGAACAGCAGCCTTTTCGTCAATTCAGGTTCATCGGCAAATCTTCTCGCTCTTTCGGCGCTGACGTCGAATCTTCTGAATGACAGGCTCCTGCAGCCGGGAGACGAGGTCATCACCGTGGCAGGAGGCTTTCCGACCACGGTAAACCCGATCATACAAAACGGCCTTATCCCGGTTTTCGTCGATATGAATGTGAATACCCTGAACGTGGACGTCAGCCAGATTAAGGGTGCGATCTCAAAGAAAACAAAGGCCGTCATGCTTGCTCATACCCTCGGAAACCCCTTCGATCTCGGCGAAATAATGAAGATAAAGGAAAAATATGACCTCTATCTTATAGAGGATTGCTGCGACGCCCTGGGCTCGACCTACAGAGGTAAAATGGTCGGGACCTTCGGGGAGCTGTCTACCATGAGCTTTTATCCGGCCCATCACATCACGGCGGGAGAAGGGGGAGCGGTCATGACCGATTCCCCCCTCCTTGCCCGGATTATCCGCTCCCTCCGGGACTGGGGACGGGACTGCTGGTGCGAGCCGTGGAAAGATAATTCCTGCGGATGCCGCTTTTCCCGCCAGAGTGGAACCCTTCCCTTCGGGTACGATCACAAATATGTCTACTCCCATATAGGCTACAATTTGAAGGCGACGGAATTCCAGGCGGCGATCGCACTTGCCCAGCTCAAAAAAGCTCCGTCCTTCATCTCCCGACGGAAGGAAAAATTTTCGAAGATGTCGGCTCTGACCTCACAGTTTGAGGAGTTTTTCGTACTCCCCGAGGCCACGCCGGGATCTGACCCGAGCTGGTTTGCCTACCCCCTTACGGTGAGGGAGGAAGCCCCCTTCGCCAGGGGTGATTTAGTCCGCTTTCTGGAATCCCACAAGATCATGACGAGGATGATGTTCGGCGGAAATCTCATCCGCCAACCGGGGTACGCCGGTATTCCCTGCAGGATTTCCGGTCCTCTCGAACAGACGGATCGCATAATGAACGGCACTTTTTTCATCGGTCTTCATCCGTTGATGAAGGACGATCAGTTTGCCTATATAGAGGAAAAGCTTCTGGAATTTTGCCGGACGCTGAGAAGCCGGGAAAACCATGATTAAGCTTTCAGTCTACTTTGTCACTCTGAATGAGGAGCGGCGCCTTCCGGAAGCTCTGAAAAAGGCTGCCCTTGTGGCGGACGAAATTGTGGTCGTGGACTCCGGCAGTACGGACAAAACAGAGGAAATCGCGGCGCACCACGGAGCCAGATTCATTTTTCATCCCTGGCAATCCATAGGGCAGCAGGTCAGTTTTG
>JALHFZ010000173.1 GCA_022837505.1 Synergistaceae bacterium
CTTATACAAAGTGTGACCTATTGCTCGCTTCGCCTCGGCGATCGCCCGATGATGAAGCTGAAGCTCCCCCACATATCCGTTCTCGAGCCGAATATTCAATAAAAAATCCCGGTAACCGTCAGGATTCGGCTCCATCCACCGGTTCTTGATGCGGACGATTCGGCCGTCATCCTTCAACTTCTCAGCTACTGCCAGAAGCTCTTCCTCTGTGTCGAAGACCAGGGTCCCTCCGAGCACGTCCACCACCCGCCCGAAATCGCCGTTATAATCGCGTTCAAAGACTTTCTTGTTCACACTCTCCTCGGTCTTCATCTCCGGGCGCATGACCAGTTCTCCGCCAAGGGTACCCTGCAGATCGGTCATGAGTGCGGCGAACTCCGGCTCCGCCTTTGCCGCCTCGGCATAAAGGCTCGTCAGATCGCTGACATTCCTATTCCGTATCTTCTCTACCGCTACGGGGACATCAGCGGCCCCAACTTCTTTGAGGGCCGTGAACGTATGATTCCCGTCGGCGATGCTGTAGGTCCCGTCTCCCCGGTCCCATACAGTGAGGGGAGACCTTTTTTCGATCTCCCCCCGCTCCGCTGCCGCCATTTTTTCCTTCGCCCTGGCAAGACGTTCCGGATCTATCTTCTCCGAAGGTCTCAGCCGGTCGAGAGGAATCCGCACTCCCCCCTCACCGCTCACTGGACCTTCCGCTTTCTGCGTCGCATCCATTCCTGGAAGAACACTCACGCCGGCGGCGGACTTCTTCTTCCCCACCACCCGGACTGCACCGCTGTCATCCTTCTCCACAGTGAGATTTATCCGGTCGGTCCATTCCTTCACCGTCATGCCCCACCGTTTGCTTGCCTGGAGGGCCATATTCGCCCAGAGGGTGCTGTATGCCTCGGAGGCCTGCGTCCCGAGCCACTTCAGCCCCAGGGTGTCCAGCTGCTCCTTCAGGGAGGCCTTCACCTCGTTCACTGCGGCGAGATCCTCTCCCGATTCGGCAATCTTCGCCTCCGCCTCCTCCACGGCAGCGGCGAGGTCCTCCTGCTGCTTCGCGAGGACGGTCTCCGCCTCCCGGGCGGTCAGCTTTTCGGGGCCCCCCAGGCGGATGTCCTGGGCGATCTTCCCGTGCATCTCCGTCCCGGCTATCTTTTCGGCGTA
Source organism: Synergistaceae bacterium (assembly GCA_022837505.1). Taxonomy (GTDB): domain Bacteria; phylum Synergistota; class Synergistia; order Synergistales; family Aminobacteriaceae; genus JALHFZ01. The sequence continues at coordinate 1,153 of JALHFZ010000173.1, forward strand.
GGTCCCCGTGGGCACCCAGACGTCACCGTCCAGCTCCCGCGCTTCCGCCAGGGCCTCCGCTGAGATCCCCAACTCCTTCGCTGCCTCTACTGGGTCCCCCCCAGCCTGCTCAAGGGTATCGGAAAAGACCCTTGCGTTGATCCCGATCTCCTCGATGGGGCCGTTCTTTGTCAGCTCGCCGATCACTTCAGAGACGGCGGGCCCGAAGCGCTTTGCCAGCTTCGACTGCTGCAGCACGTCACCCAGGGAGGAGAATTTCTGCTGCATTGCTTTCGAACGGTTCGCCGCTGAAATGTTGTTTATAAGACTCGTTCCCGATCCTGGCACCAGGGCAAGGGCAAAGGTGGTGGCTGCGCTCGTGATCTCGCTCCCCACGGAAGAGGCGATCTCCTCCCAGGTGGTTTCCCGGAACTTTGCGAACTCTGCGGCCTGCGCCCCGATTCCTCCTTCAAGGGCCGCTCTTGCCGGGCTCATGGCCTCAGTCATGCGCCGGTAATTTTCATTGT
>JALHFZ010000071.1 GCA_022837505.1 Synergistaceae bacterium
AACGGAATGAGAAAAGGGAAGGGGAAATCCTGGGATTTCCCCTTCCCTTTTCTGTTATGCCGGCAGGTACATAGGGCTGCTGCTACCGGTTGTTGATGTACTTCGCGATGCTCCGTGCGTTGAGGTCCCAGTAGGCTTTTTCGGCCTTCGCCATGCATTCGATCGTGTAGTCCGTGAGGAATTTCTCTGCCTTGGCGGGATCTTCCTTATACAGTTCCGTTGCTTTTTTCTCGATCTCCGCCTGTTTCGCGAAGAATTCGGCCTCTATGGGGTCACGAACGGCCTTGAGGTCCTCGATGGCCTCCTGGTAACGCCAGTTCACCACGTCGTCCTGGAGCATGAAGGCCCACTGGGCGGAGTCGAAGCTGAAAAGGTCGCGGTCGAAGTTGCTCTTCCAGGATTCCTTCGTGTCCCTCGTTCCGGTGTAGACGGGCACGTAGAGGGTATGGGCGGGCTGGTCGTAGCCGAACCACATGACGCCCCCCACGGGCTCGGGTAGGTCTTTGCGCATCTGGGAGACCCAGCTGTAGGCGCAGTTGTACACGCCGATGGTGCGGGAGTAGGGGATCTTCAGCAGCTTCGCCTGGCGCTTCGTGGGGAAGGGGGTCGTCAGGGGGCTTTTCTCCATTTTGCCGTCTTTTCCGGCGATGAGCCATGCGGGGTGTTCGGACATATCGAAGACGCTCCCCTTGTTGTATTCGCGGATCAGGGCCATGACGTCCTGCACGGAGATCTTCTTTTCGGGTTTGATGGAGAAGGGGTAGGAATTCGTGGCGGCATAGGGTTCCCACTCGCGGCTCGGGGCGAGGGCCTTATGAATGGTATAGAGGCGGTTGCGGATCCACATGGAGCTGAGAGCCCAGTCGTCATTCCCCGTTGCAGGGGTATAGGCGGCCTGGAAGTCGAAGGGGTCGCCGCTCTTGGGATCGTAGAGGCCGGTGTCGATGGCATGCTGCATGTAGTTGTCCGACACCATGAAATTCTTTGTATCCTTGGGATCGATCTGACGGATCCGGCCGATATTGGGCACAATCACCACTTCATCGTCGGGAACCCGCTGGGCTGCCCATACGGAGCCGGGCTTGCCGCTGTCGGGAAGCCAGCCGAAACCGGTACTGTAAACGTGGAAAATCCAGGCTTCGTCAGGGTCGGTGACCGTCAGGCACTCCCCTTCCGTACCGCAGGAGGGAAGCATGCCGTATTTCTGGGAGAGGTCGCCCATAATCTGAACGGCTTCACGGGCAGTCTTTGCCCGTTGCAGACCGAGGACTGCAAGCTGCTCAATGGTCATGATGGCTTTTCCGCCGGCGGCCACGGTCTTGAGAATCTCCTTCTGGCCGATGGTGGTCTCACCCATGGCAACCCGGTGCTGGTTCATGGCCGGATATCCGGTATGGAAGTATCCGTAGGTCTCGGCAACCTGGGGGATTTCACCGATCTTTACCCATCCCCCGGGCTCTTCGCCTATGATGTTGCGGAAGATGTCCATCTTTGCGCCCGCGGGGTATTTCTGCCCCGGAATAAACCGTATCTGGGCGTCGTAGTAGGCGCCGTCGGCGGTATGGCAGGTGATGACCGAACCGTCAACCGTGGCGTCCTTGCCCGCGACGATATCAGTGCAGGCGACGGCGGGAAGAACCAGGGCGACGCAGAAGACCAGAAGCACAAAGGTTCTGAAGAAGGAACGTCGACTGAACATGAATCATTCTCCTTTCAAATAACCACATTGAGAACTGACAAAAAACGGACTTAATACACCTTCGTTCCAGAACGAACCCTTAAAGTTTCCCCCCCTTCATAAATAACTGAATATAATACATCTGTCCCCTTTATCTACTGCCAGGAGCACGGCAATAAATATCTGTGATTTGTAAATACCATAGAAAGGGCTGCGCCAGGCGGAAAGGGAGAGAATTGATATTTTCGTTTTTCGGATTCAAAAAATTTTTTTCCGGAGTGAAGAGTCCCTTCGCCCGTTAATGGAAATATGAAGATACTTGCGTCGGTCTTTTATACATCCTGCCCCTACGGTATCACCGGAATAAAAGAGTGTCAACCTGACTTTCTTAATTTCGTTCCCGTCCACCGCAGAAGGGCGTGGGTCCGGCCGCACAGAACGAACAGGCCTGCCAGCAGGGACGCCCAGAGAATCCAGATCATTGCCGGCCATTCCGTCACGATAGCTTTCATCCATTCTGACACTCTGCCGAGCTTCATATTCTTGACGATCCGTGCGCTGTACCGGCCGGTGAGCAGCCACCCCCGATACCCTCCTCCCCTTCGGAGGGAGCTGAGGAGGGTCACCCCTGCATCCCCCTTCTTCGCTGCGGTTTTGAGCAGGGCTGCACTGTGGGGGATGTCGTCGGCGGCCTTCAGCAGATCAAGGCCCGCGCGCCCTCCGGTCTTCACCACGAGGTAGGCGGCGTCGGCGTTTTTCACCGCAGCTTTTGTCAGGCCGGCGAGATCCTCCGCCGTCTCCACCTGCCGGAAGACCGCCGCAGTTCTTCCGAACCCCAGCCCCTCCTTCCCCACCAGGGAGGACAGGTCGCCGGCCAGAGCTTTCGCGGCGCCGTCGAGGCGGCCGGTTTTCGCCGCTTTTTTCCCCATCCCTATCACGAGGTCGGCAAACCGGGCGGAAAGGGCTCCCATCTTCCGGAAGGCCTTGAGGACAGCGGGGACCCAGTCCACCAGGTCAACGAGCTCTGTCGCCACGCCGAATCCTGCAAGGGCGGCGATGACAGGGTCAACAGGCTCATCGTTCATTGAGCGGTAGCCCTGAAGCACCAGGTCTCTCACGTCGCCGTAGAGGATCAGGTCAGAGGCGATGGCCCCTGCCGCAGCGGCGGCGGTGGTCCCCTCCCCCGTCACGAATCCGGCAAGGGCCCTCCCGGCGCTCCCCCAGAGGGAATCAAGCTCCCGCCGGAGGGATTCCTTTCGAGCGCATGCCTCCTCCCTGCCCGGCAGGTCTTCCTCTCCGCAGACATATTCCGCCAGCTCGAAGGCCTCTTCCAATTTCCCCTCTCCCTCAAGGCGGCGTATTTCGGGAAGGTAATTCTCCGGGGGGAGGGCATTGAGTTTTTTCTGAAGAGAGGCTCCTGTATAATAGTCGGCAAGGGTCTCAAGGGAGAAAAGAAAGAGAAGCCCCGCAAGCACCATAAAGAGAACTGACCGTACAAGACGAAACATCCTCACACCTCCTGATATCCTGATATATTGTACTCCCTTTTGATTTCCCTGCCTCGGGAGGGGCGAAAATCCCTTTACAGGGGAATTGGTGTAAAATCTTCTGTATAATAGGGGCAGAAAAGATCGAGGAAAGGAGCGGGGACGGATGATTATCGAAAGGCTGAAGGAGATCGTCACGGAAAAAATGCAGAATCTGCCCGTGGTCTACCACCAGAGGGGGGATATCCACTCCTTTACCTCAGTCATCTCCGAGCGAAAAACCCTCTTCTCCCGGCAGAAACTCATCTTCACCGCCAGCTACATGCTTGATATCGAAGCCGGTGAAGTCACCTACAATGAAACCCTCGAGGAGCAGCGAACGGGCCTCGGGGCGGGACAGGATGGAAACGACACGTCAGGGCTGACCCTCAAGAAGTGGAAGACCTCATCGGGGCCGGGAGGGCTCGAGGGGTTGATAGATGACCAGTCGGCCCTTCTGAAGAAAAAATACACCTTCGGTTTCGACTACCGGGAGATCCGCAGGGAGGTTAAACAAGCTGTGGAATCGAACGGCTACAAATACCGGTACCAGATATGGGGAAAGCTGAAATAAAGGGGCCTTCCCTTACCGCCGGCAGAATTTTCTTTCCGTCTTGAGGAGGTGACCGGCATGGCCTATCTTTCCCGGGTTGCTCCAGTGAACAGAATCGCCCCCCTTCTCCCCCCGGCAGACCACTCCCGCCGGGAGGGGCTCTCCCGGGCGGAGAAGAACATCCTCAGGCAGGAAAGCGCCCTCGCCCGGGACGGTACGATCACGTCCGCTCACTACACCTATACCCCCGGTCCGGACGGAAGGCTCTACATCACCGGCGCGACCGTGACCGTCCGAAAGAAGAAGGAAGCCGACCCCTCCGGGAGGACGGCCGGAGAAAAACCGGGTGAAATGTCCCCTTCGGAAAGGGATCGGGAGCTTGCCGCAGCCTCCTCCCGGCTGAGGGAGATAGAACGGGATGTGATCGCCCACGAGACGGCCCATAAAGCCGCCGGAGGACAATATGCGGGAGCCATTTCCTACAAATATATGACCGGCCCGGACGGAAAAAGCTATATTGTGGGCGGTGAGGTCCCCATCTCGGCTCCAGGAGGGGATACCCCCGAGGAGACCCTTCGCATAATGGAGCAGGTGAAGAAGGCTGCCCTCTCCCCCGGCTCCCCCTCCGTCCAGGATATGCGGGTCGCTGCCGCGGCCTCCGCCGCATCCGTGAGGGCCCTGGCGGAAATGGGACGGCAGAGGGCTGAAAAAACCTACGGGGAGAGCCGAAACGCCCTTTCTCCGGGAGAACAGTTCGCCCTCAGAGCATAAAAAAACGCCCCCAAAGCCGGATGGACATCCGACTGCGGAGGCGCACTCCAGACTGAGGGGGGCGTTTCCCCCTCAGGGTTCACATCATTTCATTCAATTACGATCTTTTCCTTTATCTTTCCGAACTTATTGCAGACCGCTTCCGCTTCCACCACAGTTCCCTTCGCAAGGTCCCCCGCCTTAAAGGTGGCGACCGCCTCGGCCGTATCCTTCTGTTCGGAGGGGGTGACGGATTCAACCTTCTTTCCGTCGATGAAGAGGACAAACTCCTTAATGTAATGGGTTTTTCCGTCCCCCACCCGGTGGGAAGCCGTCACAGTGAGGACGCCTCCGTCCCTTTCATAGACTATGGCGAGTTCCGACGGCGGATGGGCCCATCCCGCCACGGGGGCCGAAAGAAGAGCCCAGACTGCCAGGAGGACTGCAAGATATGTCTTTTTCATCCCTATCACTCACCTTTCCTTTATATGAAGAGTGGGTCTATTATACCATCTTGAAAAAATTACTGAAACTTCCCCGATGGAAACAGAGAAAATCCCCCCTTCCAGGATAAGAAACCGCCCTGCTCATGCTCTTTGAACTGCTTTCTATCCAAGTTCCAGGCTGAAAGAGGGCAGCATATCATGAATTTTCATACTTATAACGAAAAGGCGGGAACGGCCAGGGTATCTTGCTCCTGTTTTTTGCCGTGACTTCCCTGCTCCCCTTATAAAAATGGCCTTCATAAGACGAGGCTTCTTTTTACCCTATTCCCGATCGATATAAAACTGAAGAGCAAAAAAATTAAATCTAACAATTTAGCATTTTCGGGTTGTGGGAATTCTTCTTCTATGGTAGGGTAAATACACAAAGAAATAATATTCTTTTTTTCAGCATCATTTTTTGTGAATTTATTCTCTTCTCTTTAGTATTTGATTCATTCCGGACTCATAGACCCATGATCACCACGGCGCACTCAGGGGAGGTGTAATCCATGAATACGGCCACAATGGTATGGCTGGGGATCATGGCAGTTATCGGTGTTGTCATGATCGTCTTCAAGATGAAGAGGAATGAGAGCAACAAAGCCTGAGACCCTTCAGCTGCAGCCGTCCCTTCGGGGGGCGGCTTTTTTTTCGCCCCTTCCCGGACCTGAAGACCGGACGGAAGGGAGCCCTCTTTTTTGAAAAAGGAGGGGCTCCCTTTCTTTTTTATACTCCCCGGGCGGTAAAGGCGGCAGCGATCATCTCCCGGGCCTCCTGCTGAAGGAGGGACAGGTGCTTCTCCCCCAGGAAGCTTTCGGCATAGATCTTGTAGACTTCCTCGGTGCCCGACGGCCGGGCGGCGAACCATCCGTTCTCCGACTCGACCTTCAGCCCTCCGATGGGCTCTCCGTTGCCGGGGGCCCGGGTGATTTTCGAAATAATCGGCTCTCCCGCCAGAGTATCTGCTGCAACTGCCTCGGGGGTAAGGTTCTTCAGCACTTTCTTCTGATCGATGGTGGCCCGGGCGTCGATCCGGGCGTAGTAGGGCACCCCCAACCGTTCTGTCAGGCGGTCGTACCGCTTTCCCGGGTGCTCCCCTGTGACGGCGAGGATCTCCGCAGCCAGCAGATCCATGATGAATCCGTCCTTGTCGGTGGTCCAGACCGTTCCGTTCCTCCTCAGGAAGGATGCTCCCGCGCTCTCCTCTCCTCCGAAGCCGAGGGAGCCGTCGAGAAGCCCCTCGACAAACCATTTGAACCCCACGGGCACCTCCACGCATTTCCGCCCCACAAATCGGGCGACCCGGTCAAGGAGGGCGGTGGACACGAGGGTCTTCCCCACGGCCGCGGCGGGACCCCAGCCGGGCCGGTGGGTGAAGAGATATTCCACTGCCGCAGCAAGGTAGTCGTTGGGCGGAAGCAGCCCCCGGTCGGGGACGACGATTCCGTGGCGGTCGAAATCCGTGTCGTTGCCGAAGGCGATGTCGTAGGAGTCCTTCATCTCCACGAGCCCCGCCATGGCCCAGGGCGAAGAGCAGTCCATCCTGATCTTTCCGTCCCAGTCGACGGACATGAAGGAGAAGGTGGGGTCGACCCTGGGGTTCACCACCGTCAGGTTGAGACCGTACCGTTCGGCGATGACCTCCCAGTAGCTGACCCCCGACCCTCCCATGGGATCGGCTCCGATGGAGATCTCCGACCGGGCGATGGCCTCCATGTCCACCACGGACGCAAGGTCATCCACATAGGGGGTGATGTAATCCCGGCTTCGTATGCACTGAGTCTTCAGGGCCTTGTCGAAGGAGAAGCGGGGCACACTTCCGGCCCCCTGGCGGAGAATTTCGTTTGCCCTTTTCTGAATCGCCCCGGTCATCTCAGGGTCGGCGGGACCGGCCGAGGGTGGGTTGTATTTGAATCCTCCGTCCTCGGGAGGGTTGTGGGAGGGGGTGATGACCACGCCGTCGGCCGTTCCCCGGTGCTTCCCCCGGTTCCAGCTCAGAATCGCGTGGGAGATGACCGGGGTGGGGGTATAGCCGAGATGATCGGAAATGCGGGTCTCCACCCCGGCTGCGGAGAAGACCTCGAGGGCCGTGCGGAAGGCCGGTTCCGAGAGGGCATGGGTGTCGATGCCGAGAAAGAGGGGGCCATCGATCCCCGCTCCCCTGCGGTACTCGACGATTGCCGCGCAGACGGCGATAATATGCTCCTCGTTGAAGGAGCTCTTCAGGGAGGACCCCCGGTGTCCGGAGGTTCCGAAGGAGATCCCCTGAAGGGGGTCATCCCGGTCGGGCTTCCGGGTATAGTACGCCGAGACGAGCCGGGGGATATCCGCCAGCATGGACCAGGGGGGGCGCTGTCCTGCGAGAGGGGAAATATCCATGATCTGCCTCCTAAAATTCCCTGTACTGGTCAGGCCGGAAGGGGTACTCGACGTACTCAGAGGCGATCAGCTTCACATCAATGCTTCCGGGAGCGAGAGTATTCGCGGCGGACAGGGTCTCGAAGGGACCGACGAAGTCGAGCTCCTCCACCTGGGGAAACACGAAAATACCGGCTTGTATCATCTTCACCACTCCTTTCAGAGAAGAGCATCCTTCTGCCATTGTACAATAAAAAAATCCCGCCCCCTTTCTCCTTCCCCCTCTTTTCAGCAGAATCGGTACCCAGGGGGAGTATAAATACGGATGTGCCCCCTTCTGCGAAAATGCTATCGTCGCTGAACCGAATAAAGGAGTGTGAGGAACCATGGGGCACTGGAAAAAAATCCGCTACGCCGTCATGATCAGTTTTCTTCTGTTTTTAACCTGGGTGGGATACCGCCATCAGGTCCTGGGAGGCGGACCCGCAGGGGTGCCGCCGGTGGATGCCCTCTGCCCCCTGGGAGGGCTTGAAAGCCTCTATACCTGGCTGCGCTCCGGCACGTGGCTTCGCCGGACAGCCCCGAGCGCCATGGTGCTCTTCGTCTCCGTGGCGGCTATAACCCTGCTTTTCGGACGGGTTTTCTGCGGATGGATCTGCCCCCTCGGGACGATCGGCGAGCTGACCACCCGGGGAGCCCGCAAGCTGGGCATCCGGGCCCGGGAACTTCCTCCGTCGGTTGACCGCCGGCTGAAATGGCTCAAGTACGTCATCCTCGCCGCCATCCTCTACTTCACCTGGACACTGGGAACCCTCGCCTGGCGCCCCTGGGACCCCTGGGTCTCGTGGATGCACCTCAGCGCCGGGTGGGACGAGATAGTCTCCTCCCCCTGGGGGTATGTCGTGCTTTTTCTGCTCGTCATCGGAGCGGGGGTCTTCATAGAACGATTCTGGTGCCGCTACCTCTGCCCCCTCGGCGCGGCCCTCGGAATAGCGCAGAAATTCAGTCTGACGAAAGTCACCCGCAGCGAAGAGACCTGCATCACCTGCGGCAAGTGCAATCAGGCCTGCCCCATGGGGCTTGAGCCTCTGTCGGTAGAACGGGTGACGGACCCGGACTGCATTTCCTGCGGACGGTGCACCGAGGCCTGTCCTGTGGAGAAGACCCTCTTCTTCTCCTTCGGACGAAAAAAGGTCCT
>JALHFZ010000174.1 GCA_022837505.1 Synergistaceae bacterium
AGTTCCTCCGTTCCTCCCCAGCGGCGGTGATATTCGTCCACGGAGGGGATCAGCCCCTCCTCCATCCGCTCCCGCTGAATCCGCAGGAAGTAGAGGATATTCGCCCCCCGCACGGCCTCCCGGGCGTCGGGAATATACTCGACTCCGAGGGGTGCAAGGTCCTCGGGCATGAGCGTGGCCGGCCCTGAGAGGGAGACCGTCACCCCCATCTTTGAGAAGGCCTGAATATCCGACCGGGCAACCCGGCTGTGGGAGACATCGCCGATCATGACCATGCGGGCTCCATCAAGATCTCCGAATCTTTTCCGAGCTGAATGAAGATCGAGCAAAGCCTGGGTGGGGTGGCCGTTCGTGCCGTCCCCTGCGTTGAAGACCGCCGCCCGCTTCAGCTTCTTTGAAAGGTAGTCGGGGACGCCTACGGCGGAGTGGCGCACCACCACCGCGTCAGCCCCCATGGCCTCGAGGGTCCAGGCGGTATCCCTGAGGCTCTCCCCCTTGCTCGTGCTCGACCCCGAGGCGGACCAGTTCACCACATCGGCGGAGAGCATCTTCTCGGCCAGCTCGAAGGACACCCTCGTCCGGGTCGAGTTTTCGTAGAAGAAGTTCACCACCATCTTGCCCCTCAGGGCCGGAACCTTCTTTATGGGACGGTTCATCAGCTCGTCCATGTAATCAGCCTGCTCGAGAAAAAAAAGAAGTTCTTCCCTCGTCCACCCCTCAAGGTTGATAAGACCTCTATGCCTCCACTCCATGCTCTTCTCCTTCCGTCCGTTCACAGATGACCGCCCGGTCTTCGCCGTCAAGCTCCTTCACCCGAACCTCCACGTTTTCCATCCTCGAGGTGGGGATCACCTTCCCCACGTAGTCCGCGGCGATGGGAAGCTCCCTGTGCCCCCGGTCCACCAGCACCACGAGCTGAACCCGCTCGGGACGCCCGAGGTCGGTCAGGGCGTCGAGGGCAGCCCGGATGGTGCGCCCCGTAAAGAGCACGTCGTCCACCAGCACCACCCGTTTCCCTGTGATGTCTCCCGGTACGGAGGTACTGTGGACCACCGGCTGGTCCGCCAGGGTGGAGATGTCATCCCGATAGAGGGTGATGTCCAGCTCTCCCCGGGGGACCTTCACGTTCTCCATCTCCTTCAGAATCTCCCGCAGCCGGGCAGCGAGGTAGACCCCCCGGCGCTGAATGCCTATCAGGATCACCTTCTCGAGCCCCTTGTTCCGCTCGACGATCTCCACCGCTATCCGGCGAAGGATGCGCTCCATATCCCTCTCCGACAGCACCTCGGCCTTTTCGACCCATTTCACTTCAGCCTTCCCTGCCATTCCGTCAACCCCCTTCAGCAAAAAAGAGCCCCTCTCCTTCGGGGAGAAAGGCTCTTTCCGAAATACCGTCTATCCTCGCAACAGGGGAAAAGGGCAGAAGAAAAACCGCCGTGCATAAAGTCATTTCTTTTTCCCCCTTTCTCTCGACTGAGGGAAGGATACCACATCCATTTATTTTCTGCAAGCGGTTGCACTAATCCTACACATATTCATGAGGTAAAATCACTGTTGTCTAAGAAAACGTCCGCACTCCCCTTCCTTGGGTATAATAGCCATGTTTCGCTATCCGAAGGGAGGTGGACTATC
>JALHFZ010000175.1 GCA_022837505.1 Synergistaceae bacterium
TCCTTGTAACCCGCTTGCCCCTTCCCGGTGAACCCGGAAGGACCAAGGAGTCCGGAGGGGTCGGGCTCAAAAACCTAGGAGATGACAGAGTAGAAGAGGGCTGAAATACCCTGTCCGATACCGGATACTCAAAGAAAGTATAAAAAAGAAATTTCAAAGACCCCGGGGAGGCCCGGGGTCTTTGTGTCGCGGGTTTTAGAGCTGTGGAGTGCTTCAGGCCTTTGTCGCTTCCCTTTCGGCCGCGCCCTTCCGCTGAATTTCCGCTGCCCGGGATGCCCACTTCCCGGCGACAGGGACGCACCGGGCCGTGAGAACATCCACGTCTTCCGGTGCGGTGAGCTCCGTGGAGGACGCTCCCGAGGCATGGACCATGGCGGCCAGCCGGGCCGGATTATCGAGAAGCGGACAGGGCCTGAGATGATTGCAGTTGAAGGGCTGGTTTTTCCGGTACTGCTGAAAGAGGGGGGATTTCAGGGCCTCGAGGATGGTCTTCTCCCTGATATTGCTGTCGGCATAGTGGATGAAGGCGCAGGGCTCGATATCCCCGGCGGCGTTGATATGGAGATACCGCCGCCCTCCTGCGATGCAGCCGTCCACGTATTCTCCGTCATTCCAGAAGTCGAGGGTGAAGAGAGGCTTTGTCCGGCGGAATTCCCGGAGCTGCCGGTACATGTATTCCCTCTGATCCGCCGTGGCCATAAGTTCGGGAACCGCGTCCTTTCCCACGGGGATATAGGTGAAGTACCAGGCGAATTTGCAGCCTCTCTCGATCATATCGTCGAGAAAGGCCTCGCTTCCCATGACCTCCGTGTTTTTGCTGTGATAGCAGGCGGAGAATCCGAAGGGGAGATTGTACTCCTGAAGGATCTTCATGGCGTTTATCACCGCCTGGTAGGTTCCCCTGCCCCGGCGCAGGTCCGTCTCCTCTTCGAACCCCTCGACGCTGAGCGCGGGGACGAAGTTCTTCACCCGCAGCATCTCCCGGGCAAAGGACTCGTCGATCAGGGTTCCGTTTGTAAAGGCCATGAAGACGCAGTCATCGTGTTTTTCGCACAGCCTCAGAATGTCTTTTTTGCGCATGAGGGGTTCTCCCCCCGAGAAGAGGTACATGTACGTGCCCATCTCTTTTCCCTGGCGGATGATATCGTCGAGGGTCTCGAAATCCAGAGAGAGTTTGTGGCCGTACTGGGCGGCCCAGCAGCCGATGCAGTGCAGATTGCAGGCGGAGGTCGGGTCGATGAGCATGGCCCAGGGGACGCTGCAGTCCTCCCTTTTCGAGAGGGAGCGGCGCTCAAGATTGCCGAGAATTCCGGCATGGACGATGAAATTCTCAAAGAGTTTTTTCCTGACGGCCGGGTCAATGTCGGTGTAGACGCTTTTCATGAGGAGATTCCAGTTGTTTGAGGGATCGTCGAGATATTCTCTGAGCTTGTCGTAGGCGCTTCCGTACCAGTTCGTCCGGTCGAGTTTGTCGATCCAGTCGATGATTTTCGGAAGATTTTCCGTCGGATCGGCGTCGAGGTAGCCGAGGACCCTTTTCAGGGCGAATTCTCCGAGGACGTTTCGTATGCTCTTCATGGCCGTCGCCTCCTTGTGGAAAGCAATGTCGAGCAGAGGAAGGATGTGT
>JALHFZ010000176.1 GCA_022837505.1 Synergistaceae bacterium
CCTTCGAGATGCGGTGGTTCATATCAGTCATCAGCCGTCTCTCCCGGCCAGAGAGATGCTTCAGCATCCTCTTTGCCGACCGGGTGCCCTTCGACTGCAACCGTTTCCGCATGGTAGAATAGATGTTTCGGAGATCCCTGGCTTTCCCGCCACAGAAGAACCGACACTTCCTGTCGGTTGTCGAGGCAACTGCAAGGAAGTTCTGGCCCACGTCCACTCCCATGAAGGTCGAAGACTCCGTGACTTCACGGGTTTCTATCTCCCTCTCGCGCAACAGAGGTGGAAGTAGTACGCCCCGTCCTGGTGTTTCACCAGTTTTGACGCGCCAAACTTCCATGTACCGTCGAGAAACTGCTCCATGTGAGGATACCGGAAGAACCGATACTTTCTTCCCGGCATGAAGACCGGGGAGTCCTTGCAGAGTTAGTTGAAAAACAGATACTCTTCCGATATGGCAACCACCACACCCGGATGTTCTCAAAAAGCGTTCTTAAACTTGCCTGCCTTATTCTCCCCGGGGGAAGATGGACCATAACCCCAGAAATCCCATTCCCAGGGCTGTGCAGTTTACACTAACAATCCATAAACCTTTTTATTTCTAAAAATCACCATCCTATCAAACAAAAGGAGAACTCCATATGAAAAGATCTAACATAGTTTTGATCCTGCTCCTTCTTTTGGTGCCAACCGCGACAGCGGCTTCGGTCACCATAAATCCCACCACGATCGCCCCGGGGGATACTATCAACGTGAATGTGAATGACCTCCCTGAAAATTCCACATTCAGCCTCGGCATCAATGCAGAGTTTGACGCAACCCCAGGAGATATCTTCTCTTTCAAAGCTATTGACATTACCCTCCCCTTCTCCCTGACCAATGGGGAGGTCAATGCCTACACAGATGGCACAAACTGGACCATGCTCTCAGCAATACTCCCTGACGGTGGTTCGGTCTCCCTGAATTACAGTGCCGATGAAAACGGCGAGACCAGGATAAGCCAGCCCCGCAACCTCCCAAGCGGGACTCTCGAACTTGTCACTATTAGTGGAAAGGCCGCATCCAAGAGCATCACCGCCAGGATGGAGGTAAATGGCAAGAAGAATGGACCAAACAACGGAACAATCTCGTTTGCCTTGCATGGTATTGAGAGCGGTACTGCAACGGTCACCGTCCTGATCGACGGTTCAGAGATTCTTTCCCAGAGGATCATCGTCAGCTCTTCCTCTTCTGGTGGTTCTGGTGAGAGTGGTGGTTCAGGAGGTAGCGGTGGATCCGGCGGCAGCAGCGGTGGTTCAGGAGGCAGCAGCGGTGGATCCGGCACCTCCACCACAACCTCCGGAACGGTCTATTCAATTGACGGTAAGGTCTCCCTCACCGGGACCGATCTCGAGGGTGTTACACTCCTCTCTCTAACTTTCGAGGGTACCCTCCCCGATGGCTGGTCCACGGCCGGGCGTGCCTACGCACTGACCCCTGCTAACCGCACGTTCAGCCCCGCCGCCCTCCTCTCCTTCTCCCTCCCGCCGACCGCCACCACAGCGACGATCGCAAGGCTTGAGGATGGCGTCTGGTCGGTGGTCCCCTCAAAGATTGAGGGTGACCTGATCACCACCACGGTCAC
>JALHFZ010000177.1 GCA_022837505.1 Synergistaceae bacterium
TTGGCAATACCCGAAATATCCAGGCGAATCGGCCTGCACCGCAGTACTGTCCACCGTCTTGTCCTTACCCTCGAAAGCGCCGGATGGCTCCGCAAAATACCCGGAAGCGAATTCTATACCCCTGGTCTGAAGGTTCTCATGCTTGCTTCCCAGGCAGACTCCGGGCTCTCTTCCCGGGCCGTTGTCCGTCCGCTGCTCGAGGAACTCGCCCGAAAGACAGGTGAGACGGCAGTCCTCTCCATGGCAAACAACGCCGAAGCGGTATGTGTAGATAAGATCGATTCATCCCAGAGGCTGACCATCTCCTCGGAGATAGGCCAGCCCTTTCCCCTTCATGCTGGCGGAACGGGATTCGCCGTCCTTCTCGGAATGCCTGAGGAGCGAGTCCGCTCCCTGCTCTTTCGCGCACCCCTTCCAGCCTTTACGGAGAAGACGGAGACGGACCCCGAAAAACTCCTTGAGCGGTACCGCGCACTGAGAAACGGAGGATTCGTCGTCTCCACGGGCGCTGTTGACCCGGGCGTGACGGGCATCGCGGCTCCGCTCTTCTTCTCCGCCGAAAACGCCTACGGAAGCGTGGGGATCACCATGCCTGCCGGGCGCGCCTCGGAGGAGGTCATCCGCAGGATGGTGGATGCCGTTCTCGAAACGGCCGCGGCCATGAGGCGGAAGGTTGAACTGCCGAAGGGAGAAGATTCTCTGTGACCAGAGCTGGCATTGTCCTCAGAAACGGCAGATTTTTCTCGGAAGGTGTTTTCTGCGACGGCGGCCTGGCCATTGTTGACGGCCGCATAGCCGCTCTCGGAGCAAACCCCTTCCTTCCGGAAGGGGAGCGGGAGATCGACCTTAAGGGGGCCACCCTCCTGCCGGGGGGAATAGACACCCATGTGCACGTCCGCGACCCGGGGAGGAGAGAGCGGGGGACCTTCGCCACGGAGAGCCTGGCCGCCGCTGCGGGAGGGATCACCACGATCCTCGAGATGCCCATCTCAAGCCCCCCTCAGTACACCCCCGAAATCCTGCGCTCCAGGGTCAAAGCGGCCTCAGAGGGTTCCCTCATTGATTTCGCCTTTTACGGCGCTGCAGGGAACCGCCCTGAGTTCATCCCGGCTCTTGCCGAGGCAGGGGTCGCCGCCTTCAAGACCTTCCTCTTCAAGCCCCCTGCGGGCCGGGGGGAGGAATTCGAGGGGACCTGCGCCGAGGATGACGGCAACCTCCTCGAAATACTGCAGGCGGTGGCGAAGACGGGGAAAATCTGCGCCGTCCACGCCGAGAACGATCCCCTGATCTCGAGCCTAACCAAAGATCTTAAAGAGCGGGGAGAACGGGATTTCTACGCCCACGGCAAGGCCCGCCCCCCTCTGGCGGAGATCTCCGCCGTGGAGAAAGTTCTCTGCTTTGCCCGCTCTACAGGAGCCCGGGTCAGCATCTGCCATATCTCCACCCCCGAGGCCATGGAGCTCGTCCGGAGGGCGAAGAACGAGGGGATGGACGTCTACGCCGAGACCTGTCCTCAGTATCTCTTTCTCTGCGAGGAGGATGTCGCTCCCCTCGGCCCCTTTGCGAAGTTCAACCCGCCCATCAGGAAGAGGGAGTCCATGGAGAAGCTGTGGAGCTAT
>JALHFZ010000178.1 GCA_022837505.1 Synergistaceae bacterium
CCGCCATGAGACGGATCGTATCCAGGCCCGCTGCCCTACAATGGTCTCCCTTGCCCAGGAAAAACCCCACCCAACCCTGGATCTCGGCGGCGAGGACCTTCGACTCCAGTTTCCTGGTCTTCCCGACCCATTTTACAAATTCATGAACACCGGGAGGGGTGGCCTCTCCCCCAGGTTCAGGGCCGACACTTCCGCGAAACTGAAAGAGTCTCAACCTGCTCCTCAGGGTGGGAATGAGCACGTTTTCCTCCAGCAAAAAGATCAAGGCCCCCGTCGAAGGCGTCTCCTCGGATATTTTCAGAAGACTGTTCGCCGCCGGGAGGGAGAGCTTGTGGGACGAGTGGATAACGGCCACCCTCTTCCTGGAGATGACGGGTTTCAGGGAAAGTTCCTCCCAAAGCTTCCTGCAATCCTTGATGCCGGGAGGTTCCCCGGGGGCCCCAAAAAAGATCAGGTCCGGTTGTTCCGTTTTGGACCAAGCCCTGCAGGCGGAACAGGTCCCGCAACCGTCGCCGGAAAAGCACAGGATCTTCCTGGCGCAGGCCATGGCAAAATCCATATGTAACGAAAAAGGCATTACACCGGCCACAGGTAGGCGTGCCCCATCAGATCCTACCACGGAGGAAACCTCGTCGACGAAGGAGGAAAGGTTATTCTCCAAGTTCTTTGCCTCCCTTTCCTTCTTGCCTCCCTTCATCGTTTCGCCAAGGTTTTTCACCGAAGGCTCCCCTTTTTCATCAAAAGTGCCATGATGCTTGATGCCATGGTATCCACCAGTTCGTCGGGATCCTTAGTGCCATCCATCCTCTTGAATCTTGCCGGCTCCTCGTGGCAAAGGGTCCCGTAACCGAGCCGGATGCGTTCCAGGAGTGGTCCGTCCTTCTCAAACCTGTCGGGTTTCCCCTTCCTGGCAACAATTCTTCCCAGTGCCACCCTGACAGGAACATCAAGCCAAAATGTCAGGTCCGGCCTGGGGAAACGGCCTCCAGCGGAGATCTCTTCCACAACCCCCCTGGGGAAGCTTTTTCCGAAAACCTGGTATGCCAAGGTGGAATCGGAGTATCTTTCGCAAAGGATCACTTTTCCCGCCCCTAACCCCGGCCGAATGACCCGTTCGACGTGTTCAGCCCGGTCGGCCAGAAAAAGAAGCGTCTCGGTCAGTACGCTCTTGAGGTCTCCCCCGATGAGGGTCTCCCGCAGCACCTCTCCCCCATCCCACCCGCCCGGTTCATGGGTCATGACCATTCGGTCCATACCAAGTCTCTCTGCCAGTTTGCGAAAGACGGACCCGGCCAGGGTGCTCTTTCCGGATCCGTCAATTCCCTCGAAGGTAATAAATAGGCCGAGGGAGGGGTGACCCTCATCAAAAGAGGTAGAAGAACCCCAATGACCCGACACTGTCATCACCCTTATCCAGGTAGCGATAGAAAATGCCCCAGCTTTTATCAAAACGATACCGGCCCTCGAGGGACCAGCTCCCTCCGTTTTCGTTCCACCACTGGGCGATAACGGAAAAGGGACCTTGGGGTCCTACGGGGTGCAAGAGGAAGCCCGCCCCGGGATAGCCTCGGACGGCCCCCCCCCAGAATTCCCATCGGTCACCGTGGAGT